>JAJZQG010000337.1 GCA_021847645.1 Myxococcales bacterium
GTCGACGTGCAGCTCGGCGGCGACGGCTTCGAGCACGGGCTGGGGCGAGGCGCTGCTGATGATGATGCGCAGGTCCGGGCAACGCTCGCGGAGCCAGGCGAGGTCGGCGGCCTGGATGACCTGATCGCCCTGGAATCGAACCCAGATGTCGCGCGCCAGCTCGCGCAGCGTGTCCATGGGCACGTCGGACAGGTGGTGCATGAGGGCGGTGCGGGGGACCTGCTGCACGGCCTCGATGGGATCGACGCCGAATCTGCGATAGAGCCAGCGGCGCATGGGGCCGATGCGGGTACCGAGCTTGACCATGAAGAAGTAGAGCAGGCCTGGATAGGCCCACAGGCGGGCGCCGCGGGCCAGATACCGGGACATGGCCCAGGGGCGTGACCAGTCGAACAGGAAGCGGCTAGGTTTGCGGGAGTCGCGCCGGGCGCGCAGGTAGTCCGGGCCGTAAGCGGCATAGGCGCACAGCTCCCAGCCCAGGAGCTCGCCCAGGTTGCGCCCGAAATGGAAGGTGCGGTCCAGGTCGAGTACGAGATATCGCGTCTCGGGGCGGATTGCGCGCTCGCACAGCGTGCGGAAGTCCAGGGCGTCGGGATGGATCACCAACCGGTCCACGACACGCGCGCGCGGCTCGCCGGAGGTGGCCGAAGACGGGCTTCGAAAGCGTCGGGAGATGGCCATGGTGTGAGCGGCTCGCCCTGCGAACTGCAGGAAACCGAGCCAGATGGATTGTGCGTCGCGTCGCGCGGGGCTGTCGTAAAGGTTGTGTAAACGACGAGCGGCACGGGCGTTGACGCCGGCCGAGCGACGTGGGCGGATAGCACGGCAAAGGACCGACGCGGAGGAATACATGGGACGATTGGACAACAGAGTAGCGCTGGTGACGGGTGCGAGCCGTGGAATCGGCGCGGCGACGGTGAAGCTGCTGGCCGCGGAGGGCGCGCGGGTGTGCGTGAATTACCATCAGAGCGAGGCAGCGGCGCGAAAGGTGGTTGCGGAGATCGAGGCCGCGGGCGGCAAGGCCATCGCGGTGCAGGCCGACGCTTGCGACAAGGCGCAGGTCGAGGCGATGGTGGCGAAGGTGAGTGCGGCGTTCGGGCCTGTCGACACGCTGGTGATCAACGCGTCGATGAGCTTTCCGACGGTGCCGTTTCTGGAGTATCCGTGGGACGCGTTCGAGAAGAAGCTGGTGGGGGAGCTGAAGGCGGCGTTCTTCGCGGCGCGGGCGGTGGTGCCCGGGATGGTGGAGAAGAAGAGCGGGGCCATCGTGGCGATCAGCAGCGGGCTGTCGCGGCACCCGGGGGACGGGTTCATCGCGCACACCACGGCCAAGTCGGGGCTCGACGGGTTCATGAAGAGCCTGGCGCACGAGCTGGGACCCAAGGGCATTCGCGTGAACGTGGTGGCGCCGGGGCTGACGCTGACGGACGCCACCTCCAGGCTTCCGGAGGCCGCGAAGGAAATGTCGGCCAGGAGCGCGCCGCTGCGTCGTAACGGGCTGCCCGAGGATATCGCCGGGGCGGTGCTCATGATGGTCTCGGACGACGCGCGGTTCGTCACGGGGGCCTACATTTCCGCGAGCGGCGGCCGACTGATGCTTTGATTGACACGCCGTTCGTTCGAGCGTTGGCTGGGGGCAGGAGCTCATGCGGCAGGGAGGGGAGCTCACGCCCTGGAGGGGAGGTGGACGTGGCCGAGGATGTCGTGGCGAAGCCCGTAGACGGCTTCGAGGACCGCGCCGTAGGCCGAGTGACCCATCAAGCTTCCGCCGGCTGCCAACGCCCGTATCTGGCGTTCGTGTTGCGGGAGCTCGACGACATGGATCCGGAGGCGGCGTGCGAGGCCGCTGGAATCTCGCGCGACAGCCTGGCCGTGTTCCTGTACCGCGCGCGCCAGTCGCCGCGGGCTTGCCTTCAGAGGAAGTGGGCGGAGTCATGAGAGGCTTGATCAGACCTCGTGTCCGCCGTCCCGGCTGGCTGTATCGCGTGATGACGGCCTTGATCGGCCTGCTGGCCCCCCGGCTGCACGTGAGCTGCCGAGCCTTCATGCGTCTGGCCTCGGAGAAGTACGAACGGCCGGTGCGTCCGGCGGAGCGGACGCGTCAGTCGATGCACCGGGCAACGTGCCGGATCCGCCGGGTCCAGGAACGACGCATGGATCAGCCGCGCCTGCTGGCGCAGGACGTGGCACGGCACGGGGCCGACGACGTGCAGGCCACCCTGCCGCCGGAGTCGGTGCATCGGATGCGAAGGGCGATGACCGATGCGACGCAGGATCGCCCGGACGGCGGCTCGAAGCGCTGAACGACGCGGACGTCGCGCTACGCCGAGCGCGAGCGCGGTGCGATCGGAGTTCGGAGCGAGTCGCACGCCCGAGGCAAGAATCGATACCTACCCGGGCGATTCAGGCGCCAGTGTTTCGTCCGACGCTGGCGACCACGATGTCGTCTTCGACCGCAACGGGCACGTGATTCTCCTTGCGTGCGAAGAACCAGCGGACTGCGGCATAGACGCTTCCGCCATAGACCAGGCCCACGATCACGTCGATGCACCAGTGATGGTCGAGGTAGATGGCGCCGAAGCACATCATCAAGAAGAAGACGATGGCAGCGCTTCGGAACAGCCAACGCTGCCGGCGCCAGCCCACCATGAGAATGAGCATCGGGTAGGTGACGTGCAGCGATGGAATAGCGCCGAAGACGTCATGGGCGCGGCCGTACAAGCCGTGGAAGTAGCGGAAGCCGAGCAGGGCGTCGATGCGGTTGAGGTGCGGTCCAGCGCTCGCGGCGGTGGTCAGGTCGACCACGCAGCCGTGCTCGTGCACGTACCAGGGCGGAGCGGCCGGGAAGATGTGATAGGTGAGGAACCCGAGGGCATTGAGGATGAGAAAGCTCCAGGCGTAGCGCTGCAAGCCCGTGAAGTCGCGGAAGTACAGGTACAGGCCGTAGCCCAGGGCCACGAAGATGTACGTGCCATACGGGATGCTCATGAGCGCGTCGAGCGGAAGCGACGAATGCGCCTGCAGCCACTCGCCAATGGTTATCCTGGCCGCGCCGGAGCCGACGCCGAACAAGGCGAGCTCCGCATTGCGCAGGTCGCAGGTGTGCACGGTGGACGCGGACAGGCCCACGTTCTGCACGAAGCGCATGGAGTCGTAGAGCACGCCGACGAGGAAGACGGGATACATGCCGACCAGGACGCGCTTGGTGCGCTCATTGGTGTAGGCGAGCAGCGGCGTGCCGATCAGGGGAAACCACAGGTCCCAGCGACGGACCTCGCCGTGCATGAGGCCATAGGTGCACCACAGCACGAACGGCGCGGCCGGCAGCAGCGTGCCGCGCGGCCAGAGTCGCTTCATATGGGCCCAGAGCCTGTCCACGGCTCAGTCCCTCCAGAAGCCTTCGCGCTCGGCCAGGTCGAACACCTCCTGCAGGATAGCCAGGGCGTTGCCGGCGGTGGCCTCGTCGATGGTGAGTGCAGGCTGCAGGCGGAAGTGGGGTGAGTAGGCCATGGTCAGCAGGCCGCGCCGGATGCATTCGCGGTAGATGCGTCCGGCTGCCGCGGAGCTCACCGGCTCCTTGGTCTTCTTGTCGCGCACCATCTCCACGCCCATGAACAAGCCCGAGCCGCGTACGTGGCCCACGAACGGATATCGCTCCTGGAAGGGCACGAGCTTCTCGAGCATCATGGCCCCCACGACGCGCGAGTTCTCGACGAGACGTTCCTCGTCGATGATGCGAAGGGCCGTGGAGCCGGCCATGGAGGCCAGGGGGTTTCCTCCGTAGCTCGACGACGAGCCGGAGGGTTTGGACCAGGGCTCTGCTTGCGAGATCTCGTCGGTGGTGATGAGCCCCGACAAGGGGAAGCCGCCGCCAAAGGCCTTGCCGATGGTCACGATGTCGGGGCGGGTGCCGCTGGCGTCGACTCCCCAATAGCGGCCCGTGCGGCCGAATCCGGTGATCATCTCGTCGGCGATGAACAGCGCGCCGAGATCGTGGGCGACCGAGGCCACGGCAGGAAGGAAATCGGCCGGGGGCACGATGTTGCCGGCCGTGCCCTGCATGGGCTCGGCGATGAACGCCGCGATGCCGCCGGTGCGAGAGGCCTCGAGCTGCTTGCGCGCGAGCTCGACACACGCGAGGCCGCAAGCCGGATGGGTGGAGCCGAGGGGGCAGCGGTAGCAATCGGCATAGGGCAGCTGGTGGACGCCGGCGAGCAGGGGACCATAGCCGTGTTTGGCCGGCGAGCCCATCAGGGACAAGGCGCCCATGGTCTTGCCGTGGAAGCCGCCCCAGAAGCTGACGAGCTCGTGCTTGCCGGTGTAGCAGCGGGCGAGGCGCAGCGCGCTCTCGACGGCTTCGGCGCCGCTCGAATACAGCTGCACGCGGTGCACGCCGGGGGCCGGGGCATGGGAGGCGACGCGCTCGACGAGATCGACCCGTGCCTGGGTGGTCAATGAGCCGACCGACACGTGCTGAAGCTGGGCGGACAGGGCCTCGACCATCCGCGGATGCGAGTGCCCGAGCGCGTTGACCGCGATGCCGCCGATCAGGTCGAGGAAGGTGTTGCCGTCGACGTCGGTAATGGCGCTTCCCCGTGCGAAGTCGGCCACGACGCCGGCGGTGACCGCATAGCCTTGTACGCCGGGGGCAAGGTGAGCGTCCTCGCGCTCGCGCAGGGTCCGGCTCCGAGGTCCGGGAATCTGTGTTTTCAACTCGACGTGCTGGTTTTTGGGCTGCGATTCGTTCACAGGCGCCTCGTTGTTGGGGGTCATGCCGCCGGGCATCATTCGATCACGGCCCGACCGGGATCAAGGGGTTGCGTTGCCCGTTGCGCGTACCGGGACGGCTGACGGATTGTGCGCGCTCGGAGGGGTTCACCCGTGCGCGTCACGCTCGGTCGCCTCGACGTCTCCGCGTTGCTCCGCCAGCGAGCGCTCCATCTGACGGACGCGGCTTATCACCGAAGCGTTCGCCACAACAGCCACCATGGCAACGGCCGCCACCATGGGCAACTGGGGGATCTGAAGCGCGTGCGGCAGCCTGCTCGAGAGCGCGTCGAAGATGGGAGAGAAGCCGGCTCCTGTCGCCAGGTACACCGCCCGCTCAGCGCGACGCATCGCGCCCCTGGGCGCAGGGACATGCAACGCTTCGGCCCGGGCCGAGGTGTAGCTGACCATGAATGAGCCGAGCAGAGCCAGGAGCACCAGAATGAACACGACGGGACGATCGCGAAAGTACACCGCGAGACCCACCAGGAAGGCCGACTCCACGAGCCGGTCGATCGCGGCGTCGAGCATCTCGCCAGCGTCGGACGACACGCCGGAGTTGCGCGCCACCAGGCCGTCGAGCGAGTCGCACAGGCCTGCCGCGGTCGACAGGATCGCGGCGAGGCCCATGCGTCCCAGGCCGACCGCGGCACCCGCGAGAATGCCGAACGCCAGGGACGCGCCGGTGACCGCGTTGGCCGGGACGCCCAGACGCACCAGGGCGTTTCCGACGGGCTGAAGCGACCAGTAGCCGGCGTCCATCACGCCCTTGCCCAGCAGCGCGCTGCCGCCGTCCTGCTCGACGCGGCGGTAGTGTGCACGCCCGCGCAGCAGCGACCGCACGCCATAGAGCAGTCCGATGACGGCGGCCAACGAGACGAGCGCTACCGAGCAGGCCAGGTCGCTCACGCAGTGCCCTGCAAGGCAAGGCCCGCGTCTGCCACCGTCGGGATCTCACGCGATCCGGACTGGGCCGACGCATAGGCCGAGGTGATGGTTCGGACGCACATATACGCGTCGATCGCGTCGCGACCCACGAAGTCGTTTCGATCGATGGCGGCCTTGAACTCGTCGAACAGGGAGTTGAACCAGGCGCGATGGGACGCGTCCTTCCAGAGCGAGGGAACGACGAAGCGTTCGGAGCGGGTCTGGGGGCCGCTGGCTCCGTTGGGGCCGAGGATGGTGGTGACTTCCAGCTCGTCGTCCTCGACGCGGATGCCGCCGCGCTCGCCGTGGATGGTGTAGATGACCTTGCGGAAGCCCGCATTCCACGTGAGGCTGGCGACCACGGTCCCCGTGGGCATGCGCAGGTTGCACGAGATGGTGCTCTCGGTGTCGTAGTCGCCGATGGTGGCAGCGGTGGCGGACACGGCCAGGGGGTAGGCGCCGAGCCAGTCGAACGCGAGGTAGAAGGTATGCGCGCCGTGGTCCATCGCGATGCCGCCGCCGGAGTAGCGACGCTCGCGACGCCAATCGGGCCGCCATTCGGGCACTCCCTTGGCGTGCGTGGTTCGGTAGGTCGCCAGCGTGACGAGCTGGATCTTGCCGATGGGGTGCGTGTTGAGCGCGTTGCGGATGGCCTTGACGACCGGCGCGTGCTTGTAGTTGTGGACCGGGAACAGCACGCGACGTGCGCGCCTGGCATGCTCGAGCATCGAGCGCGCGTCGGCGTCGGTCGTGGCCATCGGCTTCTCGCACAGCACGTGAAGCCCAGCGTCGAATGCCGCGTGGGCGATGCGCGGGTGGTCGGACGGCGGCGTGGCGATGTCGACGAAGTCCAGGCGGCCTGCCTCGGCGGAAATCATCGACTCATGGTCGGGGTAGACGCGGACGCCGGGAATCAGCTCTTGCGCCAGGCGTCGACGGGCTTCGCAAATGTCGGCGACCGCGACGATATCGATATCGCCCACGGTGTCGCGCCGCTCGAGGTACGCGGGAGTGTGACCATTCTGCGAGATGAAACCGAACCCAACCAGCCCTGCACGGAGTCGTCTAGACATGCGTGTTCCTCAACAAGTCTCCCAAGCCAGATCCAAACAGCGACTCGAACGACCATCCATGGAACTTCTTCCGTCGGCTATCTGTTGCGAGCCGCTCTGAAGCTCTGAAATCCACGATGGGCGACGCTCGACGACCTCCTGACAGCTCGATGTCCGGTGCGCGCCGGGCGTTGCGACAGACAGTGACCTCCTTCGAGGCCGGCGCATTATTGGGACGCGTTCGCGCC
>JAJZQG010000064.1 GCA_021847645.1 Myxococcales bacterium
ATCTAATGAGAGTCCCCGCTGACGAGGGGATTGAAACCAGCCTCAGCTGGCGTGACCAGCGCCAGCTGCGCGGACCTGAATGAGAGTCCCCGCTGACGAGGGGATTGAAACCCAGGGACACCAAATCGCGCTCGCCAAAGTCGTTGTCCTGAATGAGAGTCCCCGCTGACGAGGGGATTGAAACAACTCATCACGCTCGTGATCTCGAGCTGGCATCCCTCGCCTGAATGAGAGTCCCCGCTGACGAGGGGATTGAAACGAGGCCCGCCACTAGAGCCACGGAGCCACACCGACACCTGAATGAGAGTCCCCGCTGACGAGGGGATTGAAACTGAACTAACACTCCTCCCGAACGCCCCCAACCAACCTGAATGAGAGTCCCCGCTGACGAGCGTCTTGGCCGACCGGAACCATTCGGGCGATGAGCGCTTCCAGGTAGCTCGGCGAACGCTGCATCTTCTTGTGCAGCCGCGTCGCCCTCAGCTTGGGACCTCCTGCGGCTCCCACGACAGCCACGGACTGCCGCAGCGGCAAGTCGCATCCGACGTGAACGAAGACGAAACGCAGCAGGTCCTGGGCCGTCTTGATCTTCGCGTTGCCGTACTGCACCTCGAGCATCTTGTGCTCGCGCGCCAGTTGCTCGTAGTTCTCGGGCTGGTAGCTCAAGAGCTGCTGCCAGTCGTCCTGCCAATCGGGCCTGGCCTGGGGGACGGCGGTCGTGCTCATGCCAGCCCCTTGCCGGATGCTCCGACCTGGGCCAACACAACCGCCAACAGCTGTGCTGGGCTTCCCTGCCCACCCGCCGCGGCGGCTTGCTCGAATCTTGACGCGTCATCGCCGCTGCTACAGCTTGACCGCGTACGCCGCAAGGCGTACTCCGGTGAGCTGTACAGGTTCGTGTACGGTACGGTCCAATCCGGGCCTGGCCTCGTGGGCAACCGGATCGCTCGCTCGAGCGCGACCCAAAACATCTCGCACCCATGAAAGGCTCACCATGACCGCGACCCGTGCTCCGCTTGTTCTGGCGATTGGATGCCTCGGCGTTGCGCTGACCCTCGGCTGCTCGGCGTCTGATAGCGCCCCAGGCGGCGGAGGACAGGCCTCCGGCACGCCGGCGTGGAAGACGCCAGTCGCGCTGGGCGACGTGAATGCGCACGGCGTCAGGTCTCTCGCCGTCAGCGCAACGCACGTGTACGTCACAACCTCGGGCGTCGGCACGGAGCAGGTCGCACGCGTAGCCAAGGACGGCGGCGCCGTCGAGGTGATTTCTGCGGACCAGTCGGCGTACGGCATCACGGTGGCGGGCGAGCAGGTCTGCTGGGTGAACAGGGGGGTTGGCGCAACCGGAGAAGCGTGGTGCATGCCCGATGCCGGGGGCGCCCCAACGCGGCTCGCGGACAACCTGAACGACCCGATGGGCATCGCGTCCGACGGCTCCAACCTGGTATGGACAACAGTCGGCGATAGTAGCGTATCCAAGTTCGTTCTCCCTTCGGGGCCGTTGCAGACGCTCGCCGGCCCGCTGGGAAGTCCTACCGCGGTCGCGACCGCGAGCGGCAATGTCTTCTGGATCGACGCAACGGACGGCAGCGTGTGGTCGGTGGGAATGGACGGCGGCTCAGCCAAGAAGCTGGGCTCGCCGAAGTGCAACGCGAGCGCTGTTGCGTTTGGCCTGGCCGCGCGCGGGTCGGTCGCATACTGCGGCAGCTGGATCGCGGGAGGCGCAGGCTCGGTAATGGCGGTCTCGCTGGACGGAACGGTGACGAAGCTGGGGCCGGGTCAAGTCTATGGCCCGAGCGGCGGCATCGCGGTGGATGACTCCTTCGCGTACTGGCCCAGCCCGATGGGGGCCAAGATCTTCT
The DNA here is from genome assembly GCA_021847645.1 of Myxococcales bacterium. Lineage (GTDB taxonomy): Bacteria > Myxococcota_A > Polyangia > Polyangiales > Polyangiaceae > JAJZQG01. The sequence goes on from JAJZQG010000064.1 coordinate 1,863, forward strand.
CAACGCCGTTGGGAGGCGGGGACGACACGATGCTCGTGCAAGGGGAAACGGCAGAAGCCATCGCCGTCGATGCCACAGGACTGTACTGGGCCGCCTATGGCACGACCGTGACGATCATGAAGATGGCCCGCTGAAGGTCCACAGGCGCGCAGCCCCGCGTATCGGTTCGGTCGCGCGCGGCACACGGCGGCTGACCGCAGCGCAGCGCGCGTCTGCCGCACGGTCGGCGACGTCCTTGAGAACGGCGGCCTCGTGACCCTACCAAGACGGGACCGTCTGGGGATGGGAAGCTTCCTCCCCCACCAGCGGCGACCGCTCCCCGCTCGACACGATCCACAGCTGGTGCGACGTGCGCGTCACCGCCACGTGCAGGCGCCTGCGCGCGTCGTCCGTCTCCGGGTACGCCGCGGCCGACACGTCGGGCACAACCACATAGTCGAACTCCAGCCCTTTCACGTCGTCCACATCGGTCACGTCCAGCCCCGGCTCGAAGCTGAAGTCGCCCTCCAGCACCAGGCGCGACCGCGGCAGCTCCCGCACGAGCTCGTAGAACTCCGACGCCGCCTCCGCCCCGCGCGCGACCACCGCCACCGACGCCCTGGGCTCCCGATCCAGCAGATCCGCCAGCGCCCGCGCAACGAACAGATACGCCTGCTCCTCGTGCGGGAAATGGAACACCCCTACCGGCGCTCCCTGCCCCCGCGCCCGCGCCGGCCCCTCCGGCGCCAGACTCCCCAATAGCCTCCGCGCCACGTCTACCACCGGCTGCGGACACCGATACGACAGCCCCAGCCGGCAGGTCGCCACATCCCTTGCCCCCAGCTGCCCCAGGCTCCGCTCCCAGCCCGCAAAGCTCGAGGTGGTCTGCTGCGCCTCGTCGCCCGCCAGGGTGAACGACGGCCGCTCTCCCAGCAGCTTGCCCATCACGAACAGCTCGAACAGCGACAGGTCCTCGGCCTCGTCGAGCACCACGTGCGCATAGGGCGGCACCTCGATTCCGGCGCGCCAGGCTCGCAGGAACAGCAGAATCGGCAGGTCCTCGATATCCATCGTACCGGCCAGCTCCTCCGGTGTCCCGTCCTCGATCGCCCGGCCGTCCAGCGCCCGCTTCATCTCCGGCACCACGATCGATCGAAGCTGCTTGTCCACCGGATCGGCGAGCTGCAACATCGTGTGCCGTACCGTCTCCTCGACCGCACTACGTGGTAGTCCGCCGCGGGACGCCTCGACCACCTCGCCGAGAAACGCCCGGTCCGTCAGCAGCTCGGCCAGCCTGCGGCGCAGCACCGCAAGCCTGGCATTCGACGCCTTGAGCCTGGCGAAACGCTGCTGGAGCGCGTCGTGCAGCGCCGGATGGCGCTTCAGACCCACCACCAGCGCGGGGGCGTCCGTACACAGCCGGGGCAGCTCGCCGAACACGGCGCTCGCCAGCTCCACGGCCCAGCGCTCCGCCGTGTGGACCTGCGCGGCGCCGACTCCCAGCGGCGCCAGCAGCCGTCGCGACAGCCGCGCAAGCCCCTCCTCGGGCACCACGACAGCCGTGCTCGCCAACGGATAGCCCGCAGGGTCGGCCGTCGCGATACGTGCCAATCGGTGCAGCGCCACGGTGGTCTTGCCGCTCCCCGCCGTGCCCAGTACCAGCAGCGGCTGGTCCGCCGGCACCGAGATCGCCTCGTACTGGTCCGCGTCGAGCAGCGCGGTCACGTCCGCGTCACGAGCCCTTCCGGCCAACCCCGCCCCCACGCCCAGAATCCCGGGGCGCGCGGCATGCCCCGCGCCTCCTGCCCGCATCGCGACGGCGTCGTGCTCGCTGCTGCGCCATCGGCCTTGCGCATCTCGCTCGAGCGCCAGCTCGTCGCCGATGACCCGCGTGAGCTCACCCTTGTCGATCACCACCACGCGACGGGCTTCCACCACCCCCTCGGCCACCCGGCCCGGAAACGTCTCCTCGTACTCGTCGCCCTCCCGATAGCGATAGAAGATCTGCGCCACGGGCGCGACCCGCCAATCCACGATGCGCACGCCGGACGACCCATCGAGGTGGTTGACGCGCCCGAGCAGGTAATCCTTGCGCACGGCACCTTCGCGCACGCGAAGATGGGCCACGTAGGGCTCGTCGGTGTCGGGCAGGGCCTGCACCGCGGGGCGCTCGAGCAGCCGCTGCCGGACGCTCATCTCGTGCAACAGCCCCGGCAGGTCGTCCTCCGAGGCGCGCATGGCCTCGTCGCGCAAGGCCCGGAGCGCGTCGAGATCGCGCAGCTCGCTCGGGGGCCTTGGCCGCGAGGCGGCCGCCGCCGCCCGCGCAATCGATTCCCGCGCCCGCGCCAACAGCTCCTGCTCCTCGTGAAGAACGGCGATCCATTCGGGCGGCAGCTGCGAGGCGTCACTCGTCAATTCGCTCTCCCTTCGACGCTGGTGCGCCACGCAACGTGACCGCTGCTAGCCGGCAAGTCAAGCCGTTGCGGATCGCGCGACTGCGTGCTAGGATTCTTGTGCTCGTCGGGGATTGCGATGCGGGCCCGCGACCCGACCGCCGTGGCGCGCCTGTATCGCTCGGTCCTTCGGCCCAACGAGCCGCGGTTCCTAGTTCCTAGTTCCTAGTTCCTAGTTCCTAGTTCCTAGTTCCTAGTTCCTAGTTCCTAGTTCCTAGTTCCTAGTTCCTAGTTCCTAGTTCCTAGTTCCTAGTTCCTAGTTCCCCGTTCCCCGTTCCCCCTACGACGCGATCGCCACGCTCTTCGACGGCACGCCGGGCTCGCCCGCGGATTCCCACGAATCCAGGCGCAGGCTGGCCTCGCCGCCGCGGAACCGCACGCGCAGGTAGTTGCGGAATCCGGGCATCGCCCCGGCCGTCTCGAGCTTGGAGGTCATCGGCGCCCACGTTCCGGTGTCCACGAATGACACGCCCTTGGCCAGGGGCACCACCCGCGGCACGTGCGTGTGCCCGAAGGTCACCACCTTGACGCCGAGCAGCTGCGCGATGCGACGCGCGACCGCGGGGATCTCCTTTTCCACCGTGAAGATGGTGTCGCCCTTGACCAGCCACTCGTAGATAAAATACAGCAGCGGGAAGCTCGACAGGGGCACCATGAGCTTGAGCCACAGAGGAACGGGCAGCAGGGCCAGCGAGATCGTGCTCGTGGTCATGATCGAGGCGACCACCAGCCGGTCGACCCAGAACTCCCTCGCAACGCGGAAGAAGCGCGTGGTGATCGGAGGGGGCTGCAGCTCGCCCAGGGCGGCCACGCTGGCCACGGGCAGGCGGGCGCGCCGCGCCGCGTGGGACAGGCAGGCATCGTAGTTGACCGGCCGCTGGTGCACGCGCTTCTTGAGCAGCAGCAGCTGGGCCATCACCAGAAAGCTCCCCCAGATCCAGTTGACCACCAGGCTGCGACGGCTGAACGCATAGTAGCGGAGCCAATGACTCAGATACCGGAACACATTGAGGATGAAGTCCGACGCGTGGGGATTGAAGAACCCCATCACGCCGATGAGGTACCGGTTGGCCAGGTCCCCCATCGGCAGGGCGATCATCGGCCCCGAGCGGGTCTGCACCACGGGCGACAATACGTGCTTGAAGGAGCTGTAGTAGTCGTATTGCTGGCCGTGCTCGGCGTAGATCTCCCCCGGTACGTAGTAGAACCAGGGCTCGAACCGAACCGCCTCCGGCGGGAACCTCCCGCCCTCGGCCGCGGCCGCCTGCGCCAGCGCGTCGAGCAGCACGCGCTGCACGCCCGTGAAGTGCATCTCGCGGTCGTGGTTGCCCATCACGTACACGATCCGGTGGCCCGCCGACAGGAAGCGCGCCAGCGCCCTCACGAACACCGGATGATCCGCCAGCACCCGTGCCAGCTTCCAGGCCGACTTCTCCGCCGTCGGCAGCAGCCCTCGCTTGCGCTCGAACGCGCTCACGGGAAACAGGGGTTCGTCCGGAACGGCGTTGACCAGATCGAAGTCCACGATGTCGCCGTTGAGGATCAACGTCATCGGCTCCGCGTTCCCTGCCTCGCCCTTTCGCTGCGTCGCCCGCGACAGCAGATGCCCAAACTCGTCGTCAATCAGAAAGCGGGCGCTCTTGTAGGACTTCCAACCGTCGTCGTGCTCCTCCACATCGCAGATGTGCAGATCGGACACGACAAGGTACTCAGCTGGCATCTTCCGACTACTCTCTTCGTCCGGCCGCCCGTCGCGGCAGAACCTGCAAGCCTTCTCGGGTGTTGGATGTCATCGCATCCGCGCGGGTTGCAGACACCCGGTCATGGGAACAAGCATGGGTCCGCCATCGCACCGTGTCACGACGCGGCGCGGCGAAAAGACAGCCGTACGACCGCGTTCCGGATGCGCGCGGTCAGCGAACGTACTCCTCGAGCAGCGCGATGACCTGGCGCACCTGCTCGGAGGTCTGCAGCTCCGGAGGCGCGGCCGCCCATTGCTGCAGCTGCTCGTCCAGGACCGGGTTGCGCCCGTACAGCTCGTCGGCACGACGCAACGCCTCCCGTACCAGCTCCATCGCGCTCGTGGCGCTGACCTCGAACAGCGACCGCGCCGCCTCCAACGACTGCCTCACTTCCCGAATCACGTCCTGGTCGTGGTGCATCAGCACCTCGCGCTGGTTCACCACCGACAGCGACTCGAGGTACTTGGACAGGCCTTCGCACGACAGCCGCGCGCCGTCGAACGGGCCACCCTCGATCTTGCGCAGGAATCCCTCCAACTCCAGACGATCGGGAGCGCGCATCAGCCGGCACGCCTCGCTCTTGACGAAGGCCCGCAGCTCGTCAGCGAGCCTTCCTATCGACTCCCGCTGCTCGGCCCTCGGAACGTCCGGATCCTGAATGACCCAGTCGTTCTCCGCCGTGACCACCCGGCGCAGATCCGCAAGCCCGCGACGGATCGCGATCGACCGCTGCAGCGCGCTCTTGTAGCCGGGCAGCAGCGCCCCGCGATCGATCTCCTCGGCGTCGTCCAGGAAGTGCTCGAACGTGGTGACCACCAGCGCGAACAGCCCTTCGGACAACGTCTCGCGGCCGGCGTCGAGCTCCCGCAACACGACCTCGAACTGCTGCTTGGCGAGCGCGGCATGGATGCGCTCGTCGTAGGCCTTGAGCTCCTTGCTCAGCACGTGCCCCAACGCAAACGCTTCCTTGCGAAACTCGCTCACCTTGTCGTCGACCGGAGCATCCTGCGTGCCTGTGACGAAGTCGAACGCCTTGTCGATGTCGAACTCGTCGAGGCCCGACAGGGTCGGGGCCGGGCTGCGCACCGACGGAGCAGCGGACAGGGCCAGATCGAACGCATCGCCAAAGTCCAGCTCCGCCCCCTCGTTCTTGTCCAGCGCCGAGTCGGCCGTCGCCCCCTGCTGGGCCACCCGTTCCAGGTACGTCGTCAGACGACGGATGCTGCGGAACGTCCGGCCATAGACCTCGGTCAGCATCACCTCGGTCAACGCCGCGTTCATGTCGTCGGACTTGCCGCCCAGGTGCACCGAGCCGTCGGCAAAGAACGAGTAGATGGACTCGTCCATCACCGCGAAGTCGCCGAGGGATATCAGCGCGAAGCGGAGCACGTCCGACACCAGCACCTTGGCGGTCGCATCGGGTATCGTGTTCAGAACGCGCCGGACAGCAGCACGGCCCGCCTCGTCCATTGTGATCAATCCTCGGCTTGGCAAGCTCGCTCGAGCAGCGCACGTTGTACCACGGGGCGCACGTTCGACGCCACGATTCGTCCGAACGTGGCCCTCCCCCCGCGTCGTCCAGCCGCACCCGGCTACCCGCGCCGAGCGTTGCTCGCGTCCGGATCGTCGAGCTTGCCTTCCCCGTCCTCCAGCGGCTCGAGCGTCACCAGCGTCGCGCCCCAGCCGCCGCCGCTTCCTCCCGCCAGCCCGTATTCCCGCACGCCCTCCAGACGACCGAGCACCGCGTGCACCGTGCGGCGCAACGTGCCTGTCCCCTTTCCGTGGACGATCCTCAGCTCCAGGATCCCCCGCGCGCGGCACTCCCGCACGTAGTCCTCGACCAGCGATGGCACCTCTCGCGGCCGAAACGTGTGCAGGTCGAGCGTCCCGTCGATCGCCAGCTCCACGATGTCGTCATCGGTCATCTTGGCTCCCGGGGCGTCCGTCCGAATCCAGCAGACGAGGCTCGCAACAACCTCTACCATGTGCCTGACCTCCATGCGACGCACTCCCTCCTCCGCCTCGCGCACAACCACGTTGTCCGCGGGGCCGTGCTTGCTCGCCGCGCTCGCCGCCGGTGCGGTGCTGTGCGCCGCCGGCCGGGCCCGGGCCGACGACCACGTCGTGGTCAAGCTCATGCTCGATGGATTCGTGGCCGATCCGCGGATGGATGCGGCCCGGGTCTCCACCGGCCCATGGGTCGACGCGCCCGATCCGGTCAAGGGCACCGACCTGCGCTTGAAGGCCGACGGCCCGATGTACGGCGGCGGCTTTCGCGGCACCTACCAGATCGATCGCACGCGCATCAGCCTGGGCATGAACCTGTTCGGCCAAGACAACGCGACGTTCACGCACGCCCCGCTCGCGGCGCCGGACCTGTACACACGCACCGGCGTGGTCTGGGGCGAGAACATCGACGTGTCCCTGGGACGGGAGTTCCGGCTCGGGCCGCTGTTTCCCTATCTGGACCTGCGCGTGGCCGTGGACCTGGTCGCGGCGAGCCTGGAGCTGCACTCCTGGTCCAACGGCCTATTGGGCAGCGCCGGCTACACCAGCGTGTCGCTGTGCGTGGGGCCCACGGGCGGCTTGTTCGTTCCGCTCGACGACACCTTCTTCTTCGATCTGGCGGGCTATGCGGGATTGGTGGGCGCCGAGCGCTACGCGGGATTCGCCGGGCTCGGCGTCTGGATCCAGGGAAGCCACCTCTAAGGGGCAATCCTGCCCCGCCTGTCAGTCCTCGAGCGTAGAGACGTCGCCCTCGGGCAGCCCCATGGCCCGGGCCTTGAGCAGTCGCCGCATGATCTTGCCCGACCGGGTCTTGGGAAGCGCCGTGACGAACTCGATCTTCTCCGGCCTGGCAATCGGCCCCATCTCCGTCGCAACGTGCTTGATCAGCTCCTCGTTGAGCTCCGGGCTCGGCGCCCGCCCCGCTCGCAGGATGACGAACGCACGTATCGCATTGCCCTTCACCTCGTGCGGTATGCCGATGACCGCCGCCTCCGATACCGCCGGGTGGCTCACCAGGGCCGACTCGACCTCCGCCGTGCCCAGCCGGTAGCCCGAGACCTTCAGCACGTCGTCCATGCGCCCGATGATCCAGAAGTAGCCGTCCTCGTCGACCCTGGCCGCGTCGCCGGTGAGGTACTTGCCGGGGAACGTGCTCCAATACTGCTCCACGTAGCGCTCCGGGTTCTTGTAGATACCCCGCAGCATCGACGGCCACGGGGCGGTGATCACCAGCTTGCCTTCCTCGCCCGGGCCGGCGGGCGTGCCGTCTTCCCTCAGCACCTGCGCCCCAATCCCCGGGAACGGCTTGGTGGCCGAGCCGGGCTTGAGGTCGAACGACGGCACTGGGCAGATCATGAAGGAGCCGGTTTCGGTCTGCCACCAGGTATCGATGATCGGACAGCGCTCCCCGCCGATGACACGGTGATACCAGCGCCAGGCCTCGGGGTTGATCGGCTCGCCCACGGTGCCCAGCAGCCGCAAGCTCGTCAGGTCGTGGCGGTTGGGCCAGGCCTCGCCGAAACGCATCAGGCCGCGGATCGCCGTGGGCGCCGCATACAGGATCGAGATGCCCTGCTTCTCGACGATCTTCCACCAGCGGTCCGGATAGGGATACGTGGGAGCACCCTCGTAGATCAGCGAGGTCATGCCCAGTATCAAGGGCGCATAAACGATGTAGCTGTGCCCCGTGATCCACCCCGGATCGGCCGCACACCAGTAGCGGTCCTCGGGCCGCACGTCGAACGCGTAGTTCATCGTCGTGGCGATCCCTACCTGGTAGCCGCCGTGCGTGTGCACGATCGCCTTCGGCTTGCCCGTCGTGCCCGAGGTGTACAGAAGGAAGAGCGGATCCTCGGCGTCCATGACCTCGGTCGCGCAGCGCGTGGCCCCCACCGCCTTCGCAATCGGCAGGCCCATCAGCTCGTCATAGAAGTAGTCGCGCCCCGGCTCCATGCTCACCGGCTCGCGGGTGCGACGTACCACGATCACGTGCTCCACCGTGCCCGCGCGCTCCAGCGCCTGATCGGCAATCGACTTGAGCGGCACCGTCTTGCCCCGCATGAAGCCGCCGTCCGCGGTGATGAGCACCTTGGACTCCGAGTCCTGGATGCGCTCTCCCAACGCCTCCACCGAGAACCCCCCGTAGACCACCGAATGCACCGCCCCGATCTTGGCGCACGCCAACATGGCTATCGGCAACTCCAGAATCCTCGGCAGGTAGATCGTCACCCGGTCGCCCTTGTGGACTCCCATGCTCTTGAGCACGTTCGCGAACTGACAGACCTCCCGGTTCAGGGCGAAGAACGACAGCGTCCGGATCTCGCCGCTCTCGCCTTCCCAAATGAATGCCAGCTTGTTCCTCGTCGCCGTGGCCTGGTGGCGATCGAGCGCGTTGAGGATGATGTTCGTCTTGCCCCCGACAAACCACTTGTAGAAGGGCGGATTCGAGTCATCCAGGGCCTTGTCCCACGGCGCGTACCACGCGAGCTCCTTGGCGCGGTCCTCCCAGAACTTCACCGGGTCGCGCTCGGCCTCCCGGCGTAATGCGTCGTAGTCCTTGACGCGGGAGCTCTGCCGAACCTGCGCCGATGGCACCACAACTGCCGTACGATCCTGATCGTTTCCGCTGCGTTCCATGTCGACCCCTCTCGCGTGTCGGCTGGTGACAACCAGCAACCGGTGGCAAGGCTATGGCGCCGGGAGCGACTGGCGCAAGGCCCGCACCTCGCATGGGTCGGGCAAAGGGCTCGCGCAGCGCGCCCCTCGGACCGCGAGCGCGACGCTCTAGCCCTCGGTCACCAGCACCGGCTCGGCCTCGCCGCCGCCCAAGTACGGATCGACTTCCCGCAGCATGCGCCGCGTCCGCCCGCTCTCGCCACTGACCAGCAGCGCCACGAAGTGCAGGCCATCGACGACCGAGGCGACCTTGTCCGCGATCACCAGCACCCAGCCCTCCAACGTGGTCGGCGCCGGTCCGAGCGGGTACATGTGAGGCGTGATAGCCAGACACACCGCTTCGCGCTCTCCCATCTGCGCCGCGACTTCCGCCGCAATGGCGCCGTGCGTCGACAACGTGCCGAGCCGCGAGTGCAGGTCATGCAGCAACGCAGCGCGCGCGCACACGCGGCGGTCCGCGCCCATCAGCCCGGCGATCCAAGCGGCATAACGGGCCGAACGCCGCAGGTGATCGCTCTTGCGGCCGCCGTGGTGCAGCTGGAAGTGAGTCTCGAGGAACGTGGGATGACGCAACAAGTCGGAGAGGTCGTCGTCGCGGCGCGCCAGGTCTTCGGATTCGGTCTTCACCAGCGACGTCGGGGGCAAGCGGTCCTGGGCGGGGTCGTGCATCGCCTGCGGACCGAGCACATCGCGTGCCGCGGGCACGATTGAGATTTCGGGCAGTTGAGCTCATCGCCCCGGCGATGGTCTGCGAATCTGAGGCGCTGGGTTGCATCAGCGAATCGGGTAACGCGAGCTCGCGCGACGACGATCACCAAGTGCAATCCATGCTGCGCCGCGGCGCGCTGCCGGACCGCCTCAGCGCGACCGGCTGCACGCTGCACCCCAGGGCCCACACCGCCCCACAGAGCATGGTGCCCGTCGGCGTGCCGCCGATCGCTATTGCGGAGTCCTCGGGATAGCGGAGCGTCGAGACGGGCCGGTGGGATCGTGGCGAGGGATTCGATCGTCGGCTGCACAACTCGCGCGCCCTGGTGGCAGGGGCAATTCGCAGGTTGCGCAACGCCTTGCACAACTCGGCCACGCGGCGTGCGGCCACCTAGGAGGAATCCTGGTTCACGGGAAAACGAGGGCGGTTCTGCGGCGGAACGTGTCTTGCTTGGACGTACTGCGCTGGCAGGCCACTGCGATGATTACCTCCCTCGGCTCACACGCTCGGCTCTGTCGCGCAGCCTTCGTAGCAGGCGGCGTGTCCGACGGCCCAGGGAGGCACCGGGGCAGCCAGCGCGAGTCCCGGCAGGGACTCCATCGCAAGGCTGCGGCCCGGCTCCTGCAATGTTCCGGGCTGCGCCTGCTTCGAAATCACTCCCGTTGCGGTGAGGAAGGGTAGGACACGATGAGCGAAAGTTCTCGCACTCGATTGGGGCTTGCGGCGATCATCTTCGGCTGTCTGGGAGCGGCCTGCGCAGTCCAAAGCGGGACGGGCTGGTCGACCGAGTCTTCGGGCGAGGGAAATCAATCGCCGATCATCGGCGGCTCCCTGGCCTCGGCGTACCCGGAATCCGCTCTCATCGACTTCACCGCAAGCGGCGGCAGCTACGCTTGTTCGGGCTCCCTGATCGCGCCCTCGGTCGTGCTCACGGCCGGACACTGCGTCGATGGCGCGTCGAACTGGAAGATCACGCTTCCGTTCGCCAGCAAGCAGACCGCCAAGGGCCTGAGCGCGACGACCTACGACTGGGCGGAGAACGGCGCCGAGTCGGTCAACCCCAACCATCACGACATCGGCCTCATCTTCCTCGACCAGAAGCTCACCCTGCCGAGCTGGCCGGTGCTGGCGAGCGCCGCCTCGGCGAACGGCACGTCCATCGTCAATGTCGGCCGCATCAACAATGGGTCATTCTCGAGCACGTCCCTGTATGTGAGCAAGCCGTTGACGATCAGCAACGCGAGCTCGTACGGATATCCGTATGACTATGTCGCCAACGAGATCATCGAGTCGGGCGACTCGGGCGGGCCGGACATCCTCAATGGCTCCTCGCCTCACAAGATCGTGGCGGTGAACTCTGGCGCGGGCGGCGGAACCGAGGTCCTGGCGCGGGTCGATCTGCTCTACAGCTGGATCAACCAGCAGGTCAACGCGCACGGCGGATACGCTACCGGCTCGGGCGGCACCGGCGGCTCGGGCGGCGGCAGCACCGGCGGCTCGGGCGGCGGCAGCACCGGCGGCTCGGGCGGCGGCAGCACCGGCGGCTCGGGCGGCAGCGGCACCGGCGGCTCGGGCGGCAGCAGCACCGGCGGCTCGGGTGGCTCGGGCGGCACCGCCACGTGCTCCCACGACATGTGCGCGACCGGTGGAACCCTGAAGTCGAACTGCGACCCTTGCGTCAACCAGATCTGCTCCGCCGATTCCTATTGCTGCTCGACCAAGTGGGACTCCCAGTGCGTCAGCGAGGTCGGATCCATCTGCAACAAGACGTGCGGCGGCACGGGCGGCTCCGGTGGTTCCGGCGGCTCGACGTCCACCTGCTCGCACAGCATCTGCTCGTCGGGCACGAAGCTCACGTCGAGCTGCGACACCTGCGCCCAGACGATCTGCGCGTACGACCCGTACTGCTGCTCGACGAAGTGGGACTCCCAGTGCGTCGGCGAGGTCGGCTCCTTCTGCGGGCTGGCGTGCAACTAGCCTGACGACACGGGCGAGCGCGATCGACGGGCCGCCCGCCGGTCGTGCGGCCGCTCACGGCTCCGCGAGCACAGCCTCGATCTTGTCGAGCCCCGGCGACGCATCCACGCGATTCATCACCGTGAACGCGGCCTCGGCTTGGTGCTCCAAGCGCTCGGTCGCATACAGCGCAATCGCCAGCTCCCGGCTCGTCTGCGGTGTCGCCCCCGGGGGCACCGATCCCGAGGCGCGCAGCAGCACGGCGAGCATGGCATACGTGGGAATCATCACGTCGGCCATGGCGCTCTGCAGCGATTGGCGCTCGAACAGCTTGAAGCCGTGGGTCTTGCGAATCCGAGCCAGGGCTTCTCCCAGCTTCGCCAGCAGCCGATCGAACGCCTCGGCGGCCTCGCGCAGCTCGTCGCCCACCACCGGCGCGGCTTTGGGCAGGCTCAGCAGCGTGGCGGACGGCCACGACAGGGTCGCCGAGGCCAGGTGCAGGCGCAGCACGTCGTTGGCGCCTTCGAAGATGCGCGTCACGCGCGTGTCGCGCAGGCGACGCGCCATGCCGGCGTCTTCGATGTAGCCCATGCCGCCCATCAGCTGCACGCCCCGGTCGATGACGTTCCAACTGCCTTCCGATGCGATGATCTTCGCTACGGTCGAGTCTAAGGCGATGTCGCCCAACCCCGCATCGTAGATGTCGCTCGTCAAGCGAATCACGCTCTCGACGGTGTAAACGTCCGCCGTGCACTGGGCGAGCTGCTCGCGCACCAAGGGGAAGCGATCGAGGGTGCGACCGAACTGCACGCGCTCCGCGGTATGGGCGCGGGCGGCCGCCAGCGCCGCCTGAGCCGACCCCAGGCACCCGGCCGCCATGAACGTGCGTCCCCAGGTCAGCGCCGCATGCGCGTGCTCCAGGCCCTTCGACACCTCGCCCAGCACGTGATCCCGCGGAATCTCCACGTTGTCGAAGTCGATCGTGATCGTCGACGACCCCTTGAGACCCAACTTGTGCTCCTCGGCCCCGCGCTGCACGCCCGGCCACGCCGGGTCGACCAACACCATCGTATGGCCGGACCTCGCCCCGCCCAGCCCCGGGCTGGCAGCCAGCACCGTCAGCACGCCGCACAGCCCGCCGTTCGTCACATAGCACTTCGTGCCGTTGAGCAGCAGCTTGCCGTCGACCTCCTTGAGCGTCGAGCGCACGCCGGCGATGTCCGACCCGGCGTTGGGCTCCGTAGCCGCGAAGGCGGCAATCCGCTCGCCCGAGGCCACGTGCGGCAGGTAGCGCTCCTGCAGCTCCGGCCTCGCCAGGTGAATCAGGCAGTACAGCCCCAAGCCCGAGTGCAGCCCGACGCACGTCGCCAACGAGCCGTTGTACGAGCTGAGCTCGGCGACCACGCGCGTCGCCGCCTTGACCGACAAGCCCGCGCCGCCCAGCTTCTCGGGGATCGTCAGGCCGAACCAGCCCTGCTCGGCCACCTGCGCAAGCATCTCCTTGCCCAGCGCGCCCCGCTTGTCGATGGCCTCGCTGTCGACCTGCGTTCGGCCGTAGCGGCGGACCTCGCCGAGCAGCGCGGCGAGCACCTCGCCTTCGTCCGGATCGCGAGAGGGCTGCGCCACACGCTTCGACAGGTCGGGGAAGGCGTTGAGGAGCGGGGTGAACATGTCTTGCTTGCTTGCCATGGGCTCACCTTGCGCGGAATCAGAACTGGATCGTCCGGTCCCGGTGATCGAGGGATTGCAGGTGCATCTTGTCCTTGTAGAACTCCCGCCACAGGTCCAGATACCCTTGCAGGAGGCGATCGGGCGTCATCTGCTTGGGCCGGAATACCACGTTGGCGTCGTTGTAGTGGCTCCAGGTCGTATCGATGATACGACCCTGCTCCTGCATCTGGTGCCACGCGGGCGTGCCGGGGTACGGCGTGAAGATCGCGAACTCGGTCTTGTCCACGCCGGCCTTGCGTCCGAACTCCAGCATCCGGTCGAACACCCCCTCGTCGTCGGTGTCATTGCCCACCAGCAGCGAGGTGTAGGGCTCGATGTCGAACTCGTGGCACCGCTCGATCGACGCCACGGCCTTGCGCATGGAGTCCGGGTCTCCGGTGCCGAAGGCCTTGCGCGTGATCGGGTCGAAGCCGCAGACGAGGTAGAAGCGGTTGACCCCGGCCTCGCTGATCTCGCGCAGCAGCTTGGGGTCGAGCGACAGAATCATCGGCATGCTGATACCGATGTAGCTGACCTTCTCGCCGCGGGGGCGCGGGTCCCGCTTGAGGCCCTCGAGAAACGAGCGGAAGTGGCGCCGGGCGCCTGAGAAGAAGAAGAATGACGTGTCCTCGGTCAGCGCGGCGCGCTTGCCCCGACGCGCCAGATCCGCGAGCGCCGTGAGCATGGTCTGCTCCGGAATCAGACGAAGCTTGTTGCGCATCACCCCGGGCAGCACGCAGGCGTCGCAGCTCAGCGGACAGCCCCGGGAGGTCTGCAGCGGATAGTCGTCGGGGTGCAGGGCCGGGTCCTCGGCGTCCACGTACATGTCAATTTTCGGCGGGGGCAGGTTCGCCAGATCGTAGTCCGGGTCCGCGTCGTAGCGCGGCTTGAGCTCCCCCCGGGCAGCGTCGGCCAGGAGCCTGGGCCACACGGCCTCTCCCTCGCCCACCACGATCGAGTCGAAGTGCTCCTTGGCCACGTGGGGCATCATCGAAGGGAAAATGCCCCCTGCCACGACTTTCTTCCCCGCAGCCCGCAGCATGTCGCCGATCTGCATCGCCCGCGTGGCCGCGGGTGTGAAGAACGACAGCGCATACAGATCCGCCTCCAGAGCCAGGCTGAAGGGCTTGAGCCGGTCGTCGTGGAATGCCACCTCCACCTGCGGCGGCGTGACCGCCGCCAGGCTCGCCATTCCCAAGGACGGACCCCCGAGGTACTCGTCGCACGGAACGGCCTCCGTCAGCTCGGGGTGCGACTGCGCATGGCGCTCGAATCGGGGGTAGACGAACTGTACTTTCATGTCGTCATCCTGTCAGGCGTGGGGATGGGAGGTCAGCGGGCAACAAGGGTGCTCTGCAGCAACGACGCGGGCTCCGAAATCCCGGTTCAGCCGGGCATGACCTTCTGCAGGAACGCCACCACGTCGCCAACGGTCTTCACATCCTGCACTTCCTCGATGTCGACGTCCACTTCGTACTTCTCCGTGATGGCGGAGAGAAGCTCCATCGCATTGAGCGAATCGAGGCCGATATCGTCGCGCAAGCGGTCAGCATCGTGAATCTCGCCCTTGAACTCGGGGCGAATCCTGCGAATGATGGCGTCGATATCGCTGCGCATGGTCTTGGGGTTCACTTGGCTCATGCCGGATCTCCTTGGGAAACTGGGCCGGATCGATCAGCAGCGCCGGCCGGTGATCGCTTGGGGTTATCGCGATGGATGTATCGATATCTCTCGTACCAGCGGCACGCTTTGCGGACAGTGTCCTCGAGCGGCGCGGGCGGCGGAGTGCCGAGCTCGTAGACGGCTTTGGCCGGATCGACCCACTGGCCGTGTCGCACGACGTCCACGAACTCGCGCGCAATGAAGGGGCGGCGGTGGCCTCCGAGGGTGGCGCAGCGCATCTCGGAGACGGTGCTCAACACGCCCGCCAATCCCAACGGCATGCGCCACGAAGTGAACTTCAGGTCCAGCTCCCGGCACACCGCCAGCAGCAGCCCCTCGATCGTGGTGTTGTTGCCGGCCAGAATGTACCGCTCGCCGGTGCGCCCCCGCTCGGCCGCCAGCAGGTGCCCCAACGCCATCTCGTCCGCGTCAATGATGTTGGTTCGCCCTTGCACGTAGAACGGCAGCATTCCGTTGCCCACAGCCACGATGGCGAAGCCCGTCCCGGCCTTCACGTCGAGCTCGCCCACGATGCCCGTGGGGAGCGTCACCACCACGTCGAGGCCCGTGGCGAGCGCGGCCAGCGCCTCCTGCTCGATGGCGTACTTGACCGCGAAGTACACGCTGTCGTGCGCCTGCGGAGCCATCGGGTCGCGCTCGTCGGACAGCTCGCGCCCCGGGCCGGGCGGACCCACCGTCGACACCGAGCTGGTCAGCACGTAGCGCTGCACGCCCGCTTTTCGCGCGGCCTCGAGCGTGGTGCGCACCCAGCGGCGGGCGTTTCCCACCTCGTGGTCCAGGTCGAGCGAGTAGCGCGGGTAGTGCCCCGCACACATGAACACCACCTCGCGGCCGCCCATCACGTCGGCCAGCGCGTCGGCGTCCTCCAGATCCGCCTGCACCAGGCGTGCGCCGAGCTTGCGGGCGAACAGCGTGTTGGCCCTGGTGCGACGGGTCGCCGCGACGTCATGGCCGGCCGCCACGAGCGCGCGAACCACGTTCATGCCGACGAAGCCGGTGCCGCCGAGGACGATCGCTTTCAAGGGTCGAACCGCTCAGAACGCTTCGGGGTGGGAGAAAACAAGCGTGCTGTTGTGCCCACCGAAGCCGAAGGAGTTGGCGATCGCAGCACGCACCGGCGTGCGGCGAGCCTCGTTGGGCACGTAGTCCAGATCGCACTCCGGATCGGGGGTGCGCAGGTTGATGGTGGGAGTCACCACCTCGCGCGCCAGGGTCATGACCGCGACCGCCGCGGAGATGGCGCCCGCGCCGCCCATCGCATGGCCCAGCATCGACTTCTGGGAGCTGACCAGCATCCGGTCCGCATGGTTCTGGAAGACCTTGCGGATGGCCAGGGTCTCTTCCTTGTCGTTCATCGGCGTGCCCGTTCCGTGCGCGGCGATGTAGTCGATCGTCTCGGGCGGCAGGGACGCATCCTCGATCGCGCGGCGAATCGCCTGGGCCATACCCTCTCCGCCCGGGGCGACCGCCACCACGTGGTGGGCGTCGGCGCTCGCGCCCCAACCGCGCATCTCGGCCAGGATGTGGGCCCCCCTGGCCAGGGCGTGATCGTAGTCTTCCAGATACAGGAAGCCCGCCCCCTCGCCCATCACGAAGCCGCGACGGGTCCGGTCGAACGGACGCGACATCCTGGTGGGCTCCTCGTCGCGGGCGGTGTTGAGCGCACGAAGCCACGCGAAGCTTCGCATCACGTCGCGGGTGATGACCGTGTCCACGCCGCCGGCGAGCATGCCGGTGACACGTCCCATGCGAATCTGGTCCGAGGCGATCCCGATGGCGTGGGAGCCCGAGGCGCAGGCCGTGCTGCACGCCAGGTTCGGCCCGCGAACGCCTTCGAGGATCGAAATCCACGCCGCTGCCGCGTTCGGCATCGCCTGGATCACCGTCGTGGGGCCGACCTTGTAGCCTTCCGACGGCCAGGGTTTGCCGTAGCCCACGCCCGTGACCACACCGATCCGGTCGCCGTCCTCGGCCTGCGGATTGCCCGCTTGGCGAAGCGCCTCGCGCGCCGCTGCCACGGCGAAGTACACGAACCGCGAGGATCGATCGCGCGCTTCCTGCGGCAGCTGCGCGGCCAGCTTCTCCACCTCGGCCGACTTCAACTCCCCGGCCACGGCCACCTTCTCACCGGAGGGATCGTAGTTCTCCACGAACGAAAGCCCCGATCGACCAGCCGCCAGCCCCTCGAAGGTCGTCTGCGCGTCGAGCCCCAGGGGCGTTACCAGTCCAACTCCCGTCACCGCAATCCGCTTCATCATTTACGTCTCCGCGCGGCCATCGCCGTGCCCGGCTCATGGCACGAACGCGGCGAATTGCCAAGCGTCCAGTGACCCCAAATGCCTTGAATTCAGGTGCGAAGAGCCTTTCGCGCCTGGAAGCCGGCAGCGGCTACGACCAGGCTGGAGGCAATCGTGCCCGGCCAGCCTACAGCGGTGTCGGATGCTGTCCTCAAAACGCCTCGCCCACCGCCAGCGAAAAGGCCACAGGCGCCCCCAGAAATGTGCCCGGGTTGCCTTCGCTCTGCTCGGGCGCCGCCCCGATACGCTGGGCCCCCGGAATACGATAACCCAAATCAGCCCGGACTGGCCCCACCGGTGTCTTGTAGCGAACGCCAAAGCCGGTCGACAGGTGAGGGTGGTCGAGCCGAATCGTGGTCTCACGGCGAGACACGTCGGAGGCGTCGACGAACAGCACGCCACCCAGAGCCCCCACCAGGTGGATCCGAACCTCGGCGGAGGATTCCCACAGGCTCAGACCGCCTATGGGGATGAGACACTTGTTCGCGTCGTAGGTGGCATCGTTCGGATTGCAGACCTGCTGCAAGGCAGACGTGGTCATGTTGGGCATCAGAAACGTGGCCGGCCCGTGGGGGCCTACCGTGTGATACGGATAGCCCCGGTTGGAGTTCGGCCCGCCGGAGAAGAACGCGCGGAAGTACAGCAGCTGCTCGTCCTTCGTCTGCTGGGCCGTGGTGCCAACACCGTTGGTCTTGAGCGAGTCGCCGTAGTTGCGCGGGTACAGGAATCCCACCGAGCCGCGCACGGCGAATACCACCTCGCGGGAGATTGGCACGTAGAATCGCACGTCGGGCTGCACCTTCAGGTCGTCGACGCTGCCCCCGAACACACCCCCGGCCAGCTGCAGATTGTTAGCCACGAATACGCCCCTGGTCGGCTCGACCGGGTCGTCGCGAAAGCTGATCTCCGTCTCGAGCTCCAGATAGCGGATGAACACGGTCTCCAGGGCAGCGTCCTTGATTCCGTAATAAGTAAAGGGGTAGTAGGCCTGCCCGTGAAACAGCGACAGCAGGTAGAACCGATTCCGCCAGAATGAGCGCTCGACCCCGACCGCGCCCCGCAGCTCCTGGTAGCCCAGAATCACGTCCGGCGACTGGGGCTGCAACAGCACCGGGTAGACGGCCGCGTTGCCCTGGATGATGCCCCCGAGCCTGGGCTCCAGGAATCCCGGCTGCCGGAAATCCGCGCTGGTCCGGACCTCCGGCAGATACCGCGTAGGACTTTGGAACTTGGGGACCGTCGTGGGATACAGCACCACGCCCGGCTTGAGCGTCAGCGCAAGGTGCCGCAGCCCGCCCAGGAAGTTGCGGTCCTCCCAGCCCGCTACCGCGTGCACGTCCGTTCGAATCACATCGAGCTCCGTGCCCCCGCCGAGCCTCACCGCGCGCAGCGGCGAGGGCGTGGTCTTGACCACGATGTCGATCGCCGGCTCTCCCGCCGCGTTGCGTGGGATGTCCTTGGGCTCCTCGCCCGCAGGTGTCTTGGGACGGTTCTGCCACTGAATGCTCACGTCCGCGAACACCCCCAGGTTCAGCAGCGCCTGCTGGGCGCTCGCCAGCCGGTCCGCCGAGAAGGCCGATCCTTCCCGCAGCTGAAGGGCGCGACGGATCTTGTCCTCGGGCATGTCGGACGCCAGGCCCTCGATCCTCACCCGCCCGACCTTGAATTGAACGCTCGGTTGGATGTCATAGGCGACCGTCACGCGCCGCGAGATCAGATCCACCACGACCCGTCCCGAGACCTGCGCCCAGGCGAATCCTCCGTTCATCAGTACCGTGGCAATCGCCCGCTTCGTGGCCTCGTACTTGTCCTCGTCGAACTGCTCGCCGACCTGCGGCCCCGCGTCCAACGCCTCCAACACCGACGCTTGCAGCGCGAATGGCACCTTCTCGAGCCCCTGGTGCGTGCGCGCCGACACGCGGTACGGCTGCCCCTCATCGACCGCAATTTCCACCCGTACGTGCCCCTCTTCGGTCGGTATCAACCGGGCCGCCGTCACCCGGGCATCGTAGAATCCCCGCGAGTGGTAGAGCCGCTCGATGCGCGTCAGGTCACGCTGGAGCACGAACTTGTCGTAGTACTGATAGTCGAACGCCACCCCGTCCCAAATCCCCAGAAATCGCGGGCTGGGACCGGTCGCGATGCGGCTCTCCACCTCCGACGGCGCAATCGCTCCGCTCTCGACCACGTCGACGCGGTCGATCGCCAGGCGCCCCGGCGCCACACGGTAGCAGGACGCTGTCGCGAGACCTGCCAGCGCGCCGGCCGTCAGCAGCACGGCCGCCCGCCGCGCCGGTGCGAGCGCCTGCACGGATCCACCCCTCAGCGCCTTCGCGCCGCAGGCTCCGACCGCTCGCCGTCGCAGACCCGTCATCGTGCTCGCGCCACCTGCTCAGGGCCCAAGGCGTACCACGAACGCCCGGCCACTTCGCGGTTTTCGTCACGACCCGCCCCGTTGTTGGCCGACGGCGCCGCGGCACGCTACCACAAGGTGCCGTGGACTTGTCCCTGCCCCCCTCCTCAGCAACTCGCGAGCGTCCCATGCATGAGCCAGTCAGCGTCAGCAGGGTCGCCGACCTCGACCTCATCGCACGAAGCGTCGTGCTCGACTATCGAGCAGCTCCCTGCGCCGTCGTGGCGTGCGCCTATCGGCGCCAGGACACCTGGCATGTCGCCGAGGGCGCCTACGGCAAGCTCGAACCGTCCGGCCCCCAGGTCACTCCCGATTCACCCTTCGATCTGGCCTCGGTCACCAAGCCCTTCAGCGCCCTGACCCTCGCCCGGCTCGCACGCGAAGGGCTCGTCGAGCTGCAAACCCCGCTCGGCACCCTCGTTCAGGAAGCCGTCGGCACGCCCAGCAGCCAGACCCCGCTCGAGCTGCTGCTCGCCCACCGGGCCGGGCTCGACGGCCACCGGCCGCTGTTCGCTCCCCTCGAGCACGGCCAACGCGTCGACCGCTACCGCGCGCTGCAAGAGGCGGCCATGGCTCGGCGGACCGGGTGCGACGGACGAGCTCCGCTCGAGGGCTTCGAACCGACCTACAGCGACTTGGGCTACCTGCTGCTCGGCGAGGCGATGGCCCGCGCTGCGGCCCGTCCACTCGACCGCCTCGTGCAGAGCGAGGTCTGCCGTCCCTTGGGCTGCCTCACGGGCTCCGCGCGCAGCTGGCGCGAGCGCGATCCGTTCTTCGACGTGCATGTCGTGCCCACCGAAGATGTACCCTGGCGCGCCGGGGTGGTGCGCGGCGTGGTGCACGACGAGAACGCCTGGGCGCTGGCAGGTCACGGCACGTGCGCGCACGCGGGCCTGTTCGGCTCTGCCCGCGACGTCGCCCGCATGGGCGCCGCCGTGCTCGATGTGCTCGACGGCCGCCGCGACGAGTGGCTGCGCCCGTCGGACATTCACCCGCTGCTGCGCAGCCGGCCGGGCGGGACCTTGCGCGCCGGCTTCGACGGCAAGAGCGCGTCGGGCAGCAGCGCCGGCACGGTGTGCGGCGACAGCACGTTCGGCCATCTTGGATTCACCGGCACGTCGGTCTGGATCGATCCGGAGGCGCGGATCGTCGTGGTGCTGCTGACCAACCGGGTGCATCCCTCGAGGGCCCACGAGGCGATCAAGGCCGCGCGGCCAGCGACCCACGACGCGCTGTTCCGCTTCGGGCTGGGCCAAGCGAGCTAGTCTACGCGGCGCCGCGTGGCGGAGCCTGATGGGCTGGGACCATTCCGTGTTATGAAGCCCCCCATGCGATGGACGTGCGTGCTGTTGGTGACGAGTCTGGCGGTCGCTGGCTGCGACAAGCGGGCGGAAGAACCGTTGCTGAGCCCACCCCCCAGAACACCGGCCTCCGACGTGTCGCATGCCGCGCCCGCCACGCCGCGTGCGCCCGCAGCCGCCGCGACGTCCGCGATCGCAACGGCGGTCGCATCGGTCGCCGCGCCCGCCCGATGCATGGTGCCCACACCGGACGCACCGCCGCCTGCCGTGGAGCCCGCGCGCAGCTGCCCCTCCGATCCGCTGCCCGGAGGCTTCGACCTCACCAAGACCACGATCAGCTTCGTCGATGCGCCCGGTCAGCCCCAGCTCGACGTCGAGCTCGCCCAGCTCGATATCGAGCGCGAGCGCGGCCTGATGTACCGCACCAGCATGCCTGAGTCCGCCGGCATGCTGTTCGTCTTCGACCGCCCCACCGTCCACACGTTCTGGATGCACAACACCTGCATCCCGCTGGACATGATGTTCGTGGCCGACGACGGCTTCATCACCGGCATCCTGGAGAACGTTCCGACGCTCAACGATGCGTCGCGATCGATCCCGTGTCCCGCGAGCTATGTCCTGGAGGTCAACGCGGGGTGGAGCCGCAAGCACGGCGTGCGCGCCGGCCAACGGATCAAGCTGCCTCCCCAAGGCACATGACCCGCCGGCCGCCCGGGCTCAGTCGTCCGCGACCAGTTGCTCGCGGATCCTGACCAGCTCGGCGCGCTTCTCATCGGACACCTCCGGGTAGCGCAGGTCGAGCTCCTCGAGCCGCGAGATGATCACCTCGATGACCGCCAGCCGCGTGTACCACTTGTTGTCCGCCGGAATGACGTACCAGGGCGCCGCCTTGGTGCTCGTTCTTCGCAGCATCTCGTCGTACGCATCCTGATACTTGTGCCAGAGCTTGCGCTCGCTCACGTCGGCCGACGAGAACTTCCAGTTCTTGGTGGGGTCGTCGAGCCGCTCGATGAAGCGGTTGAGCTGCTCCTTCTTGGAGACGTGCAGGAAGAACTTGATGGGCAGGATACCGTTGTTGACCAGGTAGTGCTCGATCGCGTTGATGTCGTCGAACCTCTTGTCCCAGATGTCGTCCAGCGCCTGGGGAGGCAGCTTCTGCGCCTCGAGGAACTCGGGGTGCACGCGCACCACCAACACCTCTTCGTAGTAGCTGCGGTTGAAGATGCCGATGCGCCCCTGCTCCGGCAGGCACTTCATCGTGCGCCACATGAAGTCGTGGTCGAGCTCCTCGGACGACGGCGACTTGAAGCTGAAGACCTCGCAGCCTTGGGGATTCACGCCGGACATGACGTGCTTGATGGTGCCGTCCTTGCCCGCGGCATCCATCGCCTGGAAGATCAGCAGGATGCCGAAACGGTCATCGGCGTAGAGCACGTCCTGGATCTCGGCCAGGCGCTTGACACGCTTGGCGAGGCGGTCCTTGGCTTCGGCCTTGTCCTTGACGCCGTTCGTGTCGTCGGTCGATACCTTGCGCAGGTCGAACTTCTTGCCCCCCGGGGGCACGATGAAGCGGTCGATTTTCATCCGCGCATGATAGCGCGTCGCCGGCCGGCGCGGGCGGTCGAACTTGCCGCCGGTCCTGCCCTCGTGCCTCGTGTCATTGCAGCTCGTTTTGCCGCGCGATCACCGTCTTGCACGACCCCAGCGCGTCGTTGAAGTCCGGTGACCAGTCCAGCGAGCCGTGCTTGCCGTCGATGCGTACGAGCAGGAAGCGCGACTGGGACGCATTCACCTTGTACGTGGGCAGGGACTTGATCGCGCTGGTGACGCTGATTTGCGCGTTGGTCACGTACAGGTCCGCGCCGATCACGTTGTAGCGAATCGAGGCGTCGAGGTTGCCCGAGACCTCGCACGACGACACGGCCGACCCCTTCAACAGCGGATCGACCTCCATGTCCATCATCGCACGGCCCTGGATGGTCGCCCCCGGCACGTTGGGCTCGTCGGCATTGCAGGGAACCTGCTGCTGCTTGTCGTCGTCCGTCAGCCCGCACACGTCCACCGTCACCCCAGGCCAACCGTCCTGATCGTCGTCCACCAGCGACGCGCAGTCCGACACGCAACCCGGGTCGCACTCGGCGATGCGCCCCGCGGACACGTCGGCCATGCCGCACCCCGCCTTGTCCATGAGCCACGTGGGCATCTGGTCGCCCGTCTTGTCCGTGCCGATCGTGAAGGTCAGCTGCTGCAGGTCGAAGGTCGCGCCGGGCTGCAGCGACGTCAGCGTGCCCGTGGTCGTGGCGAGCGTCGCCCGGGGGCACGCGTCGATGAGCGCCTGGGGGAACTTCAGTCCGGCGTACACCAGGTTGGTCGTGCCCGGATTGCATTGGCCGGCGCCCGCCGAGATGATCGGCAGTTGCAGCGTGCACACGACCGCCTCGGCCGAGTCGATCTGCGTGGAGCCCGGCTGCTGGTGAAGACGCACCAGGCCCAGGAAGCTGCCTTCGCTGGTCTGGTCCGCCGGGCAGATCGTCACGGCACCGCCCGGCTGGCTGCCGAAGGTGAAGCTGAACTTGGCCGCGAGGGCGAACATGCCGTCGAGATCCACGTCGCCGGACGAATCGCAGGGAAGCTGGGTGGTGCCCCCGCCCGCACCACCGGCCGCCCCGGCCGCGCCGGCCGCGCCTCCCGCGGCCGCGCCGCTGTCCGACGAACCACAGGCGCCCAGCGCCCAGGCCGCGATGGATGCCGTCATCAACCATGACAGAGAACGGATTGCCTTCGACATGTCCAGGTCCTCGAGCATCGTTGCGTAGAGCACGGCGCAGGTCCACGTCAATTCTTTCAGGAGGTCATGAAAATCGGACCGGCCGCTACGGCTGGTGGCCAAACGCTTCGGCGACCACTGCCGAGAAGTCCTCGAATCGGGCCTCGCATGGGGGGCCGTCGCTGTAGCGGTAGATCGGCCCGCCGTCGGCCGTCCGCGCCACGATGCTCGAGGACCGCGTACCGTAGCCGGGAACGTGGCAGCAGATGCTCGCGCGAGGATCGCCGTCACGCTCGTGGGTGCGCGCGATGTCCTGCAGCGAATCCAACAGCGAACCCAGATCCGGCGCGTCGGACACAGCCTGCTTCACGCGGGTCTCGGACCAGACACGCTTGGCGTCCCCCTCGCTGCCGACCGGCCAGTTCGTCGTGGCATGCACGCCCGGCTCCAGCCATTCGATGGCAGGCCGATCGTCGTAACGAACACGCATCGCGCGCGTGCCGTCGGACGCCACCATGTTGAAGGGGTTGTAGGCTCCCGCCCCTGTCGCGCTGACCGCGCCGTGCACCTGGTCGAGCGAGCGGCAGCCGAGCATGTCGAGACACAGCAGCCCGCGGGATCGCTTCGTCGGATCGGGCGCATGCAAGGTCAGATTGGTCAAGCCCACGAACAGGCCGTGCTCGTTGAGGCCGCACCAGGTGCCGCCCTCCTTCAGGTCCAAGCCGCAAAACACGGCGGGCTCACGACGCACCAGACGCGGGCCCACCGAGGGCCGGCCGAGCATCTCGTCGCGGTTCGCCAGAACAACCAGCGGCGCAGCGTCAAGCACGCGATGGATCAAGACGAGGGTACACATGTCATCGGTGAGTGGCGCCCACGCGCGGGGCCGAGAAGCGTCGCGTCATGGGCCGAGCACGCAGGTTCGCGCCCCCGAGCCCGGATACAGGGGATTGTCGCGGCATACCAGGCCCTGGCCGCATTGGTCATCCGAGGTGCAAGTGTCACACGTGCCATCGAGCTTGCCGTTGACCGGAGGCACCATGTGGCAGCTGCACTGCGGGCACGTGTCACTGCAAGCGGTCACCTTCGGGCACGTGCTGGTCGATTCGCACGACAACAAGGCCGACTGGTCCGCGCGGCAGAAGTTCATGGGCGTGCCGTTGCACGAAGGGTCGCCGTCGCACGGACCGGTGCCGCCCGAGGCGCCTGCGCCTCCGGTCCCGCCCGTGGCACTTCCGCCCGCGCCTCCGCCGCCGCTTCCCGCGCCTCCCGCGCCCCCGTCGAGCTGAAAGCAGCCGGCCAGCCCGTCGGGAACGCACGACGAGATTCCGGCGAGGGGCGTGCAAGACCAACCCGCAACGGAGGCGCAACTTGCGCAGGGCGCGGCGCAGTTCCACGCGCCCTCGGCTCGATAGCACAGCCCCGAACCGCACGACGCAATCGCCGCGCGGCAGGCTTCGAGCCCGGTGAGCACGAGGATATCATCCGGACACGACGCCGCGTCGAAAGGGGCCGCGCCCCCGGATCCGGCGGAACCACCCGTGCCGCCGGTGGCGGCGGATGGCGATTCATTGGTCTGTGCTGTCTTGCCGGAGCAGCCGGCCATCAAGGTCAGAGGAGAGAGGAGGATGATCAGCGTTGCGCGGGCTCGCATCGGTTGCGGAGTCGATGATACGCCACTCGGAACGCCGACGCCCGTTCCGAGGCATACGCGCGTGCGTCCGGGTCAGCCCCACAGGGGGATGATCGTGACCCCTGGCTCTTCCGGGGGCTCGCTTCTGCGGCCCGGCTCCGGGTCCGGCGCGGGGATTTCCAGCTGTGGTTGGTGCTGGCGTTCCCGCCGTGACTTCTCGCGCTCCCGCAGTTGCTCGATGATCCAAGGAGGCAGCATGTTCTCTCTCCTGATCCTTACCTAAGCACGAAGCATGCCCCTGCAACCGGGACGAGATTTCCACAAGCTGCATGGGATGCCCACGCTCGGTCGTTTCGGCCTTGGCAACGAACGGGGCGCGGACGCAACCGCGGCGACCCCCTTGTTCCGCCCTCTGATCGTGGTAGACCCGGCCATCCGATGCGTCTGTCCACGCTTCGTCCCTCGTACGCGCGCCAGCTGGCTCTGAGCTTGATATCGCTGTGCGTCGTGGTGTCCTGCTCGAGAAAACCGGCTCCGGATTCCCACGCCCACGCGCCTGCGCAGCCGTCCTCCAGCGTCGTCGCCGCTTCGTCGGATTCGGCCGCGGTCTTGCCAGCGGCTTCGTCCTCGGCGGGTCCCGCGGCCGCATCGGTCAGTGCCTCGAGCGCGGCGCCGGACGGCACGGCTCCCACGTTTGGCGAGCATCGAATCTACTCGCTGGCGATCGAGACCTATGTTCGCGCGGTGCCGAACCGCAAGGGGCGCGCCATCGGATACCTGCGCGTGGGCGAGAGCGCGGTGCGCAGCGAAGAGCCCGTGGGCACCGACGGGTGCAAGGACGGCTGGTACGCCGTGCAACCGCAGGGATACGTCTGCAATGGCGACAACGCCACGCTCGACCCGGACGCGCGCATGCTGGCCTACGCCAGGCCGGCGTCGCGGGGGCAGCCGCTTCCGTTCGTCTATGCGGCAGTCAAGCCGCACGTGCCGTTCTACTACGCGCGCCTGCCGAAGCTCGAGGACATGCGGCGCATCGAAGGCGACGACGTGACGCAGAGCATCGCGAGCGCGAAAGCGAGCCCGGATCCGAACCTGGAGCTTTTGGGCGAGGCCATGACGGCGCCTCAAGGCTTGCTGGACGGCGAGCGTGTGCCGCGTCCGCCGGGCAGCGAGCCGCGCCTGCGGTTCAAGTTCCACACGGGCCGCGCCGAGCCCAGGACACGCCTGGCGTTGTCGTCGTGGTTCGAGGCCGAGGGGCGCCGGTTCGGCATCTCCTCTCAGCTCGATCTGGTGGCGCTCGACCGGGTCAAGCTGATCAAGCCGTCGTCGTTCCACGGGCTGCAGCTGGCGGACGGCGAGGGCTTGCCCGTGGGCTTTGTGCGCGGGGCGTCGGCGGTGGGATACAAGATCGGCGACGACGGCAAGGTCGGGGAGACGGTGAGGCTCGAGCATGGCGAGGCGCTGCGGCTCACGGGCAAGGACAGGAAGCAGGGCGGCGCGACGCTGGTGGAGTCGGCGGACGGCGTGTGGGTGGCCGAATCGGCGCTCATCGTGGTGGAGCCTCGGCCGCAGCCGCCGACGTTCGTGGACGGCGACGACATCCGCTGGATCGACATTCACATTCGCAACCAGTCGCTGATTGCCTATCAGGGCAGGAGGCCGGTGTACGTGACGCTGGTCTCGACGGGCACGGGCGCCATGGGTGACCCGGAGACCACGCACGCGACGCCGCGAGGGATGTTCTCGATCTTCGCCAAGCACGTGTCGACGCGCATGTCGGGCGACGAGCTCGGCGCCGAGTACCAGATCGACGACGTGCCCTACGTGCAGTACTTCCAGAAGAGCTATGCGCTGCATGGTGCGTTCTGGCATGACGACTTTGGCCATGTGCACAGCCATGGCTGCGTGAACCTGGCGCCGATCGACGCGGCGTGGCTGTTCGAGTTCACCACGCCCGAGGTACCGAAGGACTGGCACGGCGTGTTCGTGAAGTCCGGCGGAACGGTAGTGCTGATCGGCCCGTGACCATGACGGGCGAACCGACAGGGGGCACGATGGTGCCCGAATCGCGCACGGACCGGCCGCTTCTTCTGCTCGTGTCGATCGGCTCATTTCTTTCGGCGATGACCTCCAGCGTCATCAACGTGGCACTGCCGGACATGGCGCGGGAGTTCAACGTCGACCCGTCGACCGCGTCGTGGTTCGTTCTCTCTCAGATGCTCACGGTGACGGTGCTGTTGCTGCCGGCGGGGCGGCTGGGGGACATCGGGGGGCACGGGCGCGTGTATCTATGGGGCTCGGTGCTGTTCGGGCTGAGCGCGCTGGGGTGCGCCTACGCGCCGGGTGCGGCGAGTCTCATCGGCGCTCGGGTGGCCCAGGGGGTGGGCTCGGCGATGGTGATGGCGACCTCGCCCGCGCTGCTGACCCGATCGGTGCCGGCCAGCCGGCGCGGCTTCGCCCTGGGATTCATGTCGACAGCGCTGTACGTGGGATTGACGATCGGCCCGCCGGTCGGGGGCGCCATGGTCAAGCTGCTGGGCTGGCGCTCGATCTTCCAGGCGATGGCCGCGGCCACGCTGCCCATGATCGTCGCCGCCGTGTTCGTGCTTCCCCGAGAACATCGCGCCATGTCCCGGCCGCGATTCGACTGGCTCGGCGCCATGCTGATCGGCGCGGGCACGCTCTCGTTGCTGCTGGCTTGCACGCTCGGGCCCGGCTGGGGCGTAGGGCACCCGGCCACGATCGCCTTGGCCGCGACGTCGGTCGTGCTGCTGCCCGTGTTCGTGCGCGTCCAACTGACGAGCCGCGAGCCGACCGTGGACCTTCGCCTGTTTCGCTCCGTGGTGTTCTCGAGCGCGGCGCTCGGCGCGATGCTCAACTATGCGAGCCTGTTCATCGTCATCTACCTGCTGCCCTTCGCGTTGCGCGACGGACAGGGGATGACGCCCGAGGGGCTGGGGCGCGTGCTGTCGGCCGAGGCGGCGGGCATGGCGCTGCTGGCCTGGGGCTCGGGCTGGCTGTCGGATCGGATCGGTGGCCGCGGGCTGCTCGTGCTGGGGATGCTGGCGACCGCGGTCGGCATGGCAGGGCTGGCCGCGAGCTGGCCCACAACCGGCCAGGCGCAGCCGTCTGCATGGATGTTCGTGATTGGCGCCGGCACGGGCGTGTTCATCTCGCCGAACCTGAGCGCCCTGATGGGCGCGGCGCCGGCGAACCGGCAAGGCATTGCCGGAGGCGTCCTGGCCCTGGCCCGCAACCTGGGCATGTCCTTCGGCGTGGCAGTCGCATCCGCGTTGTTCGGCACGGTCTTCGCGCAGGGCAAGCCGGTCACGCACTGGCCCGTGGAGGCCGACCATGTAGTGCGCACCGGGCTGCTCATCGGTGCGGTGTGCTCGGTGGCCGTGGCCGTGGTCTGCTTTGCCGGCCAGTCGCCCAGGTTCGATCGGCCCGCCGAACCCGGCTCGTAGTGCCCCTGCGCCCGGACGTGCTACCTTCCGACCCGCATGTCCCCCTGGAGCCTGCTGTCGTCCTCACCTGCGTTTCGAACTCCCATCTTCGCGCTGCGCAAGGATCGCCTGCGCGCCCCGCGCAATGGCACCGAGCACGACTTCTACGTGCTCGAGGCGGCCGATTGGGTGAATGTGGTGGCCCTGACCGCTGACAGCCAGATCGTGCTGGTGCGTCAGTATCGCCACGGCACGGGCGCCGTCGGCACGGAGATTCCCGGAGGCGTGGTGGAGCCGGGAGAGGCGCCGCTCGCGGCAGCCCGTCGCGAGCTGCTCGAGGAGACCGGATTCAGCGCCGAGGACTGGACCCAGCTCGGGGTGATCGAGCCCAATCCGGCGTTGCAGAACAACAGGACGTGGACATTTCTGGCGCGGGGCGCGCGGAAGGTGGCCGAGCTGAACCTGGATCCGGCGGAGGACATCGATGTGCAACTGCGCGCGCTGAGGGAGATACCGCAGCTGCTTCGCGGGGGCGAGATCACCCACTCGCTGGTGATGTGCGCGTTCATGCACCTGGCGCTGCAAGGTGGGCTGGCGCTGTAGGGCTTGCGCGGGGCGCCGCGACGGAAGGAGTGAATCGAATGGGTCCGCTCAAGGGCATTCGGGTGCTGGAGCTGGCGGGGCTGGCGCCGGTTCCCTATTGTGGAATGATCCTGGCCGACTTCGGCGCCGACGTGGTGCGCGTGGACCGGCTGCGCCCCGGGCTATTGCCCAGCCGCCCGGACGATCCGTTGGGGCGCGGAAAGCGATCGATTCGGCTGGATCTGAAGAAGCCGGCGTCGGCCGAGGTGCTGCTGCGGCTCATCGAGCAGGCGGACGTGCTTCTCGATCCGTTTCGCCCGGGCGTGCTGGAGCGCGCGGGGCTTGGGCCCGAGACCGCCCTGGGGCGCAACGGCCGGCTGGTCTACGCGAGATTGACCGGCTGGGGGCAGACGGGCCCTTATGCAGCCATGGCGGGACACGACATCAACTACGTGGCAGTCTCGGGAGCGCTGTCACTGTGTGGTCGAGCGGGGCAGCCGCCGACCCCTCCGGCCAACCTGCTGGCGGACTTCGCGGGAGGCGGCCTGATGTGCGCCCTGGGCGTGATGATGGCGCTGTTCGAGCGGCATCAGTCGGGCAAGGGTCAGGTCATCGACGCGGCGATGGTCGACGGGGCGGCGAATCTGTCGGTGGCGCTGCACTACCTGCGGTACGTGGGAATCTGGCAGGATGCCCACGGGACCAACTGGTTCGACACGGGGGCGCCGTGGTATGACGTCTACGAGACGTCGGACGGCAAGTACATGTCGGTGGGTGCGTTCGAGCCGCAGTTCTTTGCGGAGCTGTTGCGGATTCTGGAGGTCGACGGCGGGGCGCTGGGGCACCCGATGGACCGGAGCCGGTGGCCGGAGATGCGCGCGGCCTTGGCGGCGCGATTCAAGGAGAAGAGCCGCGAGGAGTGGTGCACGGCCTTCGACGGCAAGGACGCTTGCGTGGCGCCGGTGCTGACGCTGGGGGACATGGGAGAGCACGCTCATATCCGGGACAGGGGCGTGCTGGTGCAGGGGCCGGGAGGCGTGCCGCAGCCGGCGCCGTCGCCGAGGCTCGATCGCACGCCGGGCAAGGCGGGCGCCACCGCGCCGCGCGACGGCGAGCACACGCGCGAGGTGCTGCGGGAGGCGGGCTTCGTGGCGGAGGACATCGAAGAGTGGATTCGAAATGCCGTCATCGGTGAGGCGGATTGACCAGTTGTCGGGGAGAACACTCGACCGCCGGTCGGGCCTGCGATCTTGCCTCCCCGAGAGCCTCCCGGTCCTCGCGCAACAAGCATCGCCGAGCAAGCTCGAGATCGTCGCTCGCCACGAACTGCTCGCCGGGGCGCGCAGCAAGCTCTTGCGCTGATGTCCGGATGGGGTCGCGCGAGATCTCCTGGCCCCCGCGCGCCCTGGCCACCATCTGTCTTCCCACGGGCTTCAACGTGTCCTCCAGCTCGAGGGAAGACAGGTCCTCGAAAGCGGTGAAGGTGACGCCCGCGGGAGTCGAAGTGCAGTAGCCGCCTCGCGCGGGCGAGATCGAGAACTTCTTGTCTCGCGCTGCATCGATGAGCGCGGTGCCAACCATGACGACCGCCAGCGGTGAGCAACCGATCAGGAAGCGCAGTGCCCATCCGACGTAGTCGGACGGGGGTCCGAGGAGGACGAGCGAGATGTCCAGCAAGTACGCGCCGCAGAGGACCGCGGCGAGGAAGACTGCCGCAATCTGCTTGAGCCGTGTGACCATCAGTCGTCAGCCTTCCTCGCGCGCCTGGCCGCGATCGTTCGGCCGCCTCGTTTCCCGCTGTGGCGCTACCACGGCGTGCTGGCTCCGGGCGGGCCTTGGCGCAACCACATCGTGCCCGCGAGCGTCCCTGATAACGACCTATGCTCGCCCAAGGGCCTCCTCCGGCCTCAAGACTCAGGTCTCAAGACTCAAGACTGCCGAGGAGCCGTCGTTGCTGGGAGCATCCCCCGAGCCTGCTACACCGACGCCGGACAAGCGGTCGTGGCGTCCCAACACATCCTACGTGCCCCACAGTGTCGGCGTGATGGGGGAGCGGCGTGCGCGCAACGGCGCGTGGCGCGGCGTCGAGGTGTGCGCGGTGATCGCGGATGAAAGGAGAAAACGCTTGGAAAGCCGACTCGCAGGGCGCAGGACCGACCGCGTGGAGGTTCGTGACGTGGCGGTGACGAAAGCACGTGGGCTTGCGTCGGCTTCTATGGGGCCAGAGTCCGGATCGTCAAGACATCGTGCATTCGTGGGCAGCTCATGGCGGCCAGTCGTGTAGCCCCGCTGATAGACATGTCAGCGGCAGCGGCGATCGGTGGGCGGACGCGCGGCGGTGGGAGTCGACATGCCACGCACGCGGCAGATGCTTGCGCTGCGGCCGTCGTGCGCGTGGGTAGCTTGGCCCGGTGATGACGGCCGACGTGTTCTGTGTTGAGGAGCACAATCCATGGATCCCAGTTCCGAGTCGAAATGCGTTGACCGAATTTGCGTGCTCACGGATGATCCTCCTCCACCGAGCACGGAGGTGCGGATGATGCGGACGATGCGATCGTGGTTGACAGGCGCGGGGGGGGGGCAGCTAACCTCGCCCTTCTGCTTGCGGCATGCGTGAGCGCGGGGTGCACGAAGCCGCAGCCGGACCCTGAGCCGTCGAGCGTGGCCCTGGTGGATCCGCTCCCGAGCGTGCCGCTGAATCCCATGATGCAGGCCGAGACCGCGGTCGCGGTGGTGCCGCCGGGCGCGAACAACGCGTGCGGCGCGGGAGCGGCCGTCGTGACGTGGGCGCAGGACAAGGCTCAGCGGGCGATGTCGGTCGGCCTCGATTGCAGGGGAACCACTGGGTGCGCCTTCCACGGGACGTCGAGTGACGACAGCAAGCTGCCAGCACCGACTGAACTCGTCTACCTGAGTGAGCATCCCGACGCCGACGCCCTGTGCCCCGTTCCAGGACAGCCTGAACATTTCGTCAAGTGCTGCGAGCACGACCAGACCAAGCCGCGGCCGATGTACAGCTTCGAGGGCGCTGCGGATACGGTGATCGTGCGGCTTCCAAACGGGGATGTCGGTCAGCTCGGCGTGATGGAGCGGTGGAAGCACCGCGACTTCCCGGACGCACTCGGTGTCTGCGACGCGACAGCGGAGCGGAACGGCAACGCGCTGGTGTTTCGCATCTCGCACGATTGCGGCCATACTTGGGATGTGCTGGGCGAGATCAACTCCACCGACGTCAGCGCCCCGGGCAGCGGCCTGGATTTCGGCGGCGCGGCCGGCGGCTTCGACCGTCCCGAGATGTACTACGACCCGTGGAGCGGCACCATCTGGGCAGCCGCGTCGGCAACGGGCGTGACGGCAGACGGGAAGCCGTACGCGGTCCAGGTTCTGTTCTCTTCGACCGACTTGGGCACGACGTGGGTGCAGGCGAGCAGCCTCATCTCCGGCTACACGGCGCACGTGATGACGTCGACGCCCCAAGGCAGGCTCTATGTGTTTCAGTGCACCCCGAGCGGCCAACCGCAGGTGTTCTGGACCGACGACGGCGGGGCGACCCTGCAGAACGCGATGGTATCCGTCGCTTCGGTGGACGAGTGCGCCCTGCTCGGCAGCACAGACCAGGGCAAGGATCCGATTCGTGGCAACCTTCGCAACCTCGTCACCGGACCGTCGGTCAGCCTCGTGCAATCGTCGCCCCTGGCCGACATCCTTCGCGGGGCCTACGAGCACGCGGAACTGGTCACCTTGCCCAACGGCAAGCTCACCGATCGCCAAGACTTGGTGGTCGCCACCTTCGAGGTCGTCAAGCAGGGTCCGGCTGCCGGCCAGGTCTTGCTGATCGCAACGCACCCGCTATCGGCGGCCAAT
The DNA here is from genome assembly GCA_021847645.1 of Myxococcales bacterium. Taxonomy (GTDB): domain Bacteria; phylum Myxococcota_A; class Polyangia; order Polyangiales; family Polyangiaceae; genus JAJZQG01. The sequence goes on from JAJZQG010000064.1 coordinate 35,081, forward strand.
TTGCGAGACAGCCTGCTGTACCCGAGCTTCATGAACCCGGACCTGCTGGGCGGCGTGGGAGAGAATGACCCGCTAAGCGACACCTCTCTGCTCACGTGGCTCGAGACGTACCAATGGATGGGCACGGTGACGATGCGGCAGCGCGCGGCAGCGGTAACGGGGATCAACGCCTGGTCGGATCCGTTCGACGTGGCGGTGCGCGATGGCAAGCTCGCGCTCTGGACGCCGAGGATGAGCTGCGGCCCAGCGTACACCGGCAACCCGCCCGAGCCTTCGCTCGACCGCGCGGGCAATCAGAAGACCGAGTGCTGGTCGGGCGACTATCACCACGGCGCGTTCGTCGACAAGCAGGGTGACGCGTTGAGGTTCTTGCCGATCTGGCCGGAGAGCGACATCAGCGCATGCACGCCAACCTGCCCGGCGCCGAACCTGGAGGTGCACGCGAACCTGGTGAGGGTGCGCGAGGTGGCGCAATGATCGGGCCGCGATTGGCGCTGGTCGCGCTGCTCGGCGCGCTGCCACTCGGCGGATGCGGCGGCAAGGCCCTGACGCTGGCGCCGCCTACCGCAGAAGCTGGGGACGCGGCGACAGATGCCGCGAGCGACGCCGACCAGCACTCACCGGATGCAAGCAGCGACGCCAACCCGCTCGATGCAGCCGCGGACGTGCAGGTCGACGCGAGTCCGGACGTTGTTGATGCGTCTCAGGACGTGCCTCACGATGTCGTTGGGGAACCCGACGCGGCGGCCGAGGCTGGCGTTGACAGCGGTGCGGATGGTGATGCCGGGTGGGACCACACGTGTTGGTGCAAGAACTGGAATGACCAGCGATATCCCTACGACTTCTTCAGTCAGACTTCTTGCGTCAATGGGCTGGACACCTGCGCCCCGGGTGAGGTGTGCTGCGCGCTCACATGTGTGAGTCCAGACTTCTGCGTGAACACGGTTGACGGTTGGAACAACACAATGCCTCCGCCGGCGCCTCAGCCTCCGCCGAACGATTGCTCCCATTTTTATGGCCAGTTTCCGATTTGCATTCCAGCCGACTTGTGCGCTCCCGATGGCGTTCTGACGCGCAGGCCCAAGGATGCTATCCTCGACAACTTCCCGATGTGCACATATCCTGGCTACACGCCGGCTCCATAGCAGCGCGCCCGACGATGCCGGCTGCTCGCATCAGTCCCCCTCCGGGCTCAAGACTCAGCTCTCAAGACTCAAGACTGCCGTGGACCCGTCGTTGTTGCGAGCATCCCCCGAGCCTGCACATGGGAGGGCACACTCATGTCCGGGAGAGGGGCGTGCTGGTGCCGGGGCCGGGTGGCGTGCCGCAGCCGGCGCCGTCACCGAGGCTCGATCGCACCCCGGGCAAGGCGGGATCAGCCGCACCGCGCGACGGCGAGCATACGCGCGAGGTGCTGCGGAAGGCGGGCTTCGGTCCGGAGCAGATGGATGAGTGGATTCGCAATGGGGTAGTCGGCGACGCGGACTGACCAGTATTCGGGGAAAACACTCGACCGCCGGTCTGGCCTGCGCTCTTGCCGCCCCGAGAGCCTCTCGGTCCTCGCGCGACAAGCATCGCCGAGCAAGCTCGAGAGATCGTCGCTCGCCACGAACTGCTCCCCGGGGCGCACGCAGCAAGCACTTGCGCTGATGTCCGGATGGGATCGCGCGAGATCTCCTGGCCCCCGCGCGCCCTGGCCACCATCTGTCTTCCCACGGGCTTCAACGTGTCCTCCAGCTCGAGGGAAGACAGGTCCTCGAAAGCGGTGAAGGCGACGCCAGCGGGAGTCGAAGTGCAGTAGCCGCCTCGCGCGGGCGAGATCGAGAACTTCTTGTCTCGCGCTGCATCGGTGAGCGCGGTGCCAACCATGACGACCGCCAGCGGTGAGCAACGGATCAGGAAGCGCAGTGCCCATTCGGCGTAGTCGAACGGGTGTCCGAAGAGGATGAGCGAGACGTCCAGGAAGTACCCGCCGCACAGGAGCACGGCGAGGAAGACTGCCGCAATCTGCTTGAGCCGTGTGACCATCAGTCGTCAGCCGTCCTTCCTCGCTTCACGTCGTCGTAGCTTAGCTCGACGTCGTCCGAAAAGCTCAAGCCCTTGCGGCACCGGGGGATTGCGCGCGCCAGCACTATCGATCTTGTCGAATTCGGTGCGAATCCAGTCGCGTCTGTGAACATCGGCGGGCCA
>JAJZQG010000338.1 GCA_021847645.1 Myxococcales bacterium
CGCACAGACCTGCCCGCTGGTGCCGGATTCGCGGCTCCTCATGCCCATCTCCGGTATGCTTTGACGCCGATGGGCCCGGCCCCGGCCACCGCTGGCGCCAGAAGGCTCCATCTCAACGTGATCCAGTCTATGGCGGATTCGCGTGCATTACGTGGCAGTACGGCAGCACCCCGCGGTGTTTCGCAATCCGGCGCCGGACAAGCCCTGGTACATCCACGACGTGTCCGGCGGCATCACGATCGACGGGATCCAGGTCGTCTCCGACAACGCGGTCGCGGCTGGCAGCAGCTCCATCGCGGTCGTGGTGGCGAACTCGAACAACGTGGTATTCCGTCACGCGGTGCTCAAGGCCGGCGCGGGCGCGCCGGGGACGTCGGGCGAGGACGGCACGGAGGGCTCGATGGGGCCGCAAGTGGCAGTACCGCAAGCCGGCACACCGGCCACGTGCACGAGCCCTCCTGCCGCGCAGGCGGGCGGCGCGTGGAACACGGTCAACGCGTGCGGCTCCCAGGGCGGCGCGGGCGGCATGGGCGGCTGCGGCGGCAAGAAGGGAACCGGCGGCAAGGGCGGCGGCGCGTCGGTCGGACTACTGCTGTTCAACAGCCCCACGACCCTCGATGATACGACGGTACACGCAAGTATCGGCGGCCACGGGCAGAACGGGGGCCGCGGCGCCTGGGGCGGCTGGGGATCGCTGGGCGCGCCCGGCGGCGCGGACGTCTCCGGCGTGATCGGCGGCTGCGGCTCCGGCGGCCCCTCCGTCGCCATCGTCTACACAGGGCCAGGCCCCGTCCGCCAAAACACCGTCCAGCTCGAGTTCTCCATCGGCGGCGGCTTGGGCTACGGCGTGGGCGAGGTCTGCGCCGTGGCTGCACCGAACGGGCACAACGGCCAGTCCACGGATATCCTTGACGTCACGCAGTAGGCTACCGCGTCCCAATCGCCGTATACCGGAATCCCCGCTCCGCCAGGTGGAACACCGCCCAGATGCTCCGGGCGTCGATAATTGCATTCCCACGCATCCGCGCCTTGATGTCCTCGAAGTCGGGGTTGCGGAAGTGCCGCCACTCCGTCATCAGCACCAGCCCGTCGGCACCGTCCAGCGACTCGTACTCCCGGTCGTGGTAGCTCATCTTCGGGCCCGCCGGCGCATACGCCTTCGCGAAGTTCGCCGACGCCTCCGGATCGTGCGCACGCACCGTCGCACCCCGCGCCAGCAGCTCCTTGACCACCGCGCCCGCCGGCGCATCCCGCACGTCGTCGGTCATCGGCTTGAACGCCAGCCCCCACACCGCGATCGTCTTCCCCGCTAGCCCGTCCGGGAACATCCCCTCGATCTTCTGCAGCACGTACCTGCGCTGCGCCTCGTTGGCCGACGACGCCGCCTCCACCACCTGCAGCGTCACGCCGTTGTCCTGCCCCAGGTGCACGAGCGCCGACACGTCCTTGGGGAAGCACGAGCCGCCGTAGCCTGGGCCTGCGTACAAGAACGACGGCCCGATGCGGTGATCGCTGCCGATGCCCTTGCGCACCGAGTGGATGTCGGCGCCGATCACGTCGCATAACCGCGCCAGCTCGTTCATGAACGAGATGCGGGTGGCGAGCATCGCGTTGGCGGCGTACTTGGTGAGCTCGGCCGAGCGACGGTTCATCACGATCACGCGCTCGCTCGATAGCTGCAGGGGCCGGTACAGCTCGCGCATCTCGCGCTCGGTCGCTTCGTCTTGCACGCCGATGATCACGCGGAACGGACGGAAGAAGTCCTCGAGGGCGTCGCCCTCCTTGAGGAACTCCGGGTTGGAGGCCACGCTCATCTTGTGCGGGCAGTCCTTGTCGAGCTGCGCTTGCAGCGCGTCGCACGTGCCCACCGGCACCGTGCTCTTCATCGCCACGATGGCGCCGCGCGCCGCGCTGGCCGCGATCGTCCGGCCCACCGCGAACACCGCCGAGGTGTCCGCGCGGCCGTCGTTCATGGGCGGCGTGCCCACCGCCACGAAGTACGCATCGCTGCTGCGGTGCTCGTCGTCCAGCTCCGTGGCGAACACCAGCCGGCCGCCGCGCATGTTGCGCGCCACCAGGTCGCCCAGCCCCGGCTCGAAGAACGGCACGCGCCCTTCGCGAAGCATCGCGATGCGCGCCTTGTCGATGTCGAGGCACAGCACCTTGTGGCCCATGTCCGCCAGGCCCGCCGCGGTGACCAGGCCGACGTACCCGCTACCGAAGACCGAAATGCGCATGGGCGCAGTTCATAACAGAAACCCACCACGGAGCACACGGAGATGGCCGTCGCATGCCATGGGCCCGAAGGGACCGATCCGCATGGGCCCGTGCCGCTGGCCGAGGTTCCGAAGAGGCTCTTGTCTGGGCGGGCCGGTAGCCCACGCGGTAGTCAGGGCGCCGGGTGCTTCTCGAGCTCCGCGGCTTCTTCCTTGAGGGTCTTGTCGCCGGTCGACGCCAGGTACGCGAGCGTGACGCTGGTGGTCATGAAGATGGCCGCGCTGATCGCGGTCAGGCGCGTGAGCAGGTTGCCCGCACCGCGGCCGCCGAACACCTGCCGCGTCGCGGCGCTGCCGAACGCAGCGCCCAGGCCCCCTCCTTTGCCCTGCTGAAGCAGCACGACAAGGATCAGGAAGAAGCACGCGATGACGTGGAAGATGCTCAGAATCGTATGGAACATGGCAGCCCGGCTCCTATGGCACGCGGCGCGATGGAAGACAAGGACGGGAAGCGACCTCTCCGCGCCTCCCCGCCTCTGCGTCTCTGCGTTGAATTCCCGGCTCCGCGCCGCTGCGCGCTCACCTACCCGCGCTGCGCCTCCTCGGCCACCCGCGCGAAGTCCTCGGCCTTGAGCGATGCCCCGCCGATCAGCCCGCCGTCCACGTCCGGCGCGGCCAGTAGCTCCTTGGCGTTCTTGGGACTCAGGCTGCCGCCGTACAGGATGCGGGTCTGGTCCGCCAGCGCCGCCGAGATCTCGCGAAGACGCGCCCGGATCATCGCGTGCACCTCCTGCGCCTCCGCAGGCCCCGCGTTCTTTCCCGTGCCGATCGCCCACACCGGCTCGTACGCGATCGCCCCGAACCCCGGCTTGTCCGCCAGGATCGACGAGAACGCGTTGAGCTGCCGCTTGACCACCGACAGCGTCTCGCCCCGCTCGCGCTCGTCGAGCAACTCGCCTACGCACACGATCGGCCGCAGCCCGGCCTCCATGGCCGCACGCGTCTTGTCCGCCACGCCGCCGTCGGTCTCGCCGTAGTACTGACGACGCTCGCTGTGGCCGATGATGACCCAGCTCACGCCCACGTCGTTGAGCATCGGCGGGCTGATCTCGCCCGTGTACGCGCCGCTCGGCTTGGGGTTGACGTTCTGGGCGCCGACCTCGACGCGGCTGCCGCGCACCGCGCCGACCACCGCCGCCAGGGCCGTGTACGGCGGGCACACCACCACGTCGACCTTGTCGAAGCTCGCGGTGAGCTTCGCCACGCCGCTCGCCAGCTCCACGGCCGTCTTGCCGCCGTGGTTCATCTTCCAGTTGCCCGCAATCAGGGGCCGTCGCTTCGGGTTCATGCGTTGCCACTCCTGAGGATCTCGATGCCCGGCAGCTTGCGTCCCTCGACCAGCTCGAGCGACGCCCCACCGCCCGTGGAGATGTGCGTGAAGGCCATCTGGATCTCGGGCCCGGCCTTGCGTACGGCCGACGCGCTGTCGCCGCCACCCACGACCGTGAACGCGCGCACGCTCGCCATGGCCTTGGCCACCGCGAAGGTTCCCGCGGAGAACGCCTTGTTCTCGAACATGCCCATCGGGCCGTTCCAGAAGATGCTCTTGGCCTTCTTGCACGCTCCCTCGATCATCGCGATGGTCTTGGGGCCGATGTCGAGCGCCAGGTTGCCGTCGGGAATGGCGCCGACGTCGACCACCTTGCCCTCGGTCGCGTCGGTCGAGGGAGCCACCACCACGTCGACCGGCACGATCAGATCGACCTTCATGTCGCGGGCCTTCTCCATGATGGTGCGCGCGAGCGCCAGCTTGTCGTCCTCGACGAGGCTGGCCTTGGTGTCGTTGCCCTGGGCCTTGAGGAACGTGTTGGCCATCGCGCCACCGATGACCAGCATGTCCACCAGGTTCAGCAGGTTCTCGACCACGGCGATCTTGTCGCTGACCTTGGCGCCGCCCAGGATCGCCAGGTACGGCTTGTCCGGGTCCGTGATGATCTTGCCGAGCTTGGCGATCTCGGCCTCGAGCAGGAAGCCGCAGGCCTTCTCGCGCATGAGCTTGGGCAGCGCGTGCACCGAGGCGTGCGCGCGGTGCGAGCAGCCGAACGCGTCGTTGACGTACACGTCGCACAGCTCGGCGAGCTGGCGCGCGAATCCCTCGTCGTTCTTCTCCTCCTCGGGATGGAAGCGCACGTTCTCGAGCAACACGATCTGCCGTCCGCGCATCTCGCCGATGAGCTTCTTGGGTGCGTCTCCCACGCAGTCGTCGGGCAGCAGCACCTCGCAGCTCAGCAGCTCGGCCAGGCGCGCGGCGCACGGCTCCAAGCTGTAGATGGGGTCGACCTTGCCCTTGGGACGGCCCAGGTGCGAGGCCAGGATGACCTTGGCACCCTTGTCCATCGCGTACTGGATGGTGGGCAGGGCGGCGCGGATGCGCGCGTCGTCCGTGATGGCGCGGGTCTTCTTGTCCTGCGGCACGTTGAAGTCGACGCGGATGAAGACGCGCTTGTTCTCGAGCTCCAGGTCCTTGATGGTCTTGATGCCAGCCAGCGTGGTCATGACGCCTCCATGAAACTAGGAGCTAGGAACGCGAACACAGAACGCAGATTGAAGAACGGGACGTGTTCCTCGTTTCGAGTTCCTGTTCCTAGTTCCTAGTTCTCTTCTCCGACAAACGCCTGCCGCGCGGGGCCCTTGCGAGCCTCGCACGACAGCCGGTTTCCCCCTTCGAGCAGCGCTACTTCCTGGTCGCCATCACCTGCAGGAAGTCGACCATCCGGTTCGAGAAGCCCCACTCGTTGTCGTACCACGAGAAGACCTTCGCCATGTTCTCGCCCATCACGCTCGTCATGGTCGAGTCGAAGATCGACGAGTGCGGGTTGCCGATGAAGTCCGAGGAGACGAGCAGCTCCTCGTTGTACAGCAGCCGGCCCTTGAGCGGCCCTGCCTCGGCGGCCTTCTTCATCGCCGCGTTGATCGAGTCCACTGTCACCGCCTTGTCCGTGATGACCGTCAGGTCGACCAGGGATACGTCGATCGTCGGCACGCGGATCGCCAGGCCGTGCATCTTTCCCTTGAGCGACGGAATCACCTCGGAGATCGCCTTGGCGGCGCCGGTGCTGGTGGGCACCATGTTGACCGCCGCCGCGCGCGCACGGCGAAGGTCGCCCTTGCGGTGCGGCAGGTCCAGCAGGTTCTGGTCGTTGGTGTACGAGTGCGTGGTCGTCATCAGGCCGTACTTGATGCCGAAGTTGTCGAGCAGAACCTTGGCCACCGGCGCCAGGCAGTTCGTGGTGCACGAGCCGATCGACAGGATGTTGTGCTTGGCCGGGTCGTACTCGTTGTCGTTGACGCCGAGCACGATGGTCTTGACGCCTTCGCCCTTGGCGGGTGCGCTGACCAGGACCTTCTTGGCGCCGGCCTCGAGGTGCCAGGCAGCCTTCTCGGCAGCGGTGAACAGGCCGGTGCACTCGAGCACCAGGTCCACGCCCTCGGCCTTCCACGGAAGCTGCTTGGGGTCCTTGATCGCAGCGGTCTTGATGTCGCGCCCGGCCACCCGAATCGCGCCTTCCGTCAGCGCCACCTCGTGCTGGAAGGTGCGGAAGGTCGTGTCGTGCTTGAGCAGGTGGGCGAGGGTCTTGTCGTCCGTGATGTCGTTGATGAACGCAACCTCGATGTCCTTGACGCCCCGCTCCACGATGGCGCGAAGAACACAACGACCGATGCGGCCAAACCCGTTGATTCCAACCTTGATAGCCATTGAACAATCCTCCAGCATGCCGGGCCCCCACCACGATGCGCCCCGGCTAGGGGGACGGAACGTAGGGCAGCGTCACGCCCCGGTCAAGGGATGGCGTCCCCCTCTCCGCATTCGTGCCGAGCTGTGACCTTCAGCCGAATCCAACCCGCCGGCCCCGCGCCGCCAGAGCCGTCTGTGCTCTGCTCTCATTGCCCGCTTCTCACCGCCCAGCTCTCCCCCTCCCCTTGCCAGCCCCCCCGCCGATCCGTGCTACCGTCGCCCCCATGAACGCATTCATCCACCCGTCCGCCGACGTCGAACCCGGCGCGGTCGTGGGCCAGGGCTCGCGCATCTGGCGGTTCGTGCACGTGATGTCCGGCGCGCGAATCGGCACCCAGTGCTCCCTCGGGCAGGGCTGCTTCGTGGCCGACGGCGCCGTGCTGGGCAACGGCTGCAAGGTGCAGAACCACGTGAGCCTGTATGCGGGCGTGGAGCTGGGCGACAACGTGTTCGTCGGACCCAACGCGGTGTTCACCAACGTCACGCGTCCGCGGGCGTCCTTTCCCAAGAGCCCCGCGCAGTACGAGAAAACGCGCGTGGGAAGCGGCGCGACCATCGGCGCCAACGCCACGATCGTCTGCGGCCACCGCGTCGGCACCGGAGCGTTCGTGGCGGCCGGTGCGGTGGTCACTCGCGACGTTCCCCCGTACGCGCTGGTCATGGGCGCGCCGGCCAGGATCGCGGGCTGGGTGTGCGCGTGCGGCGAGACGATCAGCCGAGAGGCATCGGCGCCGCACGAAGCCAGCTGCGCGGCGTGCGGACGGCGCTACGAGCGGGCGGGCGAGGGAATGGCGCCGGCCAGCTAAACTGGATGACGTTGAGATGGAGCCTTCTGGCGCCAGCGGTGGCCGGGGCCGGGCCCATCGGCGTCAAAGCATACCGGAGATGGGCATGAGGAGCCGCGAATCCGGCACCAGCGGGCAGGTCTGTGCGGCGCGAAG
>JAJZQG010000065.1 GCA_021847645.1 Myxococcales bacterium
CAAGAGCTGCTGCCAGTCGTTCTGCCAATCGGGCCTGGGCTGGGGGACGGCGGTCGTGCTCATGCCAGCCCCTTGCCGGATGTCTCCGAGCTGGGCCAAGAAAACTGCTAACAGCTATGCGGCCCCCTCCCCCGCGCAAAGCAGGCCGCTACCAACTTGCGGGGACCTGTACTACAAGTCATTCGAGGGCCGTGACATGAAGGCTTGTCGATACGTCGTGAGCGGGCGCGTGCAGGGAGTCGGCTTCCGGTATTTCGTCGAAGACGAGGCCCTCGGCATCGGCGTGTCCGGCTGGGTGCGCAACCTGCGCGACGGGAGCGTCGAGGTCCTCGCGATGGGCGACGACCGCCAGCTCGAGCAACTCGAAAAGAAGCTGTGGGAGGGACCTGCCCTCGCACGGGTCACCCACCTTCATGTGGAGGAGTCCGTGGCCCCCGACCGGCCCGGGTTCCACATTCGTCCCACGGCATAGCTCCCGGGTCGGCCCGGCCGAAGCTACCGCGACGCGACGGGCTGGCCGTCAGGGGCGCAGCGTGAAGCCGACGGAGAAGGACTCCTTGCGGAACGGCGCGACCCTGGCGCCCGCCAACGCAGCGCGAATGCAGCTTTCGGCGGGCTGGCCTTGCGCGGGACCCGACACGGCCACGCTCGCGACACCACCGCCGGACTCGAACACCACCGTAGCGCGCGACGGCTCGTCCATACCGACAACACAAGCTTTGGCGGCCTCGCGCGGGCCGGACAGCGCGGCCTGCAGCGCACCTTGCGAGGGAGCCTCCGGCTTGCTGGAGTCGTCGGCCTTTTCGTCCTCGGCCGGCGCTGTTGCGGATTCGGCGGGGGCGCTGCCCGTGGCCGCCGCGGCGACGGCCGCCGACGGATCGTCGGAACGCGGCTCCTCAGCGGGCGCGTTCGATCCTGCGGGCGCCGGCTCGGCAGCCGAAACCGCGGGCGGAGCAGACTCCGCGCCGGCCGCCGGTATGGACGGGCCGGTCTGCGGGCGGGCCACGGGCGAGGCTGCCTCTGTGTGCTTGTCGAGGCGGGCGGGCTCGCGCGGCAGGGGGGCCGACCACCCGCGTTGATCGTCGACGGCACCGGGCGGCTGTGCGGGAGTCGACTGTGCGATAGTCCGTGCGGCCGGATCGGGTCGCGCGGGATTGGCTTCGGAAGGGACGGCGGGAGCGACGTGCGCGTCAACCTGCTGGGTGCGCGCGCGTGTCAAAACGACTGCGCTCGTGGCCATGGCTGCCACGGCCACGACCACACCGCCGGCGATCGGCAGGATGGTGGACCACGTCCATCGCTTGCCCACGGGCTTGCGGCAACGCCCGGCCGTGCTCGAGGCGACGCCAGCCGCCTGATTGCGTCGAATCCCTTCCTGGATGCTGCGTTCGCAGATCTGGGCGAGCTCGGCGAGCGCAGGGTGGTCCGGCGGAACCGGGGGCGGCGCGGACAGGGCAACCGGCCGAACGGTGTCACCACCGCGAGGCGCGGCCGTGGCGGTGGATGGCGGATGGGCGACGCCGACGCGGCGAGCGATGTCCTTGAGCGAAGTGCGCGGCGGAGGGGACGTCGAAGCCATCCAGCAATCTCCTCGAGCGGGGCGGCAAGTGTCGATGTCCCTAGCCCCGGCCGGACGCGGACGCAATGGTCGAGCCGTCGAAACCGAAGGCAGAGTCGTGGCCCTATCGCAGTATTTGAGTAGGATTCCAGCGAGCCTGCACACGGCTGCCCTTTCGCGCCAAAGTGCGCTATGGGCACCGAGTCATGGCTCTGCTCGAACAACACCGTATGCTGGTGAGCTGGCTGCGCCGCTACGTCGACGGGTTCCGGAAGGACCGTCGATTGCCTCCTATGATGCAATCCAAGTGGGAGCACAGCGCCCGCGTGGCGAGACTGTGTCGCGACATCGCACGAGAGCTCGACTGGGCGGAGGAGGACTCGTCCCTGGCCGAAGCCGCCGGGTGGGTGCACGACGTGGGCCGGTTCTCCCAGTGGGCGGAGTACGGCACGATGACCGACGCGCTGTCGATTGACCATGCCCAGCGTGGCCATGACGTGCTCGTGGCGCAGAGCCCTTTGAAGGACCACCACGGGCGTGGCTCGGAGGCGCTGCTGGACGCGGTGAGATGTCACAACATGCTGGAGCTGCCCGTGGAGCTGGCGCAGGGGTCGCGCGAGCTGTCGTGGCTGGTACGCGACGCTGACAAGCTCGACATTTTCGAGGTGGTGCAGGACTACCTGCAGCAAGGCAGGTTGGGTGAGCTGTTGCCCAGACTCGAGGCGGAGGGGCCGCCGAGCCCGCCGCTGGTCGAGGAGATCACACGCAGGCGGCGCGGAAGCTACTCCAACGCGAAGACCATCGCGGACTTCCTGCTCATCATGATGTCGTGGGTCTACGATCTGAACTACGCTCCGGCGTTGCGGCGGGTGCGGGAGCGCGACGTGCTGGGGCGGCTGCGTGCGTATCTGCCGCGGGACGGCGGCGCCGCCTCGTTGCTGGCCGGGGCGGAATCCCACGTAGCAGGCGCGTGAATCCGGCGGCCCTTCGCGGTGGGCCCTTGTCTTTTCACAGCCTGCCCGTAGGATCCGCACATGGAACTCGACTTCAGAATCAAGAAGCTGGCCGCAGGGCTGTCCTCGCGCGAGGCCGCTGAGGCCCAGGTCCATCCCGGTGATGCGAATGCCTCACGGTCCGAGACGGACGAGTTTGCCGGAACCGTGGAAGCCATGTTCCTGATGGCGGCGGTGGACGGTGTCATCGCCGACGAAGAGATCGAGAAGCTGGCCGAGGGCATCCAGCACATGGCCGGGAACGAGGGTCCGGACGACGCGACGTTGATGCGATGGCTACAGGAGCTGCACGCGCAGCTGGAGGCGGACGGCTGGAGCCGGAGGCTGGACGCGGCGGCGGGCAAGCTGACGAGCGAGGCGGCCCGCGCGAGCGCGTTTCGCATGGCGGCGGCCGTGGCCATGGTCGATGACCACGTGGCGCACGCCGAGGCAGCGGCCATCGATGCGCTCGCCGCGGCGCTGCGCATCGGCGATGACGAAGCGACGCGCATGCTGCGCGAGGTCCAGCACGAGCTGTTCGGCTGAAGGGCGAGGCGCGCGAACCACGCGTCCGCCCGCAATGGGGCTCAGAGCCTGCGTTCGCCCACGATGCGAACTGACACGTTGCGCGTGGGCCTTGCGCCGATGTCCGACAGATCGAACTGGCCCGCAGCGCCCAAGCCGCTCGGGTGCACGTTGACCGCATCGCCTGGGCTGGCACCGCTGGGCAATTGCATGCGGGCCTCGACCTGCAGGGTGACGGCCAACCCGGACGATTGGGAAGGAACGCGGATGCGCGCCGCCGCCAGCGCAGCCCGGGCATCGGCCGCGACGCGGGCCCAGCCGGCCTGATCGTCATTGGCGGACAGCACGCGAGCGGACTGCACCTTGCCGGTGCCGTCGAACACCAACTCGATGAGGGCGAGTCCCGCGCGGGGGGCCGAGATGTTGCTGACAGCCGAGCGCACGGCGGAGGCGGCTGGCCCGCCGAAGCCCAGCCCCAACGCGCGGTCATGCTGGTCCAGGGCTTCCTGCAGGCCCCCGGTGGCCGACAAGGGCCGCGGCACATTCGCGCTGGGCGCCGGACCGATGACCGCCCAATTCAAGCCACGCCCCAATCCAATGTCGATCGCACGGCGCCGTCGTGACGGCACACCGTTGGCAGCCCCCGCACCGGGCGCGCTATCGGACGGCTGGACGGAGGAATCCGCCGCGGGAGCTCCGATGCCATCCGGCGCGCTGGTACCGTCGTTGAGCACGGCGCCCTGTGCATCGATGCCAGCGCGAGCGGAGGAATCGACACGTCGCACGCCGGAAGGAAGCACAGCGGCCAGACGCTGCGAGGAGGGCGAGGGGTCTTCGGACGTGCCGGTCCGCGGGGGCAGCGGGCTCACCGCATCGACGGGTGGAACGGACTGGTCCAGGTCGATCCACACGGGTGCGGAGGGCGAGGCGCGCGCTGCGGGCTGGGGCTGGGGGGCCAGCAGCAACAGGACAGCTCCCAGGCCGAGGTGAATCGCCAGGGCGAGCGCAAGGCCGGTGCGGAAGCTCGCGTCCATGTGGGCGGCGAGTGGAGCACAGCCCTCGGGAAAAGCAAAGCCACGCCGGACAGCGGGTTCCATTCCTGCTCGAGGCGGGCTAGGGTCGCGCGCCATGCTGGAACGCGCCCTCGAACGTGCGCGCGCTCCGGCCCGAATGCCACCGAAGGAAAGGATGGGTCATGGAAGACTCCAAGAGCCCCGATTTCGTCGAGCAGTTCTTTCTGGATTGCGGATTCGCCACGCGCGCCCTTCACGCGGGCGAGCACGTCAAACAACCCCATACGCCGTCGCACACGACTCCCATCTACCAATCGTCGACGTTCATCTTCCAGAACGCCGAGGAGGGCGCGCGGATCTTCAAGGGCGAGACGCCGGGCTACGTCTACACGCGGATGGGCAATCCCACCGTGCACGCGCTCGAGGCGAAGATCAACGCGCTCGAGGGTGCCAACTGGAAGATGACGCATCCCGAAGCGAGGGTCTCGACGCTCGCGTTCTCCTCCGGCATGGCGGCCGTGTCGGCGGCGATCATGGCGTGCGCGTCCGCCGGCGACACGATCCTGCTCGGCGACGTGGTCTACGGCGCCACCGAGCACCTGTGCTTCCACCTGCTCGACCGCTTCGGCCTCAACACGGTCGAGGTGCGCATGAGCGATCTGGCCGCGGTCGAAGCGGCGATTCGCGCCAACCCCAAGGCCAAGGCGATCGTGTTCGAGACGCCGGTCAACCCCACCCTCGAGATCGTCGACATCGCCGCCGTCGCGCGCATCGTCAAGGCCGTCAACCCGTCGATCCGTGTCATCGTGGACAACACGTTCGCCACGCCGTACCTGCAGCGGCCGCTGGAGATGGGCGCCGACGTGGTTGTGCACAGCACCACCAAGTACATCGGCGGTCACGGCGCAGTGGTGGGCGGGCTGGCGACCACGGTGCACGACGACGTCAAGGACGAGCTGTACAAGGTGATCAAGGACATCGGCAACTCGCCGAGCCCGTTCGACGCGTGGCTGGTGAACATGGGAGTGAAGACCCTGCCGATCCGGATGGACAAGCACTGCGACAACGCGATGAAGATCGCGCGCTACCTCGAGAAGCATCCGAAGGTGGCGCGGGTGCTGTACCCGGGGCTCGAGAGCCATCCGCAGCACCAGCTGGCCAAGCGCCAGATGGCGCAGTTCGGCGGCATGCTCTCGTTCGAGCTCAAGGGCGGCATCGAAGCGGGACGCAAGCTCATGAACTCGATCAAGATCTTCACCCTCGCCGTGTCGCTCGGATGCGTCGACTCGCTCATCCAGCACCCGGCTTCAATGACGCACGCCGCCGTGCCCCAGGAGAAGCGCCTCAAGGGAGGCGTCACCGACGGCCTGGTGCGGGTGTCGGTGGGCATCGAGGATGCCGACGATCTCATCCGGGCCCTGCGCGACGCGCTCGAGCTCGTGTAAGGCCTGCCGGCCAGCGCAACCCGCCTTCCATGCGCTCCCGCGTCACCGGGCGCGCGAGCCGTCCATCCGCATGGCGTAGCGCCTGACATAGGCGACCTGGTGCAGCGTCTCCGGGCCGCAGGTCCGCACCCGCCGATACTCCCTCACCGCCTGGATCGGATCCATGCCCTGCCTCGTCATCAGGCAGCACACGAACGTACCGGTCCGCCCGCACCCGGCACCGCAATGGACGAGAAGCTGCTCACCGCGCTCGATCGCATCCTCCACCAGCTCGACGGTCTGCTCGAAAGCGTCGTCGTCGGACGGCACCTGGTAGTCACCTATCTCCAAGTGGTGGAACGCTTCACCGAACAGCGAGCGCGCAGCCGGAACGTACTCGGGACGCTCGTAGGCGCCGGCCAGGTGATCGGCCGGGATCAGGCACACCAGCCGCTGGATGCCGAACGCCGCGAGGGCGAACAACTCCTTTTCGGAGGTGCCGGGCTCGTGGATGCCGGGCAGCCCGCCCACCCAGAGCCGTCCCTTGCCGTGCACGCACGACATTCGCACCATTGGGTAGGCCGAGGACTGGTCGAGCGTCACGGCGTGGACGACCTCGGGCAGCTCGGGCTCACCAGGCTGTTTGCCAATCAGTCCGGCCAGCCGCGGTTGTCTCCGCAGGATTCCGTCGAGCTCGGCCAGAAGCGTGGTCGACGGCATCCAAGCGGGTCCCTCAGGCATGATGGATCGCCAATAGCGCAGCCCGACACGGGCGGCCAGAGATCACTCGACGGCGCGCAACAATCGGGTCGGCCGCGCGCGGGACGATTCTGACGCGTCGCGTTCTCGAGAAGCGCCGTGTCTTGCACGGCCCGACCAAGAGGCGACTGCGCCAAGGGACGACGCGGGCGCTGTGCGACCGGCGCGCTGGCCGGCGCGGGATGGACTGAGGGAAAGACGAGCGTCGTGTCATTGCCGCGCTGGGCGTCGGGCTCACACGGCGACACGGTGTTCGGAGGTGCGTCGCGACAAGCGCTAGCCTTTGGCGTCCCCCTTGGCCTTCTTCTTCGCCTGTTTCTCCTTGATGGAGAGCTTGGGCTTGTTCTTCTTGCCTGGTTTCTCTTGTCCCTTCGCCATGGGTTCTCCTTCCGGACATGCCTCGATCGAAGTGGGCCGCGGGCGGTTGACGCCCGGTCCGCGCATGCGGAGCATCATTGTGCCGCAAATTGAGCGCCCCGGCCAAGGCGATTCGTCGCGGCGGCGCGCAAACGCCCGGGCTCGACCTGCACACCCGGATGGCGCCCAAGCCCCGAACGCGCCGGCGGCTCGAGAGCCGCCCGGGCAATCACAAGTAGGCCCGCGGGGGCATGTGGGCAGCTCGGGACGAGGAGGCTCCGTGCCCCGTGCGCTCGAGCACGGCAGCCGGGCGCCGATGCCGCGGGAACGGCAGCGCAGACGGGAATTCCGGCGGAAGCTCGATGCGGTCGGAGCGACCGTACAGCGCCAACTCCAAGGACCGGGAAGCGGAGTACAGATCCGCGGGCGGCCCCATGGTGCAGCCCAAGGGCGCCACGCGCGGCAGCACGAACGCGAGGGCGTCGGTGTTGGGGTCACCCTCGTGGGTGTCGAGGCCGCACGCCTGGAACAGCGACACGTGGCCCAGTCCCTGGGTTCCCATCGAGGCCAGGTAGGCCGATATCTCGGCGCGGGTCCGCGGACCGGAGCCGGTTGGGCAGCCCGTGCACGTGGGCGTGCGCTCGCCGCGGGCAGCATGGCGGTCATCGGCCGAGTGCCTCGCCTCGTGCACGGCCACCGCCCGCGCAAGCCATGCCCCCAGCTCTCCGAGGGATGTCTCCAGACACCCGCTACCGGCCAATCGCTCCGAGGCGCCGACAAGGAAGTCCGCGTCGCGGTCGGTCAGCCGCTGGCAATGCTTCTTGCGGTTCTTCTGCGCCGCGCGGCGCACGATGTCCTTGCCGCGATCGCTCAGGCCGTCCCACGCGAGCGAGTCGACCTCGATGCCGGCGCCGCAATGCTTGCGGTGCTGCAGCTCGTCGAGACGCTCGAGGATCGAACGGCGAACCGCGGCGCCGCGCTGCAGGCAACCCAAGGACTCCTCGGACAAGGCCAGCGCCGCCTCCGACCGCAAGTAGGGGGCAAATGCCCTGTCCATGGGCATCTGCCGCTCGTCGCCTTCCGGGTCCAGCAGCATCCACAACCGGTCGATCGCGAAGTCCATGATGCGATCGGACACCACGATCGACCCTTCCTCCGGGCTGTTGCTCTCGCCGAAGAACAGCTCTCCTACGTTGGTGTCGTCGACCCGGGCCACGATGCGCGTGCGCTGCATCTCGCCGCCGACGGACACGCGCAGATCGGACAACACGCGATAGCTCCGGGTGATCAGGCGTCCGCCCTGGGCGGTGGATGCGATGTTGAATGCCACGTAGTAAGGCGCTCCGTGGGCCTCCATGTACCCGTTCCAGCCCTTGAACAGCTCGGCGAGCTGGGGGCCGTACAGCGACGGATCGAGCGTGGCCCAATCCCGCAGCTCGACGAGCAAGCGCGCCAGGTTCGGGTCCTTGCCCGCTTCGAGCCGCAGATCGTCGAACGCCCGTGCCTCGTCGTAGGCGCCAATGGTGTAGGGACTGTTCTGCAGGGTCATCACCCACGCGGGCAGCAATCGCGCGTGAATCCGAAGCAGATCGACGGAAGCGAAAGCCGTATTGCTGGTGGACCGGTCGGGCACCCACGGTCGGGGCTTGCGAGGTTGGCTGGCAGCGATGACGTCGAGCTCGGAGCGCGTGGGCTCGCGGTTCCAGTCGATGAACACGCAAGAGGCCACGAGGAACGCAGCGAAGCCCAACACGCGGGCCAAGAGCCAATAGGGCCGAAGCGCCTGGCGGGCGCCCCAGCCGTCGTCGGAGAACGTGTGGGGAGCGAGTGGCGGAACGGATTCCAGGGCGGCCAATGAATCACGCGGTGGAACCGAATCCATGCCTGAACCCATCGTGTACCTCGCAGCCGTCAAGGGCCGGCGCCGAGCCGGACCGGGGGATTGACCCTCACGCGGTGGCGATGTTCCCCGCGCTGCCATCTTCGAGGGAAGAAGGATTCATGCAGTATTCGTGGACGGCCTCGAGAAGCTGGGCGCAGGTGATTTGCGGGGAGCTCGTCTCCACGAGGCGAGGAGCCGGGGGCCCACCAGGATACGGCACGGCGGCGCGCCGGCCTTGCCGTGCAGCGGCCTTTCAGGGGCAGACTCCGGCCTTGGTGCACCGCACGACATAGCCCGACGAGCCGCCGAGCCCGCCCAGGTACACGCCGCCTCCCGCGGCCGTGTCGAGCGCGATGCGATACGCCAGGTCCAGCGACGGAATCTGGGTATACCATTGCATGGTGGTGGCCGAGGAGATGTCGAAGGGCAGCGCGACGACGACCGCGGTGCCGGAGGCGAACGAGGCGGAACCGTCCCAGCCCATCAGGCCGGAGGCGTAGAGGCGCTGGCCGTCGGTGGCGATGTCGGTGAGGGCGTCGATCTGAGCGGTGGGATTCGACACCCACGTACCGATGATAGCACCGGAGTTGATGTCGACCCTGGCGACGAATGCCTCGTAGTCCGTGGAGCCGGCCGTCTCCTGGGCGAAGCCGGAGACGTAGAGCGACGAGCCGGCGATGGCGATGCCGCGTGCCTCGGACATGCTGGCGCCAACCTGCAAGGGCTGCGACTGCCACACAGGGTTGCACGGACATGGGCCGCTGGTGGAGCACGACGATGCATCGAATCGGGCGACGACCGCGGCGGTGCCCAGCGCGCCGACCATGTAGACGTCCGCGCCGCTGGCGATCACGTTGCGTCCGGCGCCTTGCCCTGGCAGCGCGAAGAAGCCGCAGGCAGCGCCGGAAGGCTCGCCCTTGACGCCCCAGAACGTGGACGTGGTGTCGGTGCTCGAGGCGCCGGCCATCCACAGGGAGCCGTTGGGTGGCGCGGCAATCCCCCATAGCTCGTCGACCCCGGAACTGCCGTACAAGGGCTGCGCCCACAACAGCGAGAGCGAGCCCGTCGACAGGCGCGCCCACATGCCGTTCTGCGGATCGGTCGGCGTGACCGTGTTGCCGACGATGTACACGTCGGACCCGACGACGGCAACAGCCGAGCCCGTGGTGCTGGAGGCGCCGGGGACAGCCACCGCACTCGTCGCCTTGACGCTCCCGTTGCACGTCGACAGGGTGCCGACCCACGCGTCGGATCCCTGGGAGCCTACCGCGTAGACGTCACCTGCCGGCTGCAAGGCAATCCCGTAGACATCATGAGCCACGGGGGACAACCACGTCTCGGTGCATGCGTCCAGGCAAAGGCCCTGGGGGTTGCACTGTTGATTGGCCGCGCAGCCCGGCGCACAGGAGCCGCCGCACTGATCGGGGCCGCACTCGCGGCCGGCGCACTGGGGCGTGCATCCGCCCGTGCCGCCCGTTCCCGCGCCGCCGGTGCCGCTGCCCCCGCTCCCGCCCGTGCCCCGGGTGGACGAATCCGGCGGCGCCTGACCCTCGGGCCACGTGCCGTCCGGAGCCTGGTGAGCGTCGCCCAACTCCTGGGATGCGTCGGCCCCTGCGTCATGGGAACCCGACGTGCCGCCGTTGCTGGCAACGGCTTCATCCTGGCTGGTCGCGCAGGACATCGATACGGCGGCGAGCCACCCGACGAGGACGAGCACCGATCGCGGATTCCGTACGTGCATGGGGCGAGAGTACACGCAACGCAAACGAGGGACAACGAGCGGCCGGCACCTGGGCGTGAGACCGCCAATCCACGCAGATCGGGCAACGGTCGGCGAAACGTTATCCAGACACGCGACGATGGTGCTACAGGAGCCGCATCCGAGCCACCGTGCGCGGTAGGACACGACGACCACGATGAGCCACCTCCTCGTCATCGACAACGCGATGGACCACACCTTCTACCGGCCTGTGGAGCACTGGGCCGCCGCAGCCGGGTTTCGGCCGAGCTCGGTCTACGCGGCCGGCGGCGAGCCCTTGCCCGAGCCGGGCGCCGCGTCCCACGTGATCCTGACCGGCTCCGAATCCTCGATCGTCGAGAGCGAACCGTGGGCAGAGGCAGAGGCCGAGTGGCTCCGCATCGCCGTCGCCCGCGGAGTGCGCGTGCTGGGATCCTGCTGGGGACACCAGCTCATCGCCCGAGCGCTCGGTGGCCCGCACTGCGTGCGTCGCGCTGCCACGCCGGAGTTCGGCTGGCTCGAGATCCCGATCAGCGACCCGTCGGAGATCCTGCCCGATCCCTCGATGCGTGCGTTCGTTTCGCACTTCGACGAGGTGGTGGAGGGCAGCCATCCGCAGCTGCGGGTGCTGGCGCGCGGGAGCGTGTGTGCCGTGCACGCCATGCGCTGGGGCGAGCTTCCGGTGTGGGGAATCCAGGCGCACCCGGAGATTGACCCGGAGACCGGGCTGTCCTTTCTGAACGAGGCCCGGCGCAAGTGGCCGTCCCAGCGGCGGCTGCTCGACGCGGCCCTGGCAGCGGGGCCGAACGACTCGCGCAGCGCGGCCGGGATTGTCGCTCGTTTCCTGGCTGCGTAGCGGCCGCGGTCAGGCCAACGCGCTCCGCCGTTCGAATCCGGCTCGTCGCAGGATGTTCATGGGCCCCTCGGCCTGGACGGAACGCAGCTCGCCCTCGTTGCGCACCAGAAGCGCACCTGCGAATCCGAGCGCATTGATGGACATGCCGATAACGTGCTCCCGGGCCCGAGGGACCAGGAGCATCCATTCGTCGGTAACAAGGAGGTTGTAGGGAACGGTCCGGTCTTTCCAGGGAGCGATCATCGCCTGGTAGGCGTCGAGCAGGCGATGGGCAGCGTCCCGCGGACTGTCGCGCAATGGTGAGACGAAGCGCACGAACGAGTGGTCGAAGGGCAATGCGGGACAGAGGCAGACGGCGTCGGGCCGATCGGCTTGGAGCGCGGGAGCGATAGGCACGCTCTCGCCATCGGGCCAGAGGGGTAGAGGCACCAGTTGTAGGTGTTTGTGGTGCTGGCTGGCACCCGCGACAGTTCCGGCGTTGTAGAAGCCGAGGGAGGGGAACTCCCGCATACCGAGCCACAGGGCCTGGAAGTCGGCGAGGGTCAAGGGAGCGAGCTGGGACTCATAGGCGCGTGTGACGATGAGGGCATGGTGCTCGACGACATTGAACTTGTTGAGGAGACAGACGTGGGAGTCGGTGATGTCCCCAACATACAAGCGCTCGTCATATGGCAAGAACGGATTGAAGTCCGGGCTCGAGACGCCTGTGACGTCGCGGTCACGGGCCTTACGCTCGAGGTTTGCGACGATACGCACGAGGAAGCGGACGGACTGCTGCTCGACGAAGACGGCAGTGGTGGGGATAGGGAGGATAGCCCCACAACGCAACGCAGCGTCGGAGCGGTCGACGATACGTGTCCACAAGGAGCCTGGCTGAATGGGGATTCGGTTCATGGTCGGGGGACTAACATTTCGTGGGACAGCGACATTGACAACGCGCGGAATCAAGCTATCACAGAGCCCAGCATCCGCGCGCCGATAGTGCGCAACCTGGCGGCCGGATGAACCATTCAACGCTAGCGAGGCGTCTGCCGTATCTACATGAGCCCGTTCGACGAAGCGTATCTGGGTAACCCCCCGTGGGAGATTGGACGTCCGCAACCTGCTATCGAGTCGTTGTTCGACAGCGGCGTGGTGCAGGGGCGGGTAATCGACGTGGGCTGCGGCACGGGAGAGCACACGTTGCTGGCAGCGTCGCGCGGGCTCGATGCGCTGGGCGTGGACAACGCGAGTCGGGCCATCGAGCTGGCGCGCAACAAGGCTCGCGCGCGCGATCTGCCGGCGCGCTTCGAGACGGTCGATGCGCTGCAGCTGGGGGTGTTGCGCGAGCGGTTCGACACGGCGATCGACTGCGGGCTGTTCCACGTACTGACGACGCCGCAGCGCTTCAGCTACGCGCGCAGCCTATCATCGGTGTTGCGCCCCGGTGCCACGCTGCATCTGTTGTGCTTCAGCGAGCGCGAGCCGAACTGGGGCGGGCCTCGGCGTGTACGACAGCTCGAGATCGAGGAGGCGTTCGCCGACCTGTACGTGGTCGAGCGCATCGAGGCGGCAAGGTTCGCCACGCGCCGTTCGCGCGACGGGGCGGCGGCGTGGCTCGCCACGATCGTGCACGTGGGCAAACGGCTCGGCGGCGTGGCGTAGGCGCGCCACCGTTGCAGTTGGTGCCGAGCCCATCGCAGTTGCGTTGCGCACGGCGATCGCGTAACGGGCTAGGTTTGGCAACCTCCCATGTCGCCCCGCTCTTCCCATCCGTCCGACGTCAACGCGCCCATGCTGCAGCCCGGAGATCGGGTCGCCGCGACCTATGAGATTATCCGCTACCTGCAGAGCGGGGGGATGAGCGAGGTCTACGAGGCGCGCAACGTCTGGACGCAGCGCCCGGTGGCGATCAAGGTGCTGCCGGCCACCGAGCTGCCGGATCCGGAGGCCAGCCGTCGGTTCCTGCGCGAGGCCAAGCTCTCGGCGCGGCTCACGCACCCGAACATCGTGCGCGTCCTGGACATGGGCATGGACGCCGACGGCTTCCTGTTCATGGTGCACGAGCTGGTGCAGGGCGAATCGTTGGAAGCCCGAATCCGGCGCGGCGGCAAGCTGCCCGTGGCGGCGGTGCTCAAGCTCACCCTACCGGTCATGCAGGCGTTGATTGTGGCGCACGCGCAGGGCATCGTGCATCGCGACGTCAAGCCCGGCAACATCCTGCTGGCACAGAAGGCTGCCGACTACATCGTGCCGCAGCTGACCGACTTCGGTCTTGCCAAGCCGATGCAGGCGGGCGACGAGCTGGCGATCACCACGGCGGGCAAGCGCGTCGGCACACCGCGGTACATGTCGCCGGAGCAGCTGCGCGCCGCGGCCGAGCTCGACGGCCGGACTGACGTGTGGTCGATGGGCGTGACGATCTACGAAGCGCTCACGGCGCGCCTGCCCTTCGACGGGCAGAGCGTGGCCGAGATCGTGTTGGGCATCCTGCGATCGACCATCTCGCCGCCGTCGGCGCACGCCAAGCGCATACCGCCGGAGCTCGACGCTGTGGTGATGAAGGCGCTGTCCCGCAGGCGCAGCGGCCGGTACCAGACCATGCGCGAGATGCACGACGCGCTGTTCGAGTTGGCTGCGCTCGCCCAGAGCGGCACGCCGATGTCCGGCCAACGCGCGATGGCCGCGCCGATGTCGTCCCACGAGGCGACATCGGCTTCGGAGACGCGCGCCCCGCAGGACGCGCTTGGGGAGCAGGAGGGGACAGGAGACACGACGCGGATCGTGCGCATGTTCAGCATGACGCGTCCGTTGCGCGCGGGGGTGGTAGCGACGCTGCAGGCGGTGGCGAGCAGCGAGTTCGACGAGGCTTTCGCCAAGGCTCTCGGGTTTCGCTGCGACGTGCTGCGGTACTTCAACTACGCTGAGCTGGTGGGCGCGTTGGCGGAGCGCGAAGTGGAGCTGGCGTGGCTTCCGCCGGTGGCCTACGTGCGTGCTCGGCAAGCCGGCGTGACTCGGCCCCTGGTGACCGTGGAGCGTGCCGGCCGCGCCGACTTCTGCGCGGCGCTGCTGGGCCGCAAGGGCATCGTTGACACGTGGGAAGCCATGCAGGGACGGCGCGCCGTGTGGGTCGACCCGTGGTCGGCGGCCGGGTATCTGGTCCCACGCTGGATGATGCGCGCCCGCGGCCAGAAGCCCGACCAGCAGTTTGCGTCACAAGGATTCCTCGGCTCCCACCACGCCGTGCTCGATGCGCTGCGCGCGGGAACGGCCGATGTTGGAGCCACGTTCTGCTCGGTGGACGCGAGCGGGGCTGTGATCGAGTGTCCGTGGTCGGACCTCGACCCGATCACGTTGATTGCGGTGTCGGATCCGATTCCGGGCGATACGATCTGCGCGGCGGGGGACTTGTCCGAGGAGCTCGTGCGCGTGCTGGTGGCGTCCCTGGGCAAGTGCACTGCCACCCATCCGCTGCTGCGGGCGTTGGGGGCGACCAGCCTCGCGCCGCTGGATCCGTCGCGCTACGGGGCATTCGAAATCGCGCTCAAGGCCGAGGCCAACGAGACCCGCCGCGCCGTGCGCGAGTAGCCGAGGGTCCCATTTACACCTCCCCGACACGGGGCGATGATGCCCCATGCTCGCGTTCTGGCCCGACGTCATTCACCCCATCCTCGGCGTTCTCGAGCCCCACGAGATCGTCGAGATCGGCTCGGAGAGCGGGAAGATGACCGCCCGGCTCATCGAGTTCGCCCGCACCAACGGCGCCCGCGTTCACGCGATCGACCCCCATCCGCGCTTCGACGTCGACGCGTGGAAGCGCAACGCGCCCGACGCGTTTGACATGCACCGCCTGCCGAGCCTGGTGGCCCTGCCCGCCATCGAGGCCTTCGACGTGGTGCTGCTCGACGGCGACCACAACTGGTTCACCGTGCTGCACGAGCTGCAGCTCATTGAGCAGCTGTGCCGCGACGCTTGCCGACCGCTTCCGCTCACGTTTCTGCACGACGTGGCGTGGCCCTACGCGCGACGCGATCTGTACTACGACCCGTCCTCGATACCGGACGAGTTCCGTCAGCCCTGGGCACGACAGGGCATCTCGCCGACGGCCTCCGAGCTGGTTCCGGCGGGCGGCTTCAATCCGAAGCTGTGTCATGCGAAGCACGAGGGAGGGCCGCGCAACGGCGTGCTGACCGCGGTGGAAGACTACCTGGAGGCCACGGACCAGAAGTTCGAGTTCGTGCGCATCCCTGCGGTCTTCGGCCTGGGGATCCTGATGCCGCGCACGCTCGCGCAAGCCCGTCCCGACGTGGCGGACAAGGTGCGCGCGTGGGCCAGGCCCGAGATCGCCGCCTTCCTCGATCGCCTCGAGATGGCCCGTATCACCATGCTCCTGCAGCTCGGCGGGTGAGTCCGAATGCCGCACTCGATCCCAGCGTCCGCACCATACGATGCCCTCCTCGATCGCATCCTCGAGCTTCCCTACCCCGTGCTGGAGTACGAGCGCTGGTTGCGCCAGCAGGCCGCCTCGCGTTCCGGTCCGCGCGACTACCTGTTCTCGGCCGACAAGCCGCGCTTCGAGCCGCGCAAGGACGATGTCGTCGTGGCGCACCCGGGCTTGCAGGTGCGCGAGCGCGCCGGCGCTGCAGTGCTAGGCCTGCCCGGCGCTCCGAATGGCATCGAGCTGCAAGGCGTCTCGCGCAAAGCGGCTGAGCAAATCCTGGGCGCCATCGACGGCGCCCGCTGCCTGGCCCAGGTCCGGTGGGCCGCGAGGGTCGATACTCCCGCGTTCGCCCGGTTCCTGCGCGCCGCATTCGGCCTCGTTGTGTTCGCACCCGACGCGGTCGCGTCGCTGGAGCGCCGGATGCCGTCTGCCGAGGTCGTGCGGTTCGCCTCGTCGCCCTATGCCGTGGAGCGGCCCTACTGGGAGAACATGGCCGCGGTGCGCGAGCTGTTCCTCGGCCAATGGCCGTCCATCGACTCCGGCGCGAAGCTTGTTGGACTGCTGCGCAAGCTGCATGTGGTCGCGGTCATGGGACCACGCTTCGACTCGTTCTATAAGCCTGCTAGCCCGGCATCGGACTTGCGTGTGAATCCCGGCGCGCTGCTCCACGACGCGCCGCGCATCCTTTCGACCACGCAGGGCAGTGTCTTTCTCGACGGTCCACGGGTCAATGCGGGCGCGGTCGGAGGTGAACGCTGGCATCGGCTTGTGAGCCGGGCCGCAGGGCAGACGGGCGACGAGCCGCTACAGCGATCGTTCGACGAAGGCGGACTCGGCTGGGGGAGCATCGTCGTTGCAAGGGCCGAGCAAGACGAGCAGGAGCGTCCCTGGTTCTGCCCTCCGCGGCCGATGCACGATGGGCACGCCGAGTTCCTGTTCGTGCAGCTCGAGACGGCCGAGCGGTCGGCAGCCGCGGGCGCGCGGGACGAGGCGGTTGCGGCCCTGGCCAGGTTCCACCAGGCGTTCGTCCGGTTGCACCCGTTTCATTGCGCGAACCAGTGCCTGGCCATGAACGTGGCGAACGCTATGCTGGCGCGCGTGGCCGGAGCCGGGATACCCCACTTGCTGCTGGACCACCTGGCGCTGCGCATGACCAGGCAGGCCTACGAGCGAGTCTTCGACGCGGCGGTCGGGGCCTTCGCGATAGCCGATCAGGATCCGGCCCGACGGCTCGCGGTGCTGCGCGAGAGACGGGCCCGATCGTTCGCCCTCATCGAGCGGCTGGCGTCGTGTACCACGAACGAGCAGGATCACCGCGCGATCCAGGAGGATCCTGAGGCAGCCGCGTGGGCGCTCGTCGCGGCGGGTCCGCCGAAGCGACACTGACATGGCGCGGACCACGCGAGGGGCGACAGAGCGTGGGCCGGTGCCGGGTTGCCTTCAAGGCTAGTCGCAAGTCACCTGACCGATGGTCGCGAGCATGAGCTGCAGGTAGACGCTCACGGCCTTGCCCAGGACGAAGGAATTGTGGGGGCGTAGACCATCCGAGTTGGACGCGACGACAAGCGACTGACCAGCCAGCATCGCCGCCGCGCTGGCGTTCATCCATTGCGATTCGCGCACCGAGGCACCGACCGTAGCGGTCAGGGCGGAGCGAAAGGCCTGGGCAGGATCCGGCGACGTGCCAACGACCCGCACCAGGCTCGGCGGAATGTCACTGTGCAACTCCAGGCCGTCGGCCGTGGGGATCGTGCGGATGACCCGGACCGTGAGCCCGGTGGGCGACACGGAATCCGCACTGCCTACCTGCTCGCCGAGCGCGGCAGTCGATTACTGCGGACCACTGAAGCAATCCCTTGGGTGCAGCCCTCGAGTGCGTCAAGCGGGCCCACGCGTGTGTTCCGGCTCACCTCCGCGCGGAGCCGGCTACTTGCGGCCCAGCCAGCCGACAATCGCCTCGGCCACGGCCGGGTTGACCGGCCCCGCCCAACGCCAGGTCAGACTGTCCCGCGCCGAGCACACGCGGCGAAACCAGTGATCCGCACAATCAACGTGAACGATCGTCGTGGCGCCCGGTCGCGCCGACTCCACGATACGAGCCGTGCGCAGTTGATCGCCGGGGGCACTGAGCGCATCGCTGTCGCCAACGACCACCGCCACCGGCACGGTCACATTGCGCCATGCCTTCTCCCAGTCCGTGGAGGCGAGCTGTCGAAAGTAGCTCATGCTCCGGCCCTGGTATCGGCCCTGCGCGTCGAACACGGAGCGGAACTCGGGGAAGCGGTTGGTGGCTTCCGCCGACGGCATCCGTTCGTCGTACAGCGCCTTCTGCAGGGCAGCCCAGCGATCGACCAGTTGGTCGACCCTTTCCGCCGGCAAGCCTTGCAGCTGCCACTGCCTGCGCGCATTGGCCAGCTCGTACTGGCGCCAGGGCTGGGGATCGGCGCCGTACACGACGACGCCGGCGACACCGGGCTCGGAGGCCAACAACGTGGCAATCAATCCGCCGGTGCTGTGGCCGAACAAGTAGATGCGATGGGGGTCGACGAAGGCCTGGCCACGCAACGTGCGAATCGCTGCGCGAAATCCCTGCACCTCGGCGGCAAAGTCGGTATCGCCGCAGGGCGGCCCGCCGCTCTGCCCGACTCCACTCTTGTCCACGCGCATCGTCACGTAGCCGGCCTCGTCGAGCGCGTTCAAGATAGGCACGTAGGCAGCGGTCTGTCCCGACGGCGGGTCGAGCGACGCGCAGTCCAACCCCTGGAGCAGCAGCACCGCGGGCGCGCGGTCCGGGCGCGCCGGGCGAGTGAGCACCGCGCTCAGCGACGTGGCGCCCATCGGGACGCGCAGTCGCAGGACGGATCGCGCGAAAGCCGATGGGGCGGTCGCAGGAACATGCGGTGCGCACCCACCGCAGGCCGCTGCGATCGTCCAGAAAGCGAGCATCGCCGCACCAAGCCGGCGGCGACCGTCGATCAACTTCGCCCCGGAGCGCCGCGCGAGGGGCCGCCGTACTTGACCTGAATCGGCCGCGGCGCGGGCAGGACTGGTTGCTGCGTGTCGGTTGCGACCGGCGGCGCGGGCGGGGGCGCGGGCGGCTCGTCGATCCCCGGCTCGACCAGCGAGCTGCTCGCCGATGCCGCTGGCGCCGCGGCGCTCGGCGAAGACTCCGGAACCGTTACGGCGGTGGGTGCCGCGGACGGTGGCTGCGCCTGCTGACCGGAACCGCAGCCGGCTGCGGGACCGCCGACGAGCAGACCGGCCAGCGCCATGAGCGCGTCGGTGACGACGGAACGCTTCGGGCCGTGATGAGCACGCATGCCAGTTCCATATCAGACCGCCGCGAGGCCGGCAATCGGCACACCGGCAGCGCTGTGCTCACGCGCCATCGCCGCCGCGCGCGCCTGAATTCGTCTGCATGTCGAGCGGTGCCAGGGCGCGCTGGCGGAGCGCGGCGTCACACAGCACCAGCGCCAGCATGGACTCGGCCACGGGCACCAGCCGCGGACAGATGCACGGGTCGTGGCGGCCAGGCACTTCGATGACCCGCGCCTGTCCTTGGATATCCACCGTTTGCTGCGCCAGGCTGATCGACGGCGTCGGCTTGACCGCGATGCGAACAACGACCGGCGCACCGTTGGAGATCCCTCCGAGCACGCCGCCCATGTGATTCGACGCGAACCCGCCGGGCAGGATTGCGTCGTTGGCCTCCGAGCCGCGACGGCTCGCCAGCTCGAACCCGTCACCGATTTCCACGCCCTTGACCGCGCCGATCGACAACATCGCTGCGCCGATGCGAGCATCGAGCTTGTCGAACACCGGATCGCCCCAACCGGCGGGCACGCCGCGCGCCACCAGCTCGATCACACCCCCCAACGAGTCGCCCTCGCCCTTCGCCTTCTCGATGGCCGCCCGCATCGCCTCGGCGGCCACCGCGTCCGCGCAGCGAACCGCATTGCGCTCGATCTGGGCCTCGTCGAACGTGCGCGCCTCGATCGGCCCGATCCGCACGACATGACCGAGCACGCCCACGCCCAGCCGCGCCAGCAACTGCCTCGCGAGCGCGCCCGCCGCCACCCTCGCCGCGGTCTCCCGCCCCGAGGTTCGCCCTCCACCGCGCCAATCGCGGAATCCGTGCTTCTTGAACCACGTGTAGTCCGCGTGGCCAGGCCGGAACACGTCGCGAATCGACGCGTAGTCCGACGAGCGAACGTCCTTGTTGCGAATCCACATCGCCACGGGTGCCCCCGTGGTCCTGCCCTCGAACAGCCCCGACAACACCTCGAGCGCGTCCGCCTCGTCCCGGGTCGTCGTCAGCTCGCTCTGGCCAGGACGGCGCCGGCGTAGCTGCGCCTGGATCGCGTCCAGGTCCACGCTCATGCCCGCGGGGACGCCGTCCACCACCACGCCGATCCCCGCGCCGTGACTCTCGCCGAAAGTGGTCACCCGGAACAGCTCGCCGAACGTGTTCGCCGCCATCACGCACCTCGAGAACGCACGCGTTCGAGCTGCGCCCAAAACGAGGGAAAGGACTTGCTCACGCACCGCATGTCGTGCACACGGATGCCCGGCATTCGCAGCGACAGCACGCCGAACGCCATCGCCATCCTGTGGTCGCCGTGCGGGTCGAGCTCGGCTGCGACGCCCGCCGACGCATCGATGGGCGCGAGGCCCAAGCCGTCCGGATGCTCCTCGATGCGCGCACCGAGCTTGCGCAGCTCCTGCGCCAGGACGGCAATCCGATCGCTCTCCTTGATGCGGGCATGCGCCACTCCGCGGATGCGCGTGCGCTCGGAGGCGAACAAGCACGCAGCCGCGAGCGGGGCGATCAGATCGGGGCTCGCCGACAGGTCGATGTCGTGCGCCCGGGGCCTGCGCAGCTCCTCGAGCAGCGCGGCGAAGGCGGCGTCGCCCTGGCATGAGCGCGAAGGCTCCGGCAACTCCTCGACGATCACGTCGCGATCCAGCACGAAGCCCGCAGCGAGCAGGAACGACGCCGACGACCAATCGGGCTCGATGTCGATCACCGCGTCGCAGGGATCGGGGAAGTAGCCGCCAGGGGCGACCCGAACCGACGTCTCGCTCGTCCATCGGACGACAGCGCCTGCGCGCGACATCATCGTAGTAGTCATTGCCACATAGGGCGCGGACACCAGTCCGCCCACCATGCGGACCGTCAAGCCCAACCGCAGCCGCGGAGCGACCAGCAGCAGTCCGCTGGCAAATTGGCTCGACGCCGCGGCGTCGATGTCCACGCACGCCGGAGGCTCGCCCACTCTCTGCACCGTGATCGGCGGATAACCCTCTTGGCCGCCGTACTCGACAGCCACCCCCAAGTCCCGCAGAGCTGAGCCGAGAGGACCGATGGGACGCTGCCGCATGCGCGCGTCGCCGTCGAGCGTGATGCTGCCGTTGGCAACCAGCGACAGGCACGCTGCGAAACGGAGGGCGGTTCCGCCATTTCCGCAGGCAAGCACTTGCCCACGGCCTCGCAGCTCGCCCGGCTCGACGACCACCTGGTCGCCGTCCCACCGGACCTCGGCGCCCAGGCTCGCGAGCGCGCGGCTCAAGTGCGCCGAATCATCGCAATCCAGTGCGCCGCGAAGGCGCACCGGTCGCCTCGAGAGCGCGCCGATCACCAGCCCCCGCTGCGTCATGCTCTTGCTGCCCGGCACGCGCACGCTCACCGGCGTCATCGCCCGCCCCCTCCCCGAGCCGCCCTCGTTTCCGAGAGCGCCCGGGTCCAGGACTGCCGCAACGTCTCGATCGACACCGGTCGGGCGTACTGGCCGTCCGCCTCGTCCATCACGCCCAGTCGCACCGGCAAGGCGCAACGCACAAGTCCATCGCGGGTCTTCTTGTCGGAACCGAGCAGCGGTGCCACCCGATCGAACGGCGGAGGATCGAACGCGGCCAGCCCGAGACCGTCGACGACGCGGTCGATACGCGCGCGCTGCTCTGCGGGCAGGCCCACGAGCGACTCAGCCGCGCGCGCCTCCACGAGCATGCCGAAGGCGACGGCGGACCCGTGAGCCACCGAGTGCGCCGAACCGCTCTCCACTGCGTGCGCGATGGTGTGCCCGAAGTTGAGAATCTGCCGAAGCCCGCTCTCGTGCTCATCGGCTCCGACGACGTCGGCCTTGAGCTGCACGCAGCGCTCGATGCTGGATTGCGGCAGGGCGGCTCCAGGCTCTCGGGCGATCTGCTCGAGCGTGGCGAACAGCAGGGCGTCGCCTATGACAGCCATCTTGACGACCTCGGCAAGGCCGTTGCGATACTCTTCCGGCGGCAACGAGGCGAGCGCACCGGTAGCGAGCAGCACGGCGCTCGGCGCATGGAAGGCGCCGATGAGGTTCTTGCCGTGAGGCGTGTTGACGGCGGTCTTGCCGCCCACGGATGCGTCGACCTGGGCGAGCAGGCTGGTGGCGACATGGATGACGGGAATGCCGCGCAGGAACGTGGCAGCGACGAAGCCGGCCATGTCGAGGGCGATTCCGCCGCCCACACCGATGACACAGGCGCCACGCTCGATTCCGGCGTCGAGCATGGCGTCCTCGAGCCGCGCCTTGGTCTCGCGCGTCTTGTGCAACTCGCCGGCAGCGAACGAGAGCCGGAGAACCGATGGGCCGGGCGCGGGAAGGGCCTGTTGGACGGCATCACCAAACAGCGCCGCCGTATTGTCGTCGCCGATGATCACGGCTTGGCGGCAAGCCGGGCGCCAGGCCTGGCGGAAGAAGGCCCCGAGGTCGTCTCCGGCGAACACGGGATACCGCGCGCCGGCCCCGGTGCGAACATCGACGATCTTTCTCAGGGCAAGGTCCATGGCAGCCAACCAGCCGCCAGTACCACGAAAGGCGCGCCGCGCCTACGCCGCCACCGAAGCCGCCCTCGCGCCCTGTCCCACGAGCCGGACGACTCTCGCTGCCAACGCGCCCAGCCGCGACTCGACCACAGGCAGCAGCCATCGTTCCAGCGACGACTCGGCATCGAGCCGTAATGCAACGGACTACTTCTCGGGGATGGGCCCTTATCGAACGACCAGCGGCCTCGACGGCGCCAGCGCGCGCTGGGCCTCTTCGAACGCGAGCCTCGCCTCGGCCTCGGGCACGGTGAACCGACCGGGCATCGAGAATCGGATCGGCACCTCGAACACCGTCGGCAGGGAGCTGTCGTCCATTTGGCGGCGAATCGTCAGCACGCCTTGCACCTGCCGGATGCCCTGCACCGGGGCCGCGAGGGACGCGCCCGCGGGAAGCGGAATCCGCAAGTCGACGGTCGTGGGCCTGCCCAGCTCCTGCTTGAGCGTCACCTCCAGGCGCGAGGTCATTTCGGCCTGGGCGGTGGTTGGCCAGGTCAGCTCGACGCGAATCGGGCTGGGTCCTTCGGACCACGGGCGCGCCCACCACCGCAATCGCTGCCGCTGCAGTCTCGCCAGCACGGGAGCGCCCGAAGCGCGCACCAGCACGGTGTCGGTGCCGGCGGGCAAGGCGATGACCTGCGCGGCAGAGGGCGCGAGATCGAACGGCATCTCCCGGCCTCCTGCAACCACCACGACATGGGCCGGACCTCCGGAGGGCGGCGATGCCGACAGAAGCGCTTGCACAACCCCGCGCGTGGAGGACGTTGTGCCGTATCCCCCGTAGGTATCCCGCTGCACCAGCAGCCATGAGGCGAGCTTGTCGGTCGTGGCGGCCAGCTTGACTCCCTGCACCGAGACGCGAAGGAGCGCGGAATACACCGCAGCGCGGGCGGCGCGGCTGGCCGCGGACGCGCCAGGCAGCTCGATCATCCCGTTGGGCTGCAACTTCACCTGCTCCTCGAGACGTCGCGCCATGGCGGCAGCGACCGCGGCGCGATGTGGGCGATCGGAGAGCGCCAGCACCGCACGCGCCAGGGCCACCGGATCGGCCGACTTCATCACGGCTTCGGTCGCGCCCGTGACGAACGCATCCCAGCACGCGGGAATCACGCCCCCGACGGGAGCCGGCTCCAGCTCGAGCCACGCCACGGACATCTCCGCGGTCGGCTTGCCCTCGGGTGGACATTCGGAGGGCTTGGGCAGCGCGCTGGCAGCGGACTTGAGCTCAGCCACGTTGACCCTCGCCGCGGCTTCCTTCCACACGGCCTTGTCACGCACGATCTGCGCGTACGTGGCAATCCGTCCCAGGGCACGCCGCGCCAGCTCCCCGGCGCGCGCCGCCAACGGATCGCCCTGCCCTCCCCGCGCAATCGCCCACCGCCGAATACGCAACGCCGCATCGAGCGAGTCCGCGATCGCATCCGGTGTGCGCAGCCGATCGGGTTCGAGCGAGTCCAGCGCGGCGCCGAGCAGAGGCTCGTACCCTCGCTCGATCGTCAGCTTCGGCGCGCCGACCGCCGTCGTCGCGGCCGGATCGATCGGCAGCGAAAGCGACGACTCCCCGGTTACCCAGGCCATCTGGCTCACGTCCGTCAGCTCGCCCGCGGGCTTGATCTCCCACTGCTGCTGCGCCACGTCGTCGGGCAATCCGGGGACCGAGGATCGCACGGTGAGCACCGCCGTTCCGGGCCGCGGCGCCCGCAAGCGTACGCGCAGCTCCGCCACCCCGCGGGCGGCAATAGCCAGGGTCTTGTTCGCGTCCGCGGCATTCGCGAGCGCGGCCGCCCCGGAGGCCGCCACGGCCAATGAGGCTCTCACCGGCGCCGCCGTCCGGTTCCGCAGCGAAACACGCACCGCGCCTTCGTCCCCTTGGACCCAAGACACGCCCGCATCGATGTTCGAGGACAGCGGCAAGGACACCGGGATGTCGGTCATCGTCGCGGCCGGGCGCGCCCGATCCGGCACGCCCACCAGCGCCACGCGCCAAGTCGTTTCCACGCCGCCCAAAGGTATCCTCAACGTTACGTGCCCGCGCGCATCGGTCCGCACCGGCGGAATCCATGTCGTGTTGTCCCTTGTCACGCCCATCCGCAGGCGCGGCGCGCTGGCCCGATGCGATCCTCCCAGCCTCCCGTGGCCGCTGCCGTACCCCTGCCCCGAGCCGGTTCCGCTGCCGTGTCCCACCGTGCTGACCTCGCCCAGCGAGGTGCCCGTCAGCTGCTCGAACAGCGATTGCCACGCACTGACGGTGGCGTCGCCCACATCCATGTCCAGACGGGCGTCGACCAGCGTGTCTTCGCTCACCGCCTCGGCGTACGGCGTCCGGGTCGCCAGCACGCGCTCGAACGGATCGCGAACGTCGTCCGCCGTGCCGATCACGCCGTCCGGGCCGGGCGCGTGCAGCTCGAAGCCGTGGACGGTCAGGAAGGGCAGGTTGAGCTTCGCCCCTTGGACGAACTGCATGGTACCGCCCCAAGGGTCCACCAGGGCAGATTCCGGCAGCTGGCCGTCACGAACGATGCGACGGAGGATCGCGCCGGGATCGCGCAGGGCCGGCTCATCGGCGCCGAGCTGACGGTCGTGGATGTAGCTCCTGACCTGCATCAGCACGCGAAACAGCTTGAGCCGCGTCACGCGCCTGGCCACGTTGTCGAAAGACACCTGATGGTCAATTGCCATGATGTCGCTGAGCGAGAACGGCTCGCCGCCCGGCGTCACGGGCTGCTCGGACATCGCCGCCGTCACCAGCGTCCACAGCTCCGGGTTGAACGTCCATCCCCCCGGGCCCTTGCGCCGCACGTCGCGCAGCCGCTCCGGCGACTCGGTCGACTCCAGCACCGCCCCCTCGAGCGAATGGACAACCGCGCGGAACGCCTCGTCGAGCGTGGCCTGCACCGACGCTCCCGGGTCGAGTACGGGCGCCACCAGCGCCCGCGCATGATTGCCAATCAGGCCGCGTCGCAGCGGATCGTAGCTCGCATCGCCGTCGAGGAATCCGTCGCAACGCTCGTCCTCCACCGTCATGTCCTTGCACAACGCGCGGCGCGTATCCAGGTTCCACAACCCCTCGACCGAGCCGCCGCCGTACAGATCGTAGACCACCGCAGCGACCGCGCCCTCGAGCCCGTTGCCGTGCCCATCGGTCAGGTCCGCCTCGATCTGCACCTCGCCGTTCGGCGTGGCGCGTCCACCGGTCACCTTCGCGGCCAGCGCCGCAAGCACCTTCGGGCGCACCAGCACGCCCGCCTGCAGCACCTTCGACGGCGTCTTCTCTCCCGGAGACACCGCGGTTACGTTCCAGAAGCCGTTGGCGCCATCGGGCAGTGAGATGTCGCCGCCCTGATCGCCGTCCGGCAACCACGCGCTGGCAGCCATGCCTCCCTCGGCCGAGCGCAGGACGAGGCTCCAGGCTCGGCGTCTTGCGCCCAGCACCCGCACGTGCACCTTGTCCCCCGCGCGCACGACGCTCGGCTCCACGCGCACCATCCCGACGGCGTCACGATCGACGGGCAGGCACAGCTCGAAGGGCGCCGTGCGGTTGCCGAACGCCTTCAGCTGGCCGGTGGGTCGTACGACTACGGTCGACGCCACGTCATTGGCGCATGGTCCCACGGCGCGAAACGCGCCGACCTGGGCCGGGGCCTTCCAAGCGAATTCCGCCTCTCCCTGCGCGTTCGTCGTTACTTGGGTGTCCAGGCCGTCTCCCTTCACGCCGAAGCTCGCAGCCAGCGGCTGGCCCCGGTCGTCGAACACGCGCAGCAGCACACGCTGCTCGACGCCGCCCACGATGCTGCCGCCTTCGGGATACAACGCCAGCGACGGCTCCGGCTGCCCGACCGACACGAGCGAGGTCTGCGCCAGGTCTTGGCCTTGGACCCGCGTGCGGACGACCAACTGCAGATACGTGCCGACCACCGGCGCCACTGTCGTTGGGGCAGCAACTGTTCCGGTGATCTCGCCGGCCGGGTCGGTCGTGGTCGGAGTCGACACCTTCTCCCACTTCTTCGGGTCCTCCGGCGCGTTGGTCCCTTTCGGCCCAATCCAATAGCGCACCGGATGGTTCGCGACAGGCTCGTCCGCTGCGTCGCGCACGCGCACCGTGAACTTCGCCTTGTCTCCGGCGCGCACCGAGCCGTCGTCCCACTCGACCCATAGCCGCGGCGTTCCCGGCGTCTCCTCCCGCGGCGAGAGCACGACTTCATCGCTGGCGGAGTCCTTGTCCCCGGAGCCGGGCTCGGTGGCCCGCAGCGTCCACTGCCAGCCAGGCTCGTCCACGGGGGGAATGCGGATGCGCGCGATCCCGGTGCCGGATCCGTCGGTCTTGACCCTGGCCGACGATCGAATCACGCCTCCCTCCAGCAGGTTGAGATCCACGGTGGAGTTGGCAGAAGGCTGTTGGGTTGTCGTATTGGTCACCAGCACCCACGCCGGGATCGTGCTGCCGGGCACCACGGACCGCTCCGCCACGTACAGGCGGATGTCGTGCGCGCGCATGCGCGATACGGGAAGCGCGCGCGTGCGCTGATGCGACCCGGACCGCACACCGACGAGCAGGCGAAGCATGCCGGCGGGTCCTGGCGGCACGGGCACATCCAGGTGCACACGCCCCGACCCATCCGTGGTGCCGCGCACGGGTGGCGGAACGGCCGTGACGTCGGGCCCGAGCGTCTCCGGATCCCAGGTCGCCTCGACTTGCGCGTTGGACAGCGGCACGACGGTCGTCACGGCGGGGAACCCGTACGCCTCGATCTGCAACGGAAGCGGGGACGCGGGCGAGCCCTCAGCAGGGGCGTGGACGAATACGTCGAGCCCCCGAGCCGCTGCGTCGGGCGGTGCGCTCGCGGCATCCACCGCGATACCGAGAGACAGCAACGATGCAACGACGGCGGATGACCTGAGGGTTCGGGCGCTCATGGATGGCATGAGACACACGAATGCAGCCCGAGTTCCAGAGGCAATCGTCCGCCGGCCTTCGAGGTGACGGCGTGCTCCGCCCGTTGTAGGCTCGCCAAGTGGCCGACCTCATCCAAGACCACTTCGCAGGAACCGAACGCTACCAGATCGTGCGACGCATTGGAGCTGGCGGCATGGGCGTGGTCTACGAGGCGTTCGACCAATCCCGCGGCATGCGCGTCGCCCTCAAGACCCTAAGACGCCTCGACGCCGTCGCGCTCTATCGGTTCAAGCAGGAGTTCCGGACCCTCGCCGACGTCAGCCATTCGAACCTGGTGGCGCTTTACGAGCTCGTATCGTCGCAGTCGGGCTGGTTCTTCACCATGGAGCTCGTCGAAGGCTCCAACTTCCTCGCCTGGGTTCGCAGCGGCGCCCAGCCTTCGCGCGACGCGGCACGGATCGCGCTCCCGTCCATTCCCGTGGTGGTCGAGGAGCCAAGCGACACGACTACCGTGCGCATGGGCCACGACACGGCGGCAGACACCTCGATTCCCACGATGCCCTTGGGGGACGAAGCGATTGCCGCAGACGTGGCCCCCATGCCCGCGGTCTTCGCCCTGCCGGACATCAGCCGCCTGCGGTCGAGCCTCGCGCAGCTGGCCGAAGGCATCGTGGCGCTGCACGGCGCCGGCAAGCTTCATCGCGATATCAAGCCCTCCAACGTGCTCGTGACGGGCGATGGCCGCGTGGTGCTCCTGGACTTCGGCCTGGCCACGGAGTTCGTGGCCCACGAAGGGAATACCACGTCGGTCGGACGCATCGTGGGCACTATCGCGTATATGTCGCCCGAGCAGTGTGCGGGCCGGGCGGCGACGACCGAGAGCGACTGGTACAGCGTCGGCGTGATGCTCTACGAGGCGCTGGTCGGACGGCTCCCGCACACGGGCGCGGCAGTCCGCGTGCTGGGCAAGAAGCAGCGGCAGGATCCGATCGCGCCGCGGCGCATCTTGGCGACCGTGCCCAAGGACCTGGACGAGCTGTGCATGAGTCTGCTGAGCCGGGACCCGGCCCAGCGGCCGTCGGGCGACCAGGTGCTGCGCATGCTGGGGCGCGGACGCTCGATGATGATGTCCGGGATGTTCGGCAGGGGCGCGGCTGGCCAGCCCACCGAGCTGATCGGGCGCGAGACGCATCTTGCGGCCCTGCACGACGCTCTGTCGGGCACGGCGCGGGGCTCTCCGATTACGGTCTACGTCCATGGTAGCTCGGGCATGGGGAAGACCGCCCTGGTGCAGCGTTTTCTGGAGCAGGTGGCCGCCGAGGGCAGCGCCCTGGTGGTCCGTGGGCGCGCCTATGAGCGTGAGATGGTGCCTTACAAGGCATTCGACAGCCTCGTCGACGAGCTCACGCGCTACCTGGCCCGTCTCGACGCTCAGGTTCTCGAAGCCGTGCTGCCCCGCGATATCTGGGCCCTGGCGCGGCTGTTTCCGGTGCTGCTGCGCGTGCCCTCCCTGGAGGACGCGCCTCGCCCTGTGATGGGCGCGCTCAGCCCGGTGATGCTTCGTCGCAGGGCATTCCTGGCGCTGCGCCAGATGCTCGCCAATCTCGCGCAGTGGCAGCAGGTCGTGCTGCACATCGACGATCTGCAGTGGGGCGATGCGGACAGCGCGAGCTTGCTGACTGAGGTGCTGCGGCCGCCCGGCGCACCGCCGATCCTGCTGGTCGCGTGCTATCGCACGGAAGACGCCCGATCGAGCGCCCTGCTGCGGGCGCTGCTGTCCTCCGGCCCACGCATCGAGGACGGCTCGGACGTGCGCGAGATAGTTGTGCAGCCGCTTTCCTACGCCGACGCCCTGGAGCTGGCGCTGTCCTTGCTCGAGAGTGACGAGGGCGATCGATCGTCGCCGGAGGTGCGCGATCAGGCCGCGGCCATCGCGTTCGAGGCCAAGGGTAGCCCGTTTCTGATCAGCGAGCTGGCCCGCTGGGTCCGGCGCCAGCGCGCCTCGCTCGACGATGCCTCGCCGCTGAGCGTGCGAAAGCCGCGCATCTCCGGCGCCGAGGTCACCCTCGAGATGGTCATCGACGACCGGCTCTCGCGGCTGCCCGAGGGCACCCGTCGATTGCTCGAGATCGTGGCCGTGGCGGCCAGGCCCGTGGAGGAGTCCGTGCTGGCCCACGCCACGCGGCTGGGCACCAGGCTTCAGGAGGCGATTGCCGCATTGCGCTCCGCGCGCCTGGTGCGCACGAGCTCCCGCGACGGCCAGGAGATCGTAGAGACGTACCACGATCGAATTCGCGACGTGCTGGTCTCCAGGCTCGACGCGGTGGCGCTGCGTGAGAGACACATTCGCCTGGCGGAGGGATACGAGGCCATTCGCGGCGCCGATCCCGAGTCGCTTGCCCTGCACTTTGCCGCCGCCGCCGACCCGGTGCGCACGGCACGCTACGCGGAGCTCGCCGCCGATCGCGCCGCGGCGGCTCTGGCCTTCGAGCACGCCGCGCGGCTGTACCAGCTCGTGCTCAAGCGCAGCCCGCCCAATACGCCCAACTCCCGCCGCGTGCTGGCGCGGCTCGCCGACACCCTCGCCAACGCCGGCCGCGGAGTGGACGCCGCCCGCGCCTATCTCGAAGCCGCCTCGGGCACGCTCGCCGCCGAACGCCTCGAGCTCGAGCGAAGGGCCGCCGAGCAACTGCTGCGCAGCGGGCATGTCGACGAGGGCCTCGATGTCATGCAACGCGTGCTGGACGCCATCGGCATGCAGATGGCCCCCTCGCCCCGCAGAGCCTTGGCCTCGATGGTTGCCTCCCGAGCGCGTCTGTCCTTGCGCGGATTGCACTACAGGGAACGCGACGAGGCGCAAGTCCACCCCGACGATCTCACGCGCATCGACGTCACCTGGGCGGTGGCGAGCGGACTGTCGGGCGTGGACGCGATTCATGCCACCCATTTCCAGAGCCGGCATATCCTCCTCGCGCTCAAGGCGGGCGAGCCCTATCGCGTGGCGCGCGCGCTGCTTGGCGAGGCGACCATCCAGGCCGCGGCCGGCGCCGCCAACGCGCGTCGCGTGCGCAAGCTCCTCGACCAGGCCCGCGAGATAGGCCAGCGCATCGACAACCTGCACGTCATCGGCTTGTCGGCCACCGCGGCCGGCGGCACCTCGTTCATGCAGGGCCAATGGAAGACGGCCACCGAGTGGTGCGATCGGGCTGAGGCGATTCTCGCCGACCTGTGCACCGGCGCCGCCTGGGAGCTGGTCAGCGCCCAGATCTTCGGGCTGCGCGCCCGGTTCTTCCTGGGCGAGCTCGCCGTCATCGCTCGCCGCGTGCCCGAACTGCTTCAGGTCGCCGAGGAGCGTGGCGACCTGTACGCCTCCGCCAACCTCCGTCACGGCTACCTCAACATGGCCTGGCTTCTCTCCGGCCAGGTCGACGCTGCCAGGCGCCAGGCTCGCGAAGGAATGCGCCGCTGGTCCAACCGCGGCTTCCACGTTCAGCACTTCTCGGCCCTGCTGGCCGAAGCCGACGTCGACCTCTACGAGGGACTCGGCGACCGTGCCTACGGGCTCGTGCTCGACAGCTGGCCGGCCATCCAAGACTCGTTGCTGACCCGCGTGCAGTACATTCGCATCGAGGCGTTGTTCCTGCGCGCCAGGGCGACCCTGGCGAGCGCGGCGGCAGGAACCACACCCCGGCAGATGCTGGCTCGCGCCGAGGCCGACGCCAAGGCCATTGCCAAGGAGAAGACCGCTTGGGGCGATCCGCTGGCCGCCCTTCTCTCGGCCTGCACAGCCACCCTGCACGGCGACTCCGCGCGGGCGATTGCCCTCTTCGGGCAGGCGGAAGATGGCTTCGTGGAGGCAGGCATGGCCCTGCACGCCGTCGTCGCCCGCCGCCGCCTCGGACGATTGATCGGTGGCTCGACGGGCACGAACATGGTCGAGGAGAGCGAATCGTGGCTGCGAAGCCAGGGCGTTCGCGAGCCCGACCGGCTCACCGAGGTGCTGGCGCCCGGCGCTGCGGCCAGAAGTCTGCCGGCACCACGCGGGTGACCGGCTGTCCGGCCGTCCCCGCGCCTTGCCAGACCCGTCGCGCCGTGCCATGGATCATCCAGGTGTTCCCCGTGCGCACGCTCCTCGCTTCTCTGGCCCTGCTCGCCGCGCCGTCCCTGCTGGGATGTGCCGCCGATCCTCAGCATACTGCGCGCACGGCCTTCGACGACCAGCTTCCCGTCGAGATTCCATCCTGGGCCGCCGCAGCCCCGGAGCAAGCCTCCCCTCCCGCGCCCCCGCGCGTCTATCGCACCATCGAGCTCGGCGCCGTGGACTCCGACACTCGCCCCTCCGATCCAGCCAGCGCCCCGCCGTACGGGCCCGGCACGCCGCCTGTCCCCGGACAGCTGCCCGCCTATGGCTATTACGGATACGACGTCGGCTACCCGGGATATACCGGCTACCACGAATACGGTGCCCATCGCGGATACGACAGCAGCCGCACACCCGGCGGCTCCTCGCAATCGAGCTGGTCGGTCGTCACCGTTCCGTACTCCACATCCTCGTCTTCGTCGTCCAGCTCCCCCAAGCCCGGCGACAACTGGCCCGCCGTGCGCGACTACGGCCCTTCGTTCCCGTTCAACTGGGCAAACCCCATGCGTTAGACCGCCCGCTACGGGGCCAGAATCTGCTGCACGAACCGCAGCACGACCGTCTTGCGCTCGGCCGGCCGGTCGCTGGTCGCACGCCACGCGTCCAGCACGTTGACCAGCGCTTCGCTTCCCGCCCCCGCCGTGTGAATCCGCGCCAGCATCTCGTCCACGTCCGCCTGCTCGACACGAGTCTGCAGGCTGCGAACCAGCAGCTCCGCCAACGCCAGCTTGAGCGTCTCGGCGTGGTCCGCACCCAACGCGCGCTCCAGCACGCCGCGCAGCCGGTCCAGCGGCGACAGGAGGCGCTCGGGCTCACCCTGCTGTGCTTCGTAGGCCAGCACACGCTGAAGAATGGCCACCTCCCGCTGCAGCGCAACGCGCCCCTGCAACGAGGGCTCGACTTGCTCCATCGCGTTCGCCCAATCCCCGTGCGACAAGACTTCCGGAACCTGCGTTCCGATGTCGACCAGCAGGTCGGCGCGAGTCAGAGGCGCCCTGTCGGCCGGAATCATCGACAAGGCGCGGTTGAGCACGTCGAGCGCCTCGGCCTTCTTCTTCGCGTGAAGCAGCCTCGCAGCCTGCTCGCTCGCCACGGCCTGGACCTCGGTGAACATGCCCGCACGCGACAGCTCTTGAAGGTCCGCGATGACCTCCGCTACGGACCGCAACGGCGCCTTGGCTCCGGCCATTCGGTCCTTGGCTCGCGCCACCGCGATTCTCGCCAGAGCGTCGCCCGCCGGCGCGCGCACCCGTTGCATGCTCGCCATGGCCTGCTTGACCTTGCTCCGCCGCAGCAGCGCGTAGGATTCGATCAGTGGCAGCGACCAAGGCGGAACCGCCGACGGCGCGCCGTGATTGCCCGGCTTGGCCGCCGTGCCGGTTTCCTTTGCTTTGTCGTCCGACGCTTCCCACGCCGTCGCGATGATGGGGCTCACGACATCGAATCCGAGCTTGTCGAGCTGGCGCGGCAATCCCGGACGATCCGCGAGCGAGCCTGCGACGCTCTCGCCCCTGGCTGACGCGATATCCTCCGCGAGAGTGTCGAGCTGGTCGGCGGCGGCTAGGTGCCCTCTACCTCGCGCGGCCGCAGCCACGTACACGATCATCGGCACGAACGCATTCTTGCGCGCGTCCTCGACCGCGGCTCCATCGTTGACCCCCAGCGAGGCCACGTCACCGTGCACCAGCGCCCTGCCGTCCGATATCGCGCCCAACAATGCCGCGTTCGCCGTCGCGTCGTCTCCCGCGCGCAACGCGTAGGCCACGCGCATCAGCTGTCCGGTCGTCGCCAGGTCCAAACGCGGCGTGGAAATCGGCGTCGACACGCACGTCAATCGATCGTAGCTGCGCGAGTCCCCGTATCCGGCTCCCACCTGGAACGTGCCCTCGTTCGACGTCGGGAAGAACAACGATCCGAGCCGCTGCTTGAGGTCGGCGGTGAAGTTGAACGCGTTGCGGTAGGACACGAGCCTGCACTCGATGAAGCCGTCACCCCCGAACTGCCGCGTAGCGTCCAAGTAGTCCCGCAAGGCAGCATCCGCGTCGGAATGCCGGCCCAGCCGTTCGAGGGCCCACGCCCGGAACGGCTCCAGCCCGACGACCTCGTTCGGCTTGTTGCACGGCACGGCCGCCTTGGCGGACTGCACGACCGCGTCGACCGACAGCAGCGCGCCGGCGGTGTCGTCATCATGGTAGAGCAGCACCGCCTCGACGAGGCGCGGAAGCCACGCCACGTCTCCGAACTGGGAATCCGCCGCATCCCGCGCCGCGTCCTGCAGCTCGGCTCGGGCTTTCGCACGGTCGCTATCGAACTCCGCCGCTGCCGCCGCGGCGTCGATGACCACCCGGTACTCCGGTGGATACGTGGCAGCCTGCTCTCGCAGGCGCCTGGCCCACTTCACGCGCGCCTCGACGTTATCGGCCAATGCGGTCACACCGCCTTGGTCGTGCGCAAGCTCCAAGGCGTCGATCAGCACGGCGAGGAATCCGACCTCCGCGGGCTTGGCGTCGCGAAGCTTGC
The DNA here is from genome assembly GCA_021847645.1 of Myxococcales bacterium. GTDB lineage: Bacteria > Myxococcota_A > Polyangia > Polyangiales > Polyangiaceae > JAJZQG01. The sequence goes on from JAJZQG010000065.1 coordinate 33,939, forward strand.
TCGAGATGCGCGACAGTCCCGCATCGATCCCCGGCTGCATGGCCCGCGCCACCCGCTCCCCCAGATCGGGCGCCTGCTCCGGCGCCAGAACCATCGCGGCCACGGCCCGATGTGTCGCCGGTGTCACATAGAGAAACTCCCACGACGTCCCCTGGTTGCCCCAATCCCGCACGGCTCCGTCGACCAGCCGAATCAGCGTCTGGTCGGCGCGGTCGAGGATGCGGGCAATCCGCGGGTCCGCCTCGGGCGAGCTTGCGTGCGCCTTCGAACCGCCGGAGCTCTCGGACTTGACCAACGCGGCGGCAGCCAGATCCCAAAGCGCCAATCGTGCCCCGTTGAGCCCCACTCCCCACCATCGCGTCTCGGTCTGGGCCGGCTCCGACGCCGCCTCCAGGTCGCGCATCAGCGCTTCCCCATCGAACGCCGGCGTCGCATCCGCCGCCCGCGCGACCGCCGTCGCCGCCTTGACAATCCTCAGAATCGCCGGCTCCTGACCCGGAACGCCGAACGCTGCGAGCAACTGTCGCACGTCGCGCTCAACCGACGTTTCCAGGCGCTGCAGGGCTGCATCGCGCCCTCTCGTGTCGTGGTCATTCGCGTTCACGGCCGCCAGCAGGGCCAGGGCGGCCAAGTGGATGCCGGGCGCTGCGCGCAGCAGATCGGGAGCCTGGGGGTTGATGGGCTTTCGCACAATCGGTTCGAGCGTGGCGGCTGCGCGCTCCAGCGCTACGGCCACATCACCGTTCTGGCTCATCACACGGTCCACCGCCGCACCGACAACGCCGATGACCGCGTCGAGCACCCGGTCCTCGTCGCCCGGCCCCAGCCGCGCGGACAACCGCGCCAGACCATCTTTCATCACCTTGATCGCAACCAGGCCATCGCTCGTGCGCCCGGTGAGCAGCGCCTCGAGCGCTTGGAAACCGGTGAGCATCAGGACCTTCAGCGCGCCGATCTTCCCCTGTTTGCCCTCGATCGCTCCCCGGAGCAGCTCGTCGGACAATGACGCAATCGCGTCCGCTCTCCTGCATAGCGCAATGCCCCGCGACGCCGCGAACCACCTGGACACGTTGCGGCCGTCGTATCCCTCCAGCCGGTCGCTCTTGATCTCGTGCAACAGCTCGTCGAAGGCCGTACCGCACAGCCGCTCGATCCGCGGCCGATTCGACTCGCTGGCGAGCATCAGTGCCGGGTCGGACAGGACGCCGGCCAGCGTGGGAACGCGCAGCCACCGGTTCTCCGGCCGCTCGGCCCAGGCCAGCACCGAGTCCACGTTCACGGCCTCCACCCTCGCCCCTTCGGTCTTCGTCTCGACCTTGGGCAAAGCCAGGTCGTCACGCCCGGCGTCCCGGATCGCCTGCTTCGCTGCCTCCCGCTGCACTTTCACGCGGGCGGACCAAAGCTCGTCGCACCGGTTCTTGGGTTGAGAGGCGCGCGCCAGCAGATCCTGGCGCAACGCGCGCAGGATATCCCCCCGCCGGTCGCCCAGCTCCCGGGCAAGCTCGTCGATGCTTCGCGACCAGGCCTCGAGCCGCGACGGCGTGGACCAGGGCGCCGGCAGCTCGCCTGCAGCGGTTCCCAGGTTGGTCTGCAACGCGACGACCTCTTGCAGATAGCGTTGCATCCGCGTCTCCGGCGCGGGCACGGCGGTGTCGAGACAGACCTTGCGAAGGTCCGCCAGCGAGTCCGTGTCGGAACCCTCGAACGAGATTCGTGCGAGCGTGGTCCGCAGGTAGTCCAGCTCCCCACGCGCGGTGCAGGGCGGCGCGCTCGCCGGCAGCGCGTCGACCGCTTGCCCGAGCAGCAGCCACGCTTGGGGTTGCTGTCCCTCGCGCAGCGCACGGTCGGCCTGGGAAATAAGCCTCGCCGATTGCCACGCATCCGGCGGCAGGCCCACGCCGGTGCCCAGTATGCGGCTGAGCAAGGGCGCTCCTGAAGACAGATGCTGAGCGCCCCCGGCTCCCCAGGCCGCTGCATCCGCTCCCGCAGCCGACGCAATGAGCCCTGCAAGCGAATCGCCCGCCAACGGCCCGCTGCCCGCGGGTATGCCCAGCTCCACCTCACTGCGTGGCACGCTCGCCGGCGGCTGCAAGCCGCCCCGCAACCTCAATATCGTTCCCCGTCCAACCTTGGCTCGTGCTCCCTTCGACGGCCCGATCACCGCCAGATCGTCGCTGTCCATCAGCGCGCGCAGGTCGTCGGGAAGCCACGCATCCGGTGCCAGCCACAGGGCCGCGCGCACGATGTCCCGTCGATCCGCGTCCGGCGCACCGCGCGCGGCGAGGAGCAGCAGTTGGCCGGTGCGTGCTCGGTCGCCCAGCTCCGCGGCGCGCTGCAGCTCGGGCAGGCAAGCTCCCCGCGCCGCTTGCGCGGAACAAGTCCGCGCGTAGTCGGGCACCTTCGGCGCACCATGGAGCGTGGCGCCGGAGCAGGCTGACAGGATCAGGGCGAGAGTCGGAACGATCCAGGGCCTCGTCATCGGACGCATCGAACCGCCGGCCACGCGCGGTGTCAACGCGCGCCACCCCACGTTCGTTGGTTCCGCTCCCCCGCACTGGCATTTTCGGCTACACTGCCGGCACCTGCGTTGGAGGTCTGAGCATTGTCCGACCCGACATCGAAGCCCGGCGACACGGCCCCGCGTTTCCCGCCAGGTCATTCCGCCGCATCCACCGGGCGCTACGTCCTGCTCGTGCTCGGCGACGAGCAGGGCAAGTACGCCACCTTTCCTCTCCCCGACCAAGGCAGCGTCGTCATCGGACGGTCTCACAAGTGCGACATTCGCATCGACGATCCCTCCCTGTCGCGTCAGCACGCGGTGCTGCACACCGGCCCCACCATCTGGATTGAAGACCTCGGCAGCGCCAACGGCACACGCGTGCGCGACGCGCGCCTCGTCTACTCGCCCCCCACCGATTCCACGGAAACCGTCGAGTTCCTCGATCAGCGCGTCAGCGCCGAAGGTCGCGTCGAAGTCTCCCCTGGCGACGTCATCGAGCTGGGCTCCACCGTGGTCGTCGTGCAGCACGCCGTGTCCGGGTCGCGTCCTCGCCGGCTCTGGACGCACGGCTACTTCGAGGGACGTCTCGAGGAAGAGTGCGCACGCGCCGAGCGCGCCAAGTCCTCTTTTGCCCTGATCCGAGTGCACACCGACGACGCCTCGCGCAGCGAGGTCGAAGAAGCGCTCGCGGTTGCCACCCGCTCCATCGACGTA
>JAJZQG010000339.1 GCA_021847645.1 Myxococcales bacterium
CGTGCTGGATCACCTACGTCAGCCCGCGACCCCGACCGCCGAGCTTCCCGTCAGCCCGCGACCACACCCTGCGCGCATGGCTGCCGAGAAGACACGAACAAAGATGCGCCTGCTATGCGTCACACGCAGAAATGCGATGATGTTCACATCAGGGACATCGACGCCTTCGTTCAGGATGTCCACGGCAGTGAGGACTGGAACGCGTCCGGAGCGAAACGCGCTTAGCGCGACTTCGCGTTCTCGCTTGGTCATGTCGGCGTGCAGACACGTCGCGTTCGCCCAACTCGGCGAATACCGGGACACCGCTTCAGCAATCGCCTCAGCATGTTTGATTGTCTTGCAGAATAGGATTGCCCTGGGCTGAACCGTCTTGGTCCACGCTTCCCACAGAAGATCGAGAATCGCTTCGTCGCGCTGCGGCAGGAAAAGCCTCGAATTGAGCTCCCTGAGTGTATACCCTTCCCTGCTCGCGCTTCGGACTGTTTCCCAATCAATGTTATCGACGAACACTCGATAGTCGACTTGGGCGAGGTAGCCTCTAGCCATGCCCTCGGCGATTCCCATCCGATAGCTAGGTTCACCGAAATGGGTGGAAATATCAAACCGATCCCCGCGCCACGGCGTAGCGGTGAGGCCGAACCGCGGAATCTGCTCGCAGGCTTGCAGTAGTCTCGTGAAGAAGCCTTCCTCGGCGACGTGGTGAGTCTCATCAACCATGACAAGGGCAGGCCGATATCCTTCAAAGACGGCCCCATCGGCGGATTCGACAGTAGCAAAAGTGACGCCATCAAGAGAGGTAGGCTTCTGGTCTCCGGTCAGCACTTGTGTCGAGACAGTCTTAGGGAGGTGGCGCCACAACGCTATCTCCAGTTGCGCGACAAGATCCTTCATTGCCGCCACGACGAGGACTCGATCATGCGGGTGCTTGAGCAAGTGCTTCCGCACCACCTCCCCGCCTATGACCGTTTTTCCAAGCCCGGTAGCGAGGACAAGTAGTGCTCTGTTGCGGCGATCGAGGTCGCGTTCGAGGGCGAGGATAGCCTCTTCCTGATAGCGCCGAGGCACGAACTCTCGCGGGCAGCGCTCAGGAATCGCCTCCGAGAGTCGTCTTAGATGGGCGCCAGTCCAGAACTCAACGCGAGCTCCGATACTGGCGAGCGTCTCCGCTCGTCGTTGCGCGGTTGCGTCAGGCAGTGCGTTCGTCACAACGACCGCACGGATCATGGCATATCGGGTCCGTGCTCGTTCCACCTCATCAACAGCTTCGCGCCCGATCTGCGCGCCGGTCGTCCACTTACTTTGGAAAACGAACGACTCATCGCCTCGATGTGCCAGGATATCGCCGCCCCCGTCGCCCGCGCCGTCGATCAAACGAATGTCGTCGAATCCTAGATGTAAGAGCAGGCGCTCGACGGCTAAATTGAATCGCCGTGGACCGCCGGCCAACAGGCGTTCGGGCGCCAGAAAGGCGGCTGCAGTCACTGTTCGCCCCCTCGCGCCAGCTCCGCGCGAAGGAGTTGAATGCTCAGCGCGCATCGTGACAGCGCAACCGTGGAGCTGAGCTTCACCTCCGCAACGACCGCTGCGTCGTAGAGATAGGAAACCACGCGTCCGACCGCGATGTGTCTTCCCGCAGCGGTTGTTACCGTTGAGTAGCCACCCTTGAAGACCTTGCCATCGAAGAACGCTTCGGCCCACTCCTCGGCGAGTCGCGGGAGAAACGTCGCTGGAACGTGAAGAAGGAATTCGCCACTCTTCTGAAGTTGCTCCATGGAGGTGGTCGACCCCGCCACCACCATGTTCGTTTCGGTCATGGCACGCTCCTCGATGGAGAGGTGCTGCCACGCCCGGTCGGGATTTGCGGCTACTGCTTCCGACATTCTCTGGCGAACGAAACCCAGCAAGTCACGAGCTTGGCCAGCGAGGTAGGCCTGCTCAACGCGAAGGTCCGTCAAGCGTTGTTCAAGGAGCAAGGCAGTGACTTGCGCAACAGTTAGCTTTGAATCCGCCCGCACGCGAAGGTGGTTCGCGATCTCCACAGAGAGCAATACCCCCGGATCGACGGGGAACGACTGAAATACGGGATGGGTGATATCGATGAAAGCGAGGTGCCGCTTCCCCGATTCCCTCCACAGCCAGACAGGAGTTGGCGCACCGTTCGCATCCACGAGGGGTGCGCGTACGGCGAACGTCGTGACCTCAAGGGCCGCACCAAGATCGGCCAGTCCGAAATCCTTCGACAGAGAAGGAACGATCTCTCCAGCCGCTCGGAGGCGCTCTGCGCGGTCCTTTTCGGTGTCAGGCACAACCGGCGTCTTCGCCTTCGCGCCAGGTGGTGATTTGCCTCCATTTCCTGTCGGTTGGCTTGTGGGCGAGGTGTTCGTGGCCGCTGTCGGCGTTGATGCCCCTCCGAGGCCGAGTTCAGTCAGCACATCCTCCCCCTCCGCTGGCGCGGTAGCGGATGCTCCCGAGAGTTTCGCCTCGTGATACACGACCGCGTCCCACCACTTCGAGTCTGATTGGAAGTCGGGCACACCCCTGTGAAACTTGTCTCGCCACTCGAGCGTGTCCGCGTGGATTGGCCCGGCTCCATTTCCTGGAACGAGGCAGCGGTAGCCAGGGTCATTGCGCCTATACCCGCGATGAAGCCTCGCGACAGGGCTGTCGTTCGGAGGATACCCGAGTTCTCGTGCGCGCTTCGGAAGAACTGGCCCATCACCTCGGAGGAAGCGCACGGCTGCGATCCATTGACGGTCGCTCCATTCGAAGGCGTTCTTCTGGTAGTTGACTGGAACGTGGTCGAGGTGAATCTCCCCGACGATCCGACCGCCCTGTCCGAGTTCGATCGGATACTCAACCTCTGGTGCGGCGAGCGGGTCGTTCGGATCGGTCCAGGAAAACAGCCTCTTGTCGTATCGAAGAATCTTTCGCCCATTTCGCAGGAAATCGATACCGAATTCGCTCTTGTGCAGGTATCGCTGAATTCCGAGCCAGCCGTGGATTCGCCGGGTTCGGGGCTCGAGCGTGGTCGCTCCGCACTCGGAGCAACTACCGAGGTGAGGTTGTTGCCAGTTTCCGCAGGTCAAACACGCTTCCGCGTCCGGGAGGCGCTCGTCAATCTTCAAGATAGCGGGGATCTGCTCGGCAGTAGAGCCGGAGCCGAACGTCACAGACCGTGAGTCGTCCCACACGCAGGCACGCTTCGGAGTCACCTTGACAGCGTCGAGGTAGAGGTTGAAAGGCTTGCTCGATAGAAGATGGGAGTAGACGTCGCCCAGGGTCGCCCGGATCTTCGCGGAGTTTTTCCCCAGCCAGCCGGCTCGGGACGGTTCGAGGCGAGTAATCTCGACGACCGTTCCGTGCTCGCTCGGGATCGCCTTTGGCCGTCGCACGAGCGGCACTTCGAAATCATCGCCGATCTTGTCGAGATCGATCTCGACGCCGAGCCATTCCGCATCGTGAGCACGCGTCGTGAACACGCGTGCCACACGCCCGAGGCGAGCCGTTGCGATGTTGAAACCCATCCCGAACAGCCCCAACTTGCTGAAGCGGTCGTTGCTGGACCACCCGGCGCGAACGGCGTTGTTCAGCGTGTCGATGCTCATCCCGCGGCCGGAGTCCTCGATCACGACCGTGGCGTCGGCGCTCGCTCGGTCCGGAAGCGACACCGAGACCTTGTAGCCATCCGGCCAATGCGTCTCGCTGCGGTGGACTTCAAGGAAGTCATCGAAGGCGTTGTCGATCAACTCGGCGATGCACTGCCACGGCTCGAACTCGATGTCGCCCAGGACACGAAGAATCCGTGGCGACGGCCTGATGTTGATGGAGGTGGGTAGGGGCACCGGTTGCCCTCCTTGGGCGATCGTAGGTGTCGGATGTTACCACCCCCTAGCGCTGCCGCCCAGCTCGGCACTTGCAGGACCGTGCAGGCCGGGACAAGCGAGCGGTGGCTGAATCAAGGCACATCAAGCGCCGTGGCTCGTGCTCCGCGAGTCCGCTGCTGCCTGCCCGGTCTTCTGCGAACAGGATCTCCTCCTGGATGCTCGGGGCCAGGAGCGTGTGAGCGAGCATCTCCGCGACCCGCGCCCGGGTGAACCTCGTGAGCGAGGCGAGCTCCGCCCACCGAGCACGATCAGCTCGCGGAACACCCGCGCCAGCGCGAGCGTGCGCGCGACCCGCAACGACCGAGGGCGCTTCGTCCGCGTGGGGCGAGGTCGCCATGGACGTGTCCATCCGTCACGCGTTCGACCCGACAGACGGCGCTCCCCTCCCCCGTCTCGACCGCGCGAATCATCAGCAGGATCACTTCGCATGGGCGGCGTAACCCACGGCTGCATCATGACGCAGTCTGCCCATATCGACGTGCCACCCTTGCCGCCTCCGCCGCCACCTCCTCCCGCAAGCTCTCCGGCTCCAGCACCTCGACCTTGTCGCCCCACCCAAGGACCCAGGTCTTCAGCTCCGTGGTCCCCGCGACCTCCATCTCCAACTCGACCCCGCGGTCCGTCTTCCGGATCTCCTGCGTCGGGTGCCACAAGCGCCGGCGGACGAAGCGGCCGACCTTTGCGTCGAACAGCAGCCGCACCCGCGTGCGCTCGCCGCCGATCATCCCGAACGCGCCCTCGACCAGCTGCGACGGGTGGTAGTCCTTCGGGTACTCGAAGCGGTCGTTCTTCAGACGATCGATGTCGCGAAAGCCGTCGAGCGAGAACGTGCGCACCTTGCCGTGGTGGTGGCTGAAGCCCGCCAGGTACAGGCCCTTCTTGTAGACGACGAGCGTGTAGGGCTCGAGCACGAAGGCCTTCTTGTACTCCGCGACCGAGCCGTGGGTGACGCGAAGCCGCTCCTCGCGCAGCAGCGCGGTGATGATGTCATCGACGTGCTCGAGACGATCCGCGTACAGGTGCGGCGCCTCGTTGACGTCGAAGATCTTGCGGTCGAGGTTGCGCGTGTCGTAGTCGCGCTTGCGCAGGGTGAGCTCGAGCTTTTTGAAGACGTCGTCGAGGTCCTCCTTGAAACCCGTGCCCGCGAGGAAGTCGAACACGCGGCGCGATAGGAACAGCGACACCATCTGCGTGGTGCTGAGCGTGATCGTCTCGCGACGCGCGGCCGGGTGCAGGCGCCAGACCTTGCGCTTGCCGTCGATGGACTCCTCGAGCGGTTCGCCCGCGTTCGACAGCGCGTGCAGGTAGCGGATGGCCGTGCGTACGCTCACGCCGAAGCGCTCGGCGATCTCGTAGACGGTGAGCCCGCCGGTCGACGCGAGCGCGGTCTTGAGCTCGTGCAGGCGGGAGGCGAGGGCATATCGGACGTCGGAACTCATCGCTTCCCCATGGATACCACACCTATGACCCGGTCTGTCATAGGTCGGATCCATACTGTCTTCAGACGAACGAACCCCGAGGAGACACACCATGGAAGCGAACAACACCGCGCTCAAGGCCACCATCACCGAGATCGAGAAGCAGTACGGCAAGGGCGCCATCATGCGGCTGGGCGAAGGCGCCGCGACCCCCGAGGTGCAGGTCATCTCCACCGGCTCGCTGGGTGTGGACCTGGCCCTCGGCGTGGGCGGGCTTCCCCGCGGACGGATCGTCGAGGTGTACGGCCCGGAGTCGTCGGGCAAGACCACGCTTGCCCTGCACGTGCTGGCGCAGGCGCAGAAGCTCGGCGGCATCTGCGCGTTCATCGACGCCGAGCACGCCCTCGACGTCGGCTACGCCAAGAAGCTCGGCGTCAGCACCGACGACCTTCTCATCGCCCAGCCCGACCACGGCGAGCAAGCCCTGGACATCACGGACAAGCTGGTGCGTTCCGGCGCGGTCGACGTGATCGTGGTCGACTCCGTTGCCGCGCTCGTGCCCAAGGCCGAGCTCGAGGGCGACATGGGCGACTCGCATGTGGGCCTGCACGCGCGGCTGATGAGCCAGGCGCTGCGCAAGCTCACGGGCAACGTGGCGCGCAGCAACACGCTGGTCATCTTCATCAACCAGCTCCGCATGAAGATCGGCGTGATGTTCGGGAGCCCCGAGACCACGACGGGCGGCAACGCGCTGAAGTTCTACGCGAGCGTGCGGCTGGACATCCGACGCATCGGCCAGATCAAGGAGAGCGACAAGGTCGTGGGCGGACGCACTCGCGTGAAGGTCGTGAAGAACAAGATGGCGTCGCCGTTTCGCGAGGCCGAGTTCGACGTCTGCTACGGCACGGGCATCTCGCGTCTGGGCGAGGTGGTGGATCTCGGCGTAGAGGCCGGGCTCGTCGAGAAAAGCGGCAGCTGGTACTCGTACAAAGACCTGCGGATCGGGCAGGGCCGCGACTCTGCGATGCGGTTCCTGGCCGACCATGCCGACGTCGAGCAGGAGATCTCGAAGGGGATCCTGGCGAAGCACGGCATCGGCGTGAAGCCCGAGGCGACGGAAGCGCCGGTGAAGCCCTTGCCGCCCACGGGGCCAGCGAAGGCACAACCCGCCAAGACCGAGAGGGCCGCGACGAAAGCAGCGGCGTGAGGAGGTGACGGATGCGCGTCGATACTCTCGAAGCCTACAACGTTCCGCAGGACATCCTCGCCATCTGGCGCGAGAGCGTCGGCGAGAATCTGCTGCCCGTGCAGGAACGGGCGGTCAAGGAGTTCGGGCTGTTCGGCGACGCGAACCTGATCGTGTTCTCGCCCACGTCGTCGGGCAAGACGTTCGTCGGTGAGATGGCAGCGGTCAGGGCCGCGAGGAACAACACGAAGGTGTTCTACCTCGTGCCGCAGAAGGCCCTGGCCGAGGAGAAGTTCGAGGAGCTTCGCTCCCGCTACAAGGGCGCGGGCATCGACGTTGTTGTGTCCTCGCGTGACCGCCGCGAGTTCGACGAC
>JAJZQG010000066.1 GCA_021847645.1 Myxococcales bacterium
GTCCGACGGACCGTCGTGGCCGGGGGCATCGCCTTCGGCGATGTCGGCGGAAGCGTCTTGGGTCGACGCGGGGTTGGACGCGGCAGGCGTGGACGAGCAGGCGCCGAGCGCGAGAGTGAGAGAAGCGCAGCAAGCGAAGGCGAGCAGACGCATGGAACCCCCGAGCAACAAGCGAAAGACGAGAACGAGCGAGCCATAGCCTCGCGCGAGGGAAGAAGCAAGTGCGCAGCGCCTCACGGGTCGGCACGAGGCGCGGCACAGGCTCGCTCAAGTGTGGCGGGGCCGGACTGCGGTGTGAGGACCCGGCCGACCCCAACCCCGGAAACGTGGCGACCGCATAGCCCAGCGTGACGCACGGGATCGCGGGGATGACCAGTCGATACCACCGACGCGCCACCGTCACGGCCGCGTCGGTCGTGTCCCTCCCATGTTTGTGTGGAACCCGGCCGTGCTCAGGAGCACCGTCCATAGGGCCCAGGTCTGGGCCGTCGCGACCGGGCAACGATCGGCCTGAGCCCGGTCCAGCGCGGGTGCGCGCACGAGCGTCGTGGTTGATTCCGCCTGTCGAGCCGCCCCGGTTCGGGTCGGCGTGGGCGCAAAATCGTCGCTCGGATCCGAGTTGATTGCGCCAGCCTGTCTTCTGGCTCTACCCTCGATCCATGCGCCCGCTCCTGCTCCTGCCCCTGTTGGCCCTCGCCGCCGGCTGTGCTCTCGAACCGCTTGCACCCGAAGCCGAGCGCGCCGACCTGCTGTCCGCGGTCGACCCTCGCATCAGCACCGACGGCATCGGCTTCGGCATCGGCTCGGGCTATCCCGGCCCCGACGTGCCCTTCGCCATGATCCACCCCGGCCCCGATACCACCGCCGGCAGCGGCGATCTCGAGGCCTACCACTGCTCCGGCTACTACTACGAAGACTCCACCATTCGCGGCTTCAGCCTCACGCGCATGCACGGCACCGGCCTGGCCGACTACGGCACCCTCGCCTTCATGCCCGTCGACGGCTTCGACGCCACGCGCACCACCGAGAGCGGATACAGGGCGGGGTTCGATCACGCCGACGAAATCGCGGTTCCCGGATACTACAGCGTAGTGCTCGCCAGCGGCATTCGTGTCGAGATCACCTCGTCGCGTCGCTCTGCGCTCTTCCGCTTCACCTTCCCCCAGGGCAGCCAGCCCGCCGTGCTGGTCGACCCGCGGCACAAGCTCAGCGGCGAAGTCGTCAATCCTCGCGCCGAGGTCGACTCCGCCTCCGGTGTCATGAAGGCCTCCGTCCACATGAACGGCGACATGGGCAAGCGCTTCGGCGGATTCAACGCATTTGCCCATGCCCGCTTCGAGCCCGCTCCCGCTGAGCTGGGCACGTGGGATGCCTCGGGCCTGCACGCAGGCTCGGGGGTCGCCTCGGGCGATCCCGCCGGCGCCTACGCACGATTCGCCCCCGGCACGACCGAGGTGCTCATGCGTGTCGGGATGAGCTTCGTCGATGACGCCGGCGCTGCGGGCAACCTCCAGGCCGAGCTCGCAACCAGCGACTTCGGCAGCGCACGGCAGGCCGCCCGGGACGCCTGGTCGGCCACCATGTCCAACATCGATGTCTGGGGCGCCCCGGCGCGCGACGTGACCGTGCTCGCGACTGCCATGTACCACGCGCACCTGATGCCCACGCTCATGAGCGACGGCGACGGGCGCATGATAGATCCCGACGACCAGATCGTCACGGCGGCCGGCGATCGCTACAGCGATTTCTCGCTGTGGGATACCTACCGGACGCTTCACCCGTGGCTGCTGCTCGAGGAGAGCGCGTACAACGCTCCCTTCGCAGCCTCGCTCATTGATATGGCGGAAAAGTGCGGCGCCGTGCCGCGCTGGCCGCTGGCCCACGGCGACAGCGGGTCGATGCTCGGCTCCCCCGGCGAGATCGTGCTCGCCGAGAGCTCGCTGAAAGGCGTCGCCTTCGACCAGACCAAGGCTTATGCGCTGTCCCGTGTCTCGGCGTTCGGTCCGGTCACCGGCGCGTGCGGCGGACGGGGCGGCATCACCGATTACCTGGCCAAGGGCTACGTGCCTTCGGACAACAACGGCGGCTCGGTGTCGGATACACAGGAGTACGCCATCGCGGACCACGCGCTGTCGCTCTGGGCCCAGCGCCTCGGAAAGTCCGCCGATGCGGCGGAGCTCGAGAAGCACGCGGGCTTCTGGGCCAATCTGTACGACCCTCAGGTCGGCTTCTTCCGCCCGAAGAAGAGCGACGGCACGTGGGATGCGTTCCAGGGGCCACTGGCGTTCGGAGGCCCCTACGTGGAGGGCGATGCGTGGCAGTACCTGTGGCTGGTTCCGCACGATCCCGACGCCCTGGCGCAGACCCTCGGCGGCCGCGAGGCTGCCTTGCAGCGCCTTCGCGAGTTCTTCTCCCGGTCCGTCGACGAGAACCCGGTGCTCAACCACCGTGTGTACTACTGGCATGGCAACGAGCCCGATCTGCACGCCGCGTGGCTGTTCTCTGCATGGCAGTCGCCCGACGAGACGATCAGGTGGGTCGATTGGATTGTCGACACGATGTACGGTACCGGGCCCGACGGACTCGCGGGCAACGACGATGGAGGCACGCTCTCGGCCTGGCTGCTGTTCGCCGTGGCTGGCATCTACCCCATCTCCGGCACGGACCTGTACTTGGTCGGTGCGCCGCGCTACCCGCGTTTCGTCATCCACCGTCCGAGCGGCGATCTGACCATCGAAGCCGGCCCCGATCCGCTGACCAACCGGCATCGCGTGGCGCTGACCCTGGACGGCGCGCCCGTGACTTCGACGTACCTGCACCACGGCGACTTGGTCGGCGCGCATACGCTGTCGTTTGAAATGGCTCCGTAGCGACGGCCAGGCCATAGAGTTGCAGATCAAATGTGTAGTGCGGGCGCCGTGCTCGCTCTGCGCCCTCGACGGCGCGCGTCTCGCAAAGAACGTCTCAATCGCGGTACGTGCGCGTGAGCGCCAGCGCCTTGTCCCGCAAGCGCGACTGAAGCGCGACGTCTTCCGCGGCGGCATCCGGCCGCGCCACGGCCGCCCGATCGAAGTACACGCCGCTCTGGCCTTCGAGCGCCCGCTCGATCACCTCGAGCACCGCTGCCGCGCCCTGCTCGGCAGTACCGAGCGGCCTGATCCCGGCGTCGACCACCATCTTCGTGGCCAGGAAGGTGCCAGGATGCAATGCCACATAGCTGCGCCGGTGGTCGCGCCGCGCGCGCTCGAAGGTGTCGGCCACGAGCGCGAGCTTGCTGCGCCGGTACGCAAGGACTCCGTCATAGCGCCGCTTGCTCATCAGATCCGATTCGTCCAGCGGTGCCTGCCCGGCCGACGCCACGTTCACCACCGCGCGCGCCGGCTGCCCGCGCCCTACCAGGGATTCGGTCAGCAGGAACGGAGCCAGATAGTTCACCGCAAACCGCAGCTCGAAGCCGTCCGAGCTCGTCTCCCGACGCCCCCGATCGCGGCCGAATCCAACCCCCGCGTTGTTGACCAGCACGTCCACGATTCCGCCCGATGCCACGTTCCGCGCGAGCTGTGCCACCTCCGCGAGCGCAGACAGATCCGCGACGAGCACCCGCGGGCGTGCCCGCTCACCGCCCGTGAGCTCGGCGGCCAACGCCTCGAGCTTGTCGCGGTCGCGCCCCTGCAGCAGCAACACCGCGCCGAGCTGCGAGAGCTGCCGCGCAAGCGCAGCGCCGATGCCGCCCGTCGAGCCCGTGAGCAGCACGTGCTTGCCTTGGAGGTGCGTGGACATCTCGCGGGTTGTGGTGCGCGCAGCGCGGGACGGCAAGTGCCGCCGGCTCCGAGCGGTGTCATCCGCCGCGCAGCGAGCCCGAGGCGCGTGGTTCGATCCCGTCAGCAGCGCTCCCGCGCCAACGCGCTACGACTTCTTGAGCGCCGCCTCGATCCGATCGCAGGCCGTGCGGATCACCTTCACTCGCGCGAACAGCTTATCGTTGGCCTCCACCAGCGTCCACGGCGCAGCCAGCGTGCTCGTGCGCTCCGCCATGTCGTTGACCGCCTGCTCGTAGGCATCCCACCTGTCGCGGTTGCGCCAGTCCTCGTCCGTCAGCTTCCACGCCTTGTACGGCGTGCCCTCGCGCTCCTTGAACCGACGAAGCTGCTCGTCCTTGGTGATGTGCAGCCAGTACTTGACCAGCACGATGCCGTGATCGGTGAGCTGCTGCTCGAACTGGTTGATCTCGTTGTACCCGCGCATCCACTCGTGCTCGGTGGCGAAGCCTTCCACCCGCTCCACCAGAACGCGCCCGTACCAGGTCCGGTCGAACACGAGGAAGCGCCCCGCGCGCGGCAGGTGACGCCAGAACCGCCACAGGTAGTGCTGCGCACGCTCCTCGTCCGTGGGCGCCGCGATCGCAATCACCTGGAAGTCTCGCGCGTCGAGCGCCGAGGTCAGCCGCCGGATCGCCCCGCCCTTGCCCGCGGCGTCCCACCCCTCGAACATCAGCAGCACCGACTTCTTCTGAGCCTTGACCTCCCGCGACAGGCGGTTGAGCCGCCCCTGCTCCTTGCGCAGCTCCGTGTCGTAGGCCTTTCGCTCCAGCGCTTGCTTCATGTCGAGCGACTCCAGGATCGTCTTCTGCGACGACAGCAGCGCGCGCGCTCCGCTTCGCGTCACCTTCTCCGATCCCGCCGGCGCTGCCTTGCGCGCTTCGGCCGCCAGCTTGCCCCGCACATCCATCTCGGTCAGGTGCTTGCGGATCGAGTCGCGCAGGATCGTGGTCACCGTCATGGCGCGGTACTCCGGATCCGCACCCTCCACGATGGTCCAGGGCGCCAGGCCGGTCGACGAGCGCATGATGGTGTGCTCGGCCACCTCGATGAACTTGTCGTACATCCGCCAGTGCTTCCAGTCGCGCTTGGTCACACGCCAGCTCTGCAGCGGATCCTTCTCGAGCGCGCGAAGCCTCTTCTCCTGCGCCTTCTTGCCCAGGTGCATCCAGAATTTGAGGATGAGCGCTCCGTCGTCGGCCAGCTCCTTCTCAAAGGCGATCATCTGGTCGAGCTGCTCGTCGAATCGCGCCCGGCTGATCGTGCCGTACACGCGATCGAGCACGGGCCGCGAGTACCACGAGCTCAGGAAGATCCCGACCTTGCCCTTGGGCGGCAGATCGCGCCAGTAGCGCCAGAACTCGGGACGCTCCCGTTCCTCGTCCGACGGCTCGGCGTACGCGCGCGTCACCAGCCACCGCGGATCGAGCCACTCGTTGAGCAGGTTGACCGTCTCGCTCTTGCCCGCCCCGTCGACCCCCTGGACCACCACGAGCACGGGGAACTTCGCCTGGCGCAGGCGCTGCTGCTCCTCCAGCAGCTCCATGCGCAGCGTCACGGCCACCTTGTCGAACTCCTTCTTCGAGATCTTGCGTCCCAGCTCTGCGGCTTCGAACACGATCGGCTCCTTGCCTCGGGCTTGCCCGCGCCCGCACACCGAACGTTAGCAGAACCTGGCCCGTGTTCGTCTTCGCGCGTCGCGTCGCTTCGTCCTGGCGAATGCTGAGACGCGCCAGCTCGAATGGGAGGAAAGTGACGCGACGCGGCACCGCCCGAGCCCGCCCCCGCCCCGCCCAATCCTTGACGCCGTCCCTTGACCGCGTCCACGCGAGCCGCTACGAGCGCGACCGGCTTGACCACGCTGGGGCCTCTCCGGATACTGTGTCATCCGACACGTGGCGCCACGCGTGGTCATCGTCGCGCTTGGATCTAACGAATGGGTGAGATTCACGAAGAGGTAGTCCAGCGCGCCGAGGCACGTGTCGGGTCCTGGCTCTGTGGCAAGTTCCACCTCGACCGCCTCCTCGGCGTTGGTGGAATGGCTGCGGTCTTTTCGGCCACGCACCGCAACGGCAACCGGGTTGCCGTCAAGATGCTCCATACTGCCCTGTCGATGGAGGCCGACCTCCGGCGCCGCTTCCTGCGCGAAGGCTATGTCGCCAACGCCGTCGACCACCCCGGCGCCGTTCGCGTGCTCGACGACGACGTGGCCGAGGACGGATCGATCTTTCTGGTGATGGATCTGATCGCCGGGGTGAGCATCGAGACGGTCGCCGAGTTTCTCGGCGGGCGGCTGCCCGCGAACGTGGTCTTGTCCATCACGCACCAGTTGCTGGACATCGTGGCTGCCGCGCACGCCAACGGTGTGGTGCATCGTGACATCAAGCCCGACAACGTATGCCTGACTCGCGATGGCAACGTCATGCTGCTGGACTTCGGCGTGGCCCGCATGCTCGAAGGCGGCAATACGGCGACCCGCGACGGCACCACCATCGGCACCCCGGCCTTCATGTCGCCCGAGCAGGCGCTGGGCAAGGTCAAGGACATCGATGCGCTCTCCGACGTGTATGCGGTCGGTGCGGTGGTCTTCACCCTGCTGTCGGGGCGCTGGGTGCACGAGGGCGAGAGTCCGAACGAGCTGTTGATCCTGGCCGCGACCAAGCCCGCGCGCTCCCTGGCCGATGTCGCCGCAGACACCCCGGCCGTCATCGTGGATTTCGTCAAGCGCGCGCTGGCCTTCGAGAAGGCCGATCGCTGGCAGTCCGCGCGCGAGATGCAGAAGGCCCTCGCCGAAACCTATCAGACCGCATTCGGAGCGCCCATGCTCGAGGGCGTCGCGCTGGCCTCCATCCTGCACGGTGTCGCCGACTTCGAGTTCACCGACTGGATTCCTCCCCGCGACGAAAGCGCGCCCACCGCTCTCCCATCCGCGTCGTGGGATGAAGAGAAGACCGTCGCGTTGCCGCCTCCGCCGTCGCCCGCACCCAGTGTGCCGCCTCCGTCTTCGCCGGCTCCCGGCATCTCGCCGCCGCCCGCCGTGGCTGCTGCGCCCGCCGTGCCTGCTGCGCCGCCCGTCGCTGACGATCACCTGACGACCGGCAAGTGGTCGCGTGAGACGCCGGGCCCGCAGCTGCTCTCGGGCATTGGCACGTCGCCGTTCGTGTCCAGCTCGCGCATGGCAGAGCCCGGTCGCGCGCGACGTGCGGCCCTGGCCGCCGTGCTCGCTGGTGTCGCCGTGCTCGGGCTCGCTGTCGTCGTACTGCTGGTTGGCCGCAATGCTCATGACCATGCTGCCGAGCCCGTCGAGCCTGCCCTCTCCACCGAGCTCGGCGTCGCTCCCTCCGGCTCGGCCACCGATCTTACCGCGGACGCAGACGCCGGCCCGGAGGCGGACACCCACGCCCTCGGCGCTCCGGCCGCTTCCTCGGCTGGGGCCCCGGCGGGCGCAAGCGCCAGTGCCGCGCCGGTCGACGTCTACTCCCTTCCGCGCGTCAAGTTGCCGCTGGTTCCCCTGTCTGCCAGCGCCGGGGGCGGGGCGACGGACGGCGGACACAACGCGGGGGTCGCCACCGGACGCGATGCGGGATACGATCCGTTCGCACATCAGTAGCCATGTCTCCTCGCTTGTACATTCGCCGGGCACTGGTCGCCACGGCGTCAGGGGCCGTGATGCTCGTGGCGTTCCACGCGTCCGCGCAGTCCCTCGACCCGGTCGCGGCCACCGAGTTGTTCAGCCAGGGGCGCGACGCCCTCAAAGACGGCGACTTCGATCGCGCCTGCCCGCTGTTCGCGGAGAGCAATCGCCTCGACCCCAAGGTGGGAACCCTGCTCAACCTCGGTGAGTGCGAGGAGAAGCGCGGTCACCTGGCCGAGGCGCTCCAAGCTTGGCAGAACGCCGTCAACCTCTCTGAAGCCACCAGCGATCCGCGCGGCCAGATCGCTTCCGATCGTCTCGCGGAGCTCACCCCTCGCGTCCCCCGTCTCACCGTGCGCATCTCCCGCGACTCTCCGCCGGGCACGCGCGTGTACCGCGACGACGTCGAGCTCGGCGGAGTCATGCTCGGGCAGCCGTTCCCCGTCGACCCCGGTGAGCATCGTGTCGTCGCCGTCGGGCCCGACAACTCCAGGCGCACCTTCCATGTCCGGCTCAAGGAAGGCGACGCTACCGAGATCGCGGTGACGGCCAAGCCGGCCGCACCCGGGCCCAGCGCATCGGCTGCAGCGGAGCCGCCGCCAGCCAGCAAGTCGTCGATGCCTTCACGGCGCACGGTCGCCTACGTGTTGGGTGGGGCGGGCATTGCCGGCGTGGTCACCGGTCTGGTGACCGGAGCCATGCTCATGAGCCGCAAGAGCACGGTCGACGAGCACTGCGCCGCCGACGGCGCTTGCGACCCGACGGGTGCGGATGCTGCCGCTTCGGGCAAGGCGCTGGTGCCCATCAACACGGTCGCGTGGGCCGTGGGGGCTGTGGGCCTCGGCGCTGGCGCCTACTTCTTCTTCACGGCGAGTCCGACGACATCCGCGCGGAGCGCATCCTCCCAGCATGCGAGCTGCACCGGTGCGCTCCTGCAGGTCGGCGGCGTCTTCTGACGTCGCGCTGTCGATTGTGCGCAACGTCGGCGCTTTCGGGGCCGACGGGATGGGCGACGAGCCCATCCAACCGCAAGGTGCGCCATGGTCACGACCCGAAGATTCAGCCTGCCCGAAGGGCAATTCCTCCAAGGCACCCCCTATCGTATCGTCCGCGCCATCGACCTCGGCGGCATGGGAGAAGTCTACGAGGTCGACCACATCAGGGCCGGAACGCGTCGGGCCATCAAGGTCGTGCGCGACATCTCCGACCCGCGCGCCCAGGCAGCCGAGCGCCTTCGCCGGGAGGGCACTGCCCTGCTCATGCTCGACCACCCCAACGTCGTGCGTGTCTTCGAGATCGGAACCTTGAGCGACGGGCGTCCGTACGTCGCCATGGAGCTGCTGGCTGGGCTGACCATTCGCGCGCTCCTGCAGCAGCGGCCGTCGCTCGGGCTCGCCCGCGCCGCACGCCTCGTCCTGCAGGCGCTCGACGGGCTGCAGGCGGTGCACGATGCGGGCTTGGTCCATCGCGACGTCAAGCCCACCAACCTGCTCGTGTGCGCGCACGACAGGCTCAAGCTGCTCGACTTCGGAGTAGCGAAGCGGCTTCGGGGCGAGACCGGGTGCGTGCTCACCTCTACGGGGCAGGTGCTCGGCACGGCGCGCTACATGGCCCCCGAGCAGCTGCGTGGAAAGCCCGTCGATGGCCGTGCCGACCAGTATGCGGCCGCGCTCGTGTTCTTCGAAGCCGCCACCGGCGTGCATCCCTTCCAGTTCGCCCATGGCTCGACCGGTTCGGTGGTGGCTCGGCTGCATCGGCCGGCCCCGCACTTGAGTGCTTGGTGTCCCGAGCCTGTCCCTGCCGCGCTCGACGCCGCTGTCGCGCGCGCCCTGGCCGTCGACCCGAACGATCGGTTCCCCAGCGCCAGCGCATTCGCCCACGCCCTTCGTGCCGCACTCGTGCCGTTCGAGCACGAAGATCGCCTGCCGGTGGATGCGTGCGCGACAACGCGCATCCAGCCCGTGGGCGTGACCTGGTCCGGCTCGGCCTCCGGTGCGCCTTCGCTCCTCGCGCCGTCCGCCGCGCACGCACCAACCGCTCCCGACCTCACCACCCCTGACTGCTCGCCTACCAGCGTCACCCGCCCGCTTGGCTCCCGCGCGGCGCAGCGTCTGCACGCGCTCGGTGTCGCCAGCTCGGTGTGCGCCCTTATCCTCGCGCTCACCGCCTTGTGCGTGGCGACCGTCACCGCCTGGACGCCGGACGGCAGCACCGCCTTGGGCGCCGCGCCCGATTGCCTCTGCACCGCGCGCTAGGCGCCGCGTGCTGTCCGTGCCCTCCGGCGATGCTATGGTGGCTGCACATGCTCCGGCGGCTGCCGTTTCGAACATGGCTGCTCATCGCCGTGCTGGCGGTCCTCGGCACGACTGCGGCGAGCCACGCTTTGCCGCCCCCGGTCGTGCTCCACGAGTTCATCCCCCCGGACTCCAAGGAAGACATCGAGCTGTCCGCGACCACCAGCGACGGCCGCCTCCCCGCCGCCGTCGAGACGCCCAGCGGCGTGGTCGAGGCACCGGACACCAGTCGCTCTCCCACGCAGACCGAAAAGGCCTATGGCGAGTCCGGGCCCGCCGACACCGACGCCAGGTATAATCCCGATCGGGATACTCGACGACCCGTCGTCGCCCGCTACGACGATCCCTTCTCCCCGGCCACCGCGCCCTACAAGCGCCTGCGCGCATTCGACGCCGTCGCGCCCGACTTCTCCTTGACCGTCGCCGATCCTGCCCTCCGTCCCGTGCCGGAAGGCGGCTCCGTTCGCGCCGGCGAAGACGTGTTTTTCGGCGACGTCACCATCGACGTAGCCCCCGGCGACGCGGTGCGCATCCCCTCGGTCGGCCCGGGCGCCCGCGTCGTCCGTCGATCCGTCGTCCCCTTGCTCTCGCTGGAGATCCTGCACGACGGCGCCGACAACTGGTTCGCACGTGCCACCATCCGCGCCCGCGTGCGCCTTATCGAGCAGCTCGCCATCCCGCGCGACGTGTTCGGCGGGCCGTTCCCCGACGGTCGTCGCGGCGTCTCGCGCGTTCCCCCCAACGTCGCCAAGTCCGTGGGCCAGGTCGTCCGCTCTCTCGGCCTGGCCGACGAGACGTCCTCGCGCGCCATCGTCACCAGGCTCGTGTCGTACTTCCGCTCGTTCGAGCCCTCCGAGGAGCCGCCCTCGGGCCAGGGCAACATCTACCTCGACCTCGCGCTATCCCGAAAAGGTGTATGCCGGCACCGCGCCTACGCGTTCGTCGTCACCGCCCTGGGTATGGGCATCCCCAGCCGCATGGTTGTCAACGAAGCCCACGCCTGGGTCGAGGTCTTCGACGGCAACCTGTGGCGCAGGATCGACCTCGGCGGAGCGGCCATCAACCTCCAGCCCGATGACAACGAGCCCGACCGTCCTGCGCATGTCACGCCCGAGGACCCGTTCCCCTGGCCCGACGGTTCCGACTCCGGAGCCGCCATGGCTCAGCGCGCACGCGATGCTGCAGCCCCTCGAGTTGCCCCGCACCCGACCGGCTCCGCGGCCGCCACCGTGTCCTCCGGCGGCGCTGCACCCGCGCCTGCACCCTTCTCCTCGGTGTCCTACGACGACCCATCCCGTCCTCCCGCTTCGTTGGACGTCACCTCCGGCGACGGGCGCGTCATGCGTGGCGCGCCGCTCTCGGTCGAGGGCACCGCGCGAACCGACCTGGGGCCCTGCGCCTTCGTGCGCATCGACGTGCTCCTGTGGGATGCCCACGGTGCTCGCCAGCTGCCGATCGGTTCACTGTCGACCGACGCGGATGGGCACTTCCAGGGCTCGGTGGTCGTTCCACTCGAAGTGCCGGTCGGTGACTACGATCTGCTCGTCTCGACGCCGGGCGATGCGCGCTGTGGTCCGGCCCGGACGAACCCTTGAATCGTCCCGTGATGCGTGCGCTTCGTGTCGCTGTGGTCTTTGATTGACGGCACCGCAGCGGCCGATACGATCCGCGCCGGAGGTTCGCCATGCACTCCACCCGATTGCCCGCCAGCTCGCTGCCCCTCGTACCCGGGGCCGCTGGCCGTGCCCGCCGCAAGCGCTTCGACCTGTCCGGTCGCGGGAACCTTCGCGGGCACGAAGCAATGCCGCTTGTGCTCGTGAGCCTTGGACACGACGCTACGTGCCGGCGGTGAACCATGACGATCAGACCTGAAGCGCGCGGCACGGATGGAGCAGAACGGATGCATCAACCGGTGTTGGCCTCCGAGTTGGCAGAGATCGGTCTGTTCGGTGCCTTGAGCGAGCCGATCCTCGAGTACATCGCGAGCACCCTGCACCTGTCCACGCCCGGTCCGGGTGACGTCGTGTTTCGCGAGGGCGACTCCGCCGCCGAGATGTACGTCGTGCTCGACGGCGAGTTCGAGGTGCTCAAGCGATCCAAGCGCGGCATCGATGCGCGCGTGGCCATGCTCGGCGCTGGCGATTGGTTCGGCGAGATGTCCATCCTCGACGTGCATGCCCGCTCCGCAACGGTCCGGGCCCTCGCACCATCGCGCCTCCTGGTTATCACCGCCGCCGACCTCGACGCCATGTATCGTCGCGACGTGCGAGCCTACGCGTTGCTCGTGCTCAACATCGCCCGTGAGCTCTGCAGGCGCTTGCGTGTCGCCGACGGCATCCTGGCCGACCTCGTCGCCAACCTGCTCGGTGACATCGTGGTCAATCGCCACGGCTCCGCGACCTGACGGCGCGTTCCCGCCGTCAGTCCGGTTGCGCCATCCCGTCGGATGAAGCGTCATCGTTCGACGACGCATCCTCTTCGGACGCGTCCACGACGACACCACCGTCGGCGTCGACGGACGCATCGCACTCGCCCGTTTCTCCGTCGCACTCGCCCGCGTCCTCGCTGCCGGTTGTCGCGTCTCCGCCGGCGTTGCAGCCGTCGCAGCCGCCCGCTCCGCCGCTCCCGCCAGTGGCGCCGCCCTCGGCAGACGGCGCACCGTCTGACCCGCTCTGTCCGCCGAAACCGCCGCCCGACGCGTCGCCTCCGGGTTCCCCGGCCGTTGCCGGAGACGGTGGCTCCGGCTGCGGATTGATCGCGCACGACGAGGCGGCCATCGCCACGATCGCGCTTGTGGCAAGCGCGAGCCACGTCTTCGTCGATGTCGTGCAGACCCGATCCATCAATCGCCTCATCGTGTGACGATCCATGGCCCCATTGCCGTGCTCCCATCAGTCCTGCTGGAGCACGTCGTCGGCCGCATCGTCGCCAACATCTCCTACCGTCCCGTCGTCTGTCGCGCCGTCGTCTCCTTGCTCGTCCATCGCATCACGCGCGTCACCCGCATCGCTCGCATCGCCCGCATCCGCCGCGTCGGCGGTCGCATCAGGCGCCTCGCACCCGCCGCTGTCTGCGCAATCCATGTTCGACGCATCGCCCCATTCCGAGCCGCCCGTTCCCCCGAAGCCACCGAGCTCCGAACCGTCCATCCCTGCGTCCGCCGCGGACTGTCCATCGGAGCCGCCCGCGGCATTCCCTCCTGTGCCGGACATGCCCCCCGTTCCGTTCGCCTGTGCCGGAGGTTCTGGCTGGGGATTGATGGCGCACGCGGACCAGAGGCACGAACCCCCCAAGAGCGCGGCGACGATCCCCCACCTCCGGTAGCGTAGGACCATACTCACAAGCGTAGCACGATCTGGTCCATGCAAGTGTGCCACCACCGGCTCGGACGCGGTATCTGTGCCCGCAACGCCGACTCAAAAATCCGTGGCTGCGTCGTCCTGCGGGCCCGCGTCGCTCACATCCCCTGCATCGCCGCCATCCGACGCGTTGACCGCGTCTAGCCGGGCCGACAGATCATCATCCTGCTTGTAGTCGTTGTCGAACGCGCCCGGCGCGGTGCCGCTGGGCGTGCCTGCGGAGCCGGCCACACCGCCGTTTGTGCCGCCGTCTGCTGCGGCGTCTGCACCGTAGGCGCCTGCCGCGCCGCCCGTGGCCTCGCCCGAGCCGCCGGCTGCCGACGGGCTCGCGTCCTGGCCGCCCGGCGAACCGCCGCCACCGGAGGTATCGGCCTGTGCGGGCGGCTCCGGTTGGGGGTTGATCGCGCACGACTCCACGGCAGGTGCCAGGTTGCACACAGCCATCAGAGCCCAGAGTCGAGCCACGGACCCCATGCCCCGGAGGCCAGCACTATTCGCACCAACGCGGCATCCTTGGGAAGACGGGCCATCGCTCGCATCGTGCTTGGCACATGGCGGCACAGCTCCGATCCCCCTGTCGCGGTCCTGGCGGTCCGGCGCACGCGCAGGGCTGGACGAGACGCGGCAGGATGGACGAGAGTGCGGCGACGATGGCAGCGACGAGCATTGCAGAACGTCTTGGCGAGGTGCGCGAGCGCATTGCGCAAGCGGCGGCGGGCAGCGGCAGGGATCCGTCCGCGGTCTGCCTGATCGCGGTCTCGAAGACCAAGAGCACGGAGCAGATCCGGGCGGCGTACGACGCGGGCCAGCGGGACTTTGGGGAGAACTACGTGCAGGAGTTGACGAGCAAGGCAGCCGAGCTGGGCGGGCTGCCGGGGCTTCGCTGGCATCTCATCGGCCATGTGCAGACCAACAAGGCACGGCGGGTAGTCGAGGTAGCGCACATGGTGCATTCGGTGGACAGCGAGCGGGTGGCGATCGAGCTGGGCAAGCGGGCAGCGGCAGCGGGCCGTAGGCTGCCGGTGCTGATCGAAGTGAACATCGGAGAAGAGGGCAGCAAGACCGGGGCATCGCGCGTGGCGGTCCGGGACCTTCTGCAGGTGGTGCAGGCCCAGCCGGGGCTCGAGGCGGCGGGTCTGATGACGGTGCCGCCCTACGAGCTCGACGCGCGGCAGACGGCGCCGTACTTCGAGCGGCTGGCGCGGTTGCGCGACGAGCTTGGGGGGCCGCAGCAGCTGCGGGAGCTGTCGATGGGCATGTCGCACGACTTCGAGGTTGCGATTGCGCATGGGGCGACGATGGTGCGAGTGGGGACGGCGATTTTCGGGAGCCGGTAGGCTGGGAGCCGGGGGCGAATGATTTATTTGAGAGCACGCGTCGAAAACCCCTTGCAACGCGTCTCGGCGGTTGCTACTACGCGCCCTCCCGATTCCTGACGCCCTGCGGAAGCGCAGGGAGCCACCAGGCGAGCCGTAACGGCGCGCGAAAAGAACGGGCAGTCGCCGCTGAGCGCAGTGACGGCTCCGGTTCTTCGCCTCGTGCGTACGACGGACGCCGAAGAGGATGTCCGATGATTAGCAAGGCGAGTGCGATGTTTGCGCGGATTGCTACGCGCAAGGCCCGGGTAGTCGCCGATTTGATCCGCGGCAAGGATGCTGCCACCGCGCTGCAGCTTCTGGAGTACCTGCCGAAGTCCGCCGCTCCGATCGTCAAGAAGGTGGTCGAGAGTGCGGTGGCCAACGCTCGTACGCAGCACCCCGAAGCGGATATCGACTCCCTGTACGTGAGTAAGGTGACCGTCGACAAGGGGCCCAACCGGCAGATGCGTCGATGGCGTCCGCGCGCGATGGGGCGAGCCACCCGAATCACCAAGGGCGTGAGCCACATCCAGGTCGAGCTCGAGGAGCGCTAGAAGAGGAACCCCATGGGACAGAAGACACACCCGTATGGCTTCCGCCTTGGCGTCATCAAGACGTGGACCTCGAAGTGGTACGAGGACAAGGCGTACGCGAAGTGGCTTCACGAGGACATCCGCATCAAGCGGGCGGTGAAGGCCTATCTGTACAACGCCAACATCGCAGGCGTCGAGATTGAGCGAGCGGCCAACAAGGCCAAGGTGATCGTGTTTACGGCGCGTCCGGGCATGGTCATCGGCAAGGGTGGCAAGGGCATCGAGACGCTCAAGGCCGGCAACCTCAAGACGGCCGCGAAGGGCGAGACCAAGTTCCCGGGCGTACAGGCCTTCACCGAGAACGAGGTGTTCATCGACGTGCAGGAAGTGCGCAAGGCCGAAACCAACGCGCAGTTGGTCGCCGAGAACATCGCCACCCAGCTCGAGCGTCGCGTGGCGTTCCGCCGGGCGATGAAGAAGGCGGTGGCCACGGCGATGAAGTTCGGCGCCAAGGGCATCCGTGTCCGGTGCGCGGGGCGTCTGGGCGGCAGCGAGATGAGCCGCGTGGAGATGTACCGCGAGGGACGGGTTCCGCTGCACACGCTCCGTGCGGACATCGAGTTCGGGCTCGCGGAAGCGCGCACGACCTACGGGGCGATCGGCGTGAAGGTCTGGGTATTCAAGGGCGAGGTCCTGCCGCGCAAGACGCGCAGGATCCCCGCGTGATGGCGGAGGCTGGAGATGCTTTCCCCGAAGCGAACCAAGTTCCGGAAGATGCAGAAGGGCAACCTCAGGGGGTTGGCCTACCGCGGCAGCGACGTGTCTTTCGGTGATTTCGGACTGCAGGCGTTGGAGCCCGGCAAGCTCACGGCGCGCCAGATCGAGGCGGCTCGTATGGCGATCACGCGCCACGTCAAGCGCGCGGGCATGTTGTGGATCCGGATCTTTCCGGACCGGCCCATCACCAAGAAGCCGTTGGAAGTGCGCATGGGTGGAGGAAAGGGCGCGCCCGAGGAGTGGGCGGCCGCCGTGCGCACGGGCCGGGTGATGTACGAGTTGTCGGGCGTCGAAGAGTCAGTGGCCCGCGAGGCGTTCCGCCTGGCGGCGCACAAGCTGCCCATCGCCTGCAAGTTCATTGCTCGTGGGGTGGTGTCATGAAGGCGAAGGATCTTCGCGATCGGGGAACCGAGGACCTGCGCGAGCTCGAGAAGAGCCTGGGCGCGGATCTGTTCCAGTACCGATTCAAGAACAATACGAACCGGCTCGACGACACCAGTCTGATCCGCAAGACGCGTCGAGACATCGCGCGGGTGCGTTCGCTGCTCGCCGAGCGTGAGCGGGCCGCGAACACCGAGACGAGGTAGCCATGGCCGACGAGACGACCCAAGGGAAGAGTGCGGTCGCTGTGAAGCCCAAGGAGCGCTTCAAGCGCAAGCTGATGGGCGACGTGACGAGCGACAAGATGGACAAGACCGTGGTGGTCGAGGTGGTCCGCTACTCTCGTGACCCCGTGTACAAGAAGTACGTGCGCACGCGCGCGCACTACAAGGCGCACGACGAGCAGAACACCTGCAAGACGGGTGACCGCGTGGAGATCGAGGAGAGCCGTCCGATGTCCCGCGAGAAGCGTTGGAAGGTCGTGCGCGTGGTCAAGCGCGCCGTGATCGACTGAGGTGATGCCATGATCCAGATGCGCACGATTCTCGACGTGGCGGACAACTCGGGCGCCAAGCGCGTGCAGTGCATCAAGGTGCTCGGCGGCTCGCGACGCAAGTACGCCGACATCGGCGACGTCATTGTGGTGTCCGTCAAGGAAGCGATTCCGAACTCGAAGGTCAAGAAGGGCGACATCGCCAAGGCCGTGATCGTGCGTACGGCGCACGGCGCGACCCGGGCCGACGGTAGCTACATCAAGTTCGATGGCAACAGCGCTGTGCTGGTCAACGCTCAGATGGAGCCCATCGGGACCCGCATCTTTGGGCCGGTGGCCCGCGAGCTGCGCAGCAAGAAGTTCATGAAGATCGTCTCGCTCGCGCCGGAGGTGTTGTGATGAGACGCATTCGACGCGGCGACCTCGTTGAGGTCATCAGCGGAAAGTACAAGGGTGCCCGCGGCAAGATCACCGCCGTCCTTGCCGACGACGACAAGGTGATTGTCGAAGGGGTCAACATCAAGAAGCGTCACGTCAAGCCGAACGCCCGCATGCCCCAGGGTGGGATCGTGGAGCGCGAGGCGCCGATCCACGCCTGCAAGATCATGCCGGTGGATCCGGAGACGGGCAAGCCCACGCGCGTCCGCATCAAGAAGGATGAGGACGGCAAGAAGGTGCGTGTGGGCGTCAAGAGCGGGGCGGTCATCACCGCGAGCGCGTGAGGCCAGGTACCATGGCAAAGACCGAAGACAAGTCCGACAAGCAGGACAAGAAAGACAAGAAGCCGGCGGCTCCCGCGGCCAGCGCTGCGCCTGCCAAGGGCGAGAAGGCTGACAAGGCCAAGGGCGGCAAGGGCGGCGACAAGAAGCCGGCCGACGGCAAGAAGAAGGGCAAGGAAGACGCCAAGGCCGCAGCGCCGACTCGTCCCGCTGCTCCGCCGCGCCTGCGCGAGAAGTACAAGGCCGACATCGCCGCTGCCCTCGTCAAGCGTTTCGGCTACGGCAACCCGATGCAGGTGCCCCGTGTTACCAAGGTCGTCGTCAACATGGGCCTGGGCGCCGCCGTGTCCAACCCCAAGCTCATCGACTCGGCCGTCGTCGAGATGACCGAAATCACCGGCCAGAAGCCCGTGGTCGCGCGGTCCAAGAAGGCCATCTCGAACTACAAGCTCCGGGCCGGCATGCCCATCGGCGTGTCCGTTACGCTGCGCCGGGAGCGTATGTGGGAGTTCCTCGACCGGCTCATCTCGCTGGCCCTGCCGCGCGTGCGCGACTTCAAGGGCGTCAGCGCCAAGGGCTTCGACGGTCGCGGCAACTACACTCTGGGGCTTCGGGAGCAGATCATCTTCCCGGAGATCAACTACGACAAGATCGACACGATCAAGGGAATGAACGTGACGATCGTGACCACGGCGAAGACCGACGAAGAAGGGCGTGCGCTCCTGCAGGAGCTCGGCATGCCGTTCCGTTCTTGAGGGACTGACGATGGCGCGAGCATGCTCCTTTGCCAAGTTGAACCGACAGCCTAAGTTCTCGGTGCGTCACCGCAACCGCTGCAAGATGTGCGGGCGGTCCCGGGGCTACTACCGCGACTTCGAGCTGTGCCGCCTGTGCCTCCGCTTGCTGGCTCTTCGTGGAGAGCTCCCTGGCGTCGTGAAGGCGAGTTGGTGATGCCATGATGACCGATCCTGTCGCCGATTTGTTGACCAGAATCCGCAACGCGGCCTTGGCGCGCCATGACCGAGTCACCATGCCCTCGAGCAAGATCAAGCACGCAGTTGCCGATCTGCTCAAAAACGAGGGCTACGTCGATGACGTCAGCATCACCGAGGCCGAGCCCAACAAGAGTCCGACCCTGACCATCGTGCTCAAGTACGGTCGCGACCGTGCCTGCGCCATCGATGGCATTCGTCGGGTCTCGCGCCCTGGCCGCCGCATCTACGTGCGGCACGACCGCATCCCCGCGGTCCGCAACGGCCTGGGTGTCGGAATCCTGTCCACGTCGCAAGGCGTGATGACTGACAAGGACGCGCGCCGCCGCGGTGTCGGTGGCGAACTGCTCTGCGAGGTGTGGTGATGGCCGAGCAGAAACTCAGCAGGGATGCCACGCGCACATCGCGCGTCGGCAAGCTCCCCATCGCTCTTCCCAAGGGCGTTGCCGTATCCGTGGCGAACGGCGTCGTCAAGGTCAAGGGCACCAAGGGCGAGCTGACCTGGACGCTGCCGTCGCAGACGGCGGTCGAGGTGGTCGACGGCAAGGTGCACGTCAAGAGCGATGCGCCTGGTCGTGATGGTGCGCGGCTGCAGGGCCTGGCGCGTGCGTTGATCAACAACATGGTCAAGGGCACGGCCGAAGGCTTCTCGCGCACACTCGAGTTGGTGGGCACCGGCTACCGGGCAGAGGTCAAGGGCGGTGCGCTGCACCTGGTCCTGGGCTTCGCGCATCCGGTGGTCTTCACGCTGCCGAAGACCGTCAGCGCGGTGGTGCCTCCGGACTCCAAGGGAACGCAGATTGTGCTGACGTCGCCGGATCGTGCGCTGCTCGGGCAGATCGCCGCGCAGGTGCGCAGCACTCGTCCGCCCGAGCCCTACGGCGGCAAAGGTGTGCGCTACCGTGGCGAGAAGGTCCGCGAGAAGGCGGGCAAGGCCGGCAAGGGTGGCGCGAAGGGTGGCAAGTGACGTCCCTCGACCGAGTCGTGGGATGAGCGCGGAGTGTTGACATGGCGATGAAACTGGTCGGGCGCGAGCGACGCAAGCTGCGCATTCGCAAGAAGGTCAACGGGACCACGGAGCGTCCGCGGCTGAGCGTGTTTCGTTCGGCGCGGCACATCTACGCGCAGGTCATCGACGACAGCACGGGCTGCACGCTGGTGCACGCCTCGACGCTGTCGAAGGATCTGCAGGCGGGCGCGGACGCGCCCAAGGTCAAGAAGAGCGAGCAGGCCAAGCGCGTGGGCGCCCTGGTCGCGAAGATGTGCTTGTCCAAGAAGATCGAGCACGTGGTGTTCGATCGGAACGGCTACAAGTATCACGGGCGGATCAGCGCCTTGGCACAGGCGGCGCGGGCCGCCGGGCTGAAGTTCTAGAACCTGAGAGGCACCATGGATTTCGAGCAGCTTCAGCTGGATGAAGAGAAGCTCAAGGAGCGCGTCATCCACATCAACCGTGTCGCGAAGGTCGTCAAAGGCGGCCGCCGCTTCAGCTTCTCCGCGTTGGTGGTCGTCGGCGACGAGTCCGGCCACGTGGGCGTGGGCCTGGGCAAGGCCAACGAGGTGCCCGAGGCGATTCGCAAGGGCAACGACCAGGCTCGCAAGAGCATGTTCCGGGTGCCTCTGATCAACGGCACCATCCCCCACGAGATCGTCGGCCACTTCGGCGCAGGTCGCGTCCTGCTGCGCCCGGCCGGCGCCGGTACCGGCGTCATCGCCGGCGGCACCGTCCGTGCCGTCGTCGAGTCGGTCGGCATTCACAACATCCTCACGAAGTGCTTGGGCACGACCAACCCGCACAACGTGGTGCACGCCACGATTCGCGCGCTCAAGTCGCTGACCAACGTCGAGATGGTCGCCTCCAAGCGCAACAAGAGCATCGAAGAGGTTCGGCCTCACCATGAGAAGGCCGAGCCGCAGCCTCAGCAAGGGGTCTCGCCGTGAAACCCAAGCTCAAGGTCCGTATGGTCAAGAGCCTCAGCAACAGGCCGCATCCCCAGTACCGCATCATCGCGGGGCTGGGCCTGCGCGGCGTGGGCTCTGAGGTCGTCGTCGACAACACACCGTCGTTCCGGGGCATGATCAAGAAGGTCCTGCACCTGGTGCGCGTCGAAGAAGTCGAGGGATAGGCGCCATGGCCGACATCCTTTCCAAGCTCCAAGCGCCGGTGGGCGCCAACCGCGACAAGACCCGCAGGGGTCGCGGCGTGGGTTCGGGTCTGGGCAAGACCGCCGGCAAGGGCCAGAAGGGCCAGAAGGCTCGTCACCCCGGCAAGTTCAGCAAGCGCCAGTTCGAAGGCGGCCAGACGACCCTGCAACGTCGCCTTCCCAAGCGCGGCTTCTACAACCACTTCGCCCTGTCCACGGCCATCATCAACGTGGGCGACCTCGAGCGCTTCGAGGCGGGCACGACGGTGGACGAGGCGTTGCTTCGGCAGGCGCGCCTGGTGCGCGGCGCGTGGGACCGGGTCAAGATCCTGGGCAACGGCGAGCTGACCAAGGCGTTGACCGTGTCGGTGCATGCGTTCTCCGCTTCCGCGGTCGAGAAGATCGAGCGTGCTGGCGGCAAGGTCATCAAGCTCGAGACATCGGAAGGCGAGGGCGAGAGCGCTCCCGCGGCCTGATCGGGACGAGGCGGCTGATCCAACATGGCGTTCGCGAACTTCGCAAGCATCACCAAAGTGCCCGAGCTGCGTAAGCGGCTCCTGTTCACCGTGATGATGCTTGCGGTCTACAGGATTGGCGTGTTCATCACCGCGCCCGGCGTCGACCGCAACGTGATGCGCTCGGTCGTCCAGCGGCAGCAGGGCGGCCTGCTCGGCATGTTCAACCTGTTCACCGGCGGCGCGCTGTCCAACATGTCGATCTTCGCCCTGGGCATCATGCCCTACGTATCGGCGTCCATCATCATCCAGCTGCTCGGTACGGTCTACAAGCCCATCGACGAGCTGCGCAAGGAAGGCGAGCAGGGCCGTCGCAAGATCGACCAGTACACGCGTTACGGCACCGTGCTGCTGAGCATCTTCCAGGCGTTCGGCATCGCGATGTACCTCGAGGGGCTCAACAACAACGAGCTGGGCGGCGGGCGATTCGGCGACGTGGTGGCGAACCCCGGGTGGGCGTTCCGCTTGATGACGGTCATCACGCTCACCACCGGCACCGCGTTCATCATGTGGGTTGGCGAGCAGATCACCGACCGTGGCGTGTCCAACGGCATCTCGCTGATCATCTTCGCGGGCATCGTGGCTGACGTGCCCGGTGTGGTGTTCGGCTATGCGCAGCAGAACCAGGGCAGCATCCAGCCGCTGACCGTGACCACGCTGGTTGCGATCCTGCTGGTGACCACCGCGACGGTCGTGTTCTTCGAGCGTGGTCAGCGGCGCATCCCGATCGTCTACTCGCGCCGCCAGGTGGGGCGTCGCATCTACGGCGGGCAGACGGCGCACCTGCCGTTGAAGGTCAACACCTCGGGCATGATCCCGGCGATCTTCGCGTCGTCGCTGCTGATGTTTCCGGCGACGTTGGCGAACCTGAACGTGCCGGGGATGAACTACCTGCAGGGCGCGCTGAACCGTGGCGACTGGCTGTTCAACGTGGCCTACGGCGGGCTGATCATCTTCTTCTGCTTTTTCTACACGGCGGTCACGTTCCAGCCGGTTGACGTGGCGGACAACCTCAAGAAGCAGCAGGCGAACATTCCCGGGATTCGTCCCGGCAAGCAGACAGCCGAGTACATCGACGGGGTGCTGACCAAGATTACGTTCGGCGGCGCGATCTACGTAGCGGTGGTCTGTGTGGTGCCGAACATCGTCAGCCAGCTGTACCACGTGCCTTTCCGCTTCGGCGGCACGTCGATCATGATCATCGTGGGCGTGGCGCTAGACATGGCGTCGCAGATCGAGTCGTACCTGATCCAGCACAACTACGAAGGCCTGACCGGGCCGCGGACGGCAAGGATCCGCGGGCGCCAGGTCTGAGGAGGAGAACGGCGATGCGCATCATCCTGGTAGGTCCTCCGGCGTCGGGCAAGGGAACGCAGGCAAAGGTGTTGTGCGAGAAGTTCGCGATCCCGCAGATCTCGACAGGCGACATGCTTCGGGAGGCGAAGGCCAAGGGAACGAAGCTGGGCAAGGAAGCCGCCGAGTACATGTCGGCGGGCAAGCTGGTGCCCGACAGCGTGGTGATCGGGCTGATCGACGAGCGGCTCAAGCAGGACGACACCAAGGGTGGTTTTCTGCTCGACGGTTTCCCGCGAACGGTGCCCCAGGCGGATGCGCTGGGCAAGCTGATGGCGGACAAGGACATCGCGCTGGACGCGGTGGTGCAGATCGACGTGGCGCGCGAACTGCTCGTGGAACGCGCGGTGCTGCGTCGGACCGACAAAAGGACTGGACAGATCTACCACTTGAAATACAATCCGCCGCCCCCCGAGGCCGAGCTCGAGCACCGGGCCGACGATCGGGAGGAGACGGTGAACAAGAGACTGGACCAGTACGAGTCGATGACCGCGGCGTTGCTGCCCTACTATGAAGGGAAGGGGCTGCTGCGCAGGGTCAACGGGGTTGGCAAGCCCGCCGAGATTACTCAGCGGATCCTTGCCGTCCTGGGGAAGGGTTGATGAAACACAAGTCAGGGGATCGCACGCGGGAACGCGCGCCGAAGACCGACAAGCTCGAGTTCGACGGCGTGGTGACCGAAGCACTGCCGAACGCGATGTTTCGGGTCAAGTGCGACAACGAGCTGCAGGTGCTCGCGACGATCAGCGGGAGAATGCGTCAGTACTACATCAAGATTCTTCCGGGTGATCGGGTGACGGTGGAGGTATCGCCGTACGATCCCAATCGGGGCCGGATCACGTACCGGCACAAGTAGAGCTTTTGGAGACAGCCATGAAAGTTCGGCCTTCCGTCAAGAAGATTTGCGACAAGTGCAAGATTGTCAAACGCAAGGGCGTGGTGCGGGTGATCTGCAAGAAGAACCCTCGTCACAAGCAGCGTCAGGGCTGTTAGGCCGGGCTTCCGGAGGAGTAGCGATCGATGGCACGCATTGATGCTCTTAACCTTCCCCGTCGGAAGCACGTCGCTTACGCCTTGCCGTACATCTTCGGCATCGGGCAGAAGCTGGCGCGCGACATCTGCGCCAAGGCGCAGGTCAGTCCGACCAAGCGCGTCGAGGATCTGAGCGAGGCGGAGATCAAGGCGATCCGCGACACGTTGGACGCCGACTACAAGGTCGAGGGCGACCTTCGCCGCGAGATTCAGATGAACATCAAGCGGCTGATGGATCTCGGCTGCTACCGTGGGCTGAGGCACCGCCGGGGACTACCGACGCGTGGGCAGCGCACGCA
The DNA here is from genome assembly GCA_021847645.1 of Myxococcales bacterium. Classification (GTDB taxonomy): domain Bacteria; phylum Myxococcota_A; class Polyangia; order Polyangiales; family Polyangiaceae; genus JAJZQG01. The sequence continues at coordinate 23,702 of JAJZQG010000066.1, forward strand.
CACCAACGCAAGGACGCGCAAGGGCCCGCGCAAGGGCATGCTGTCGCGTGCCCGGGCGAAGAAACCGACGGCATAGCAGGAGTATCCTGTCATGAGTACGACCAAGGCCCGGCAGAAGGGCGCGAAGAAGAAGAAGGTCCGCAAGAACATCGCGACTGGGATCGCGCATATCCAGTCGACGTTCAACAACACCGTTGTGACCATCACGGACATCAACGGCAACGCGATTGCGTGGTCGAGCGCGGGCTCGCGCGGGTTCAAGGGCTCGCGCAAGTCCACGCCCTTCGCCGCGCAGCTGGCGGCCGAAGAGGCGGCTCGTCGCGCGATGGAGCACGGAATGCGCTCGGTGGCCGTGTTCGTCAAAGGGCCTGGTGCAGGGCGCGAGAGCGCGCTGCGGGCGCTGCAGTCCGCAGGCTTCAAGGTCACGCTCATCCGTGACGTAACCCCGGTTCCCCACAACGGTTGCCGCCCGCCCAAGCGGCGCCGGGTCTGAGCAGAGGACGTTCCCATGGCTCGCTACATCGGCCCAGTTTGCAAGCTCTGCCGTCGTGAAGGCGAAAAGCTCTTCCTCAAGGGCGAACGCTGCCAGACGGAGAAGTGCGCCCAGACGCGTCGCCCCTATCCGCCAGGCCAGCACGGCCAGGGGCGCATCAAGCTCAGCGAGTATGCGCTGCGCCTCCGTGAGAAGCAGAAGGTCCGCCGGATCTACGGCGTCATGGAACGCCAGTTCCGCCTGTACTTCGACCGCGCCAGCCGCATGCACGGCGGCACCGGCGAGCAGATGCTCGGACTGCTCGAGCGTAGGCTCGACTCCGCCATCTACCGCATGGGCTACGGCGCCACCCGCCGTGAGGCCCGTCAGCTCGTCAAGCACAACCACGTGCTCGTCAACGGACGCCGCATCAACATTCCCAGCTACATCCTGCGCGTCGGCGACAAGGTCGAGATCCGCGAGAAGAGCCGCAAGGTCAAGCTCGTCGAAACCGCCATCGCCCTGTCGGCCGCGCGTCCCACCCCGGGTTGGATGGACGTCGACCACGGCAACTTCGCTGCCGTCATCAAGTCCGTGCCGATTCGCGAGGAGCTCAACGAGCCGGCGATCAAAGAGCAGTACGTCGTCGAGTACTACTCCAGATAGTTTCGTCCGGGAGCGTCCTGCCGCACCGGGCAGCAGGGCAGCGCTCCACGCGGGCAGAAGACGGGTCGCGACGGACGAGCGGGTTCGACGTCGCGGCCGGGATCTTCGCGCGGGTTCCCCGGTGATTCGAAAGGAAGGCGCATATGAACATGATCAGCCGCAACTGGCGTGACCTCATTCGTCCCAAGGCGATGGTGGTCGAGGCCGAGACCGCAACGGACTTCTACGCCAAGTTCACCTGCGAGCCGCTCGAGCGCGGTTTCGGAATCACCATCGGGAACTCCCTGCGCCGCATCCTGCTGTCCTCGTTGCAGGGCGCGGCCGCCACGGCCATCCGGGTCGACGGTGCTCTGCACGAGTTCACGACGATCACGGACGTGGTGGAAGACGTCACGGACATCATCCTCAACATCAAGGAGGTGGTGTTCAAGGCGCATGCGCCCAAGCAGTTCTCGGTGCGCATCGACAAGGAAGGTCCGGGGCCGGTGCTCGCCGGCGACATCCAGGTGGTCGACGGGCTCGAGGTGCTCAATCCCGATCACCTGATCGCCCATCTGGACAAGAAGGGCCCGCTGTCGATGGAGCTGAGCGTGGGCGTGGGACGCGGCTACGTTCCGGCGGAGCGCAACAAGACGCCGACCATGCCCATCGGCACCATCCCGATCGACGCGTTGTTCAGCCCGGTCCGGAAGGTGAACTACACGGTGCAGAACGCGCGTGTCGGGCAGGTGACGGACTACGACAAGCTGATCCTCGAGGTCTGGACCAACGGCGCCGTGCGTCCTGCCGACGCCGTGGCGTTTGCTGCCAAGATCATGAAGGAGCAGCTCTCGATCTTCATCAACTTCGAGGAGACCGAGGAGACGAGCTACGCCGCGCCGAGCCAGGACGAGGAGCCGGTCAACGAGAACCTGTTCCGGTCCGTCGACGAGCTGGAGCTCAGCGTGCGTTCGGCGAACTGCCTGCAGAACGCCAACATCACGCTGATCGGCGAGCTGGTGCAGCGAACCGAGCAGGACATGCTCAAGACCAAGAACTTCGGCCGCAAGTCGCTCAAGGAGATCAAGGAGATCCTCGCGAGCATGAGCTTGTCGCTGGGCATGAAGATCGACAACTGGCCACAGCTGCTGGAGCGCTGGAAGGCCGCGCAGAACCAGAACTGAATCTTAGCGAGGTCAAGGCGCCATGCGTCACGGAAACGCGGGCCGGAAATTCGGCCGTAACACTTCGCACCGTCGGGCCATGTTTCGCAACCTGACGGCGAACCTCATCACCCACGAGCGCATCGAGACCACCGACGCGAAGGCCAAGGAGCTGCGACGGGTCGCCGAGCGCTTGATCTCCAAGGCCGTGCGCCTGGGCCCGGTGGCCTTCACCAAGCCGCCGGCCGAGGTCCCCGAGGACCCGGGCAAGGCCAAGGAGCTGCGCGCCGCCGCAGCGCGTCGGCTGCACGTCGAGCGCCTCATCCGCAGCTACATCCCGCGGTTCGGCGTCAAGGTCCAGGAGAGCGGCGAGACCGCGCGTATCGACCTGGTCGAGAAGGTGCTCGTCGACCTGGCCAAGCGCTTCCAGGGCCGACCCGGCGGCTACACGCGAATCGTCAAGATCGCCCATCGCCGCGGCGACAACGCCCCGATGTCGGTCATCGAGTTCGTCGGCCCGGAAGATAGCGCGCGCAAGGCCAAGGCCGCTCGAGCCTCGCTCAAGGCCGAAGAGCCCAAGGCCGAAGGCGCCGAGTAGGCGTCTTCCCCTCGGAACGTGCGCGGGCGCGGCGAGCACCTCGGTGGCGTCGCGCCTTCGTGTTTTGTGGCGCGGCCGCCGCCGGCTTCGTCGTCGTGCGGGGTGCTCGAATCCGCGGCATGCGGAGCAACGAGCCACGGCGCTGCGCCGCGAGGTCGCCACCTTTGTCCGCGCGTGACGCCCGCTCTGACGTAAGCTCGCCCTGAGCGGACATGACTTCCCTTCGTTCTGCGGTGCTCGTCGGCGCTACCGGATTGATCGGCGGCAGCGTACTGGACGTGATCCTGTCGACTCCTGCGTACGGCCGGCTCGTCGTGCTGGCGCGTCGGCCGCTGGGCCGGGGTTCCGACAAGCTCCAAGAGCACGTGGTCGACTTCGAGCGACTGGGAGCCACGGCCGGTGATTGGCAGGCCGACGATGTGTTCCTGTGCCTCGGGACCACGATGGCCGTTGCAGGATCGCAGGAGCAGTTTCGTCGCGTCGACCACGACTACACCATAGAGGCCGCACGGCTTGCGAGGCGGCGTGGGGCGACGCGCCTGGCGCTGGTATCGTCCGTCGGGGCGGCGCAGCGTGCGAGCAGCTTCTATCTGCGTGTCAAGGGCGAGACCGAGCGCGACGTCGCCGAGCTTGGATACGAGTCCGTTCATGTCTTTCGCCCGAGCCTACTGGTCGGCGCCCGGGCCGAGCACCGTCGCGCCGAAGCCATGGGAATTGCGGTCACCCGTGCGGTGTCGTGGGCGCTGGTCGGAGGCTTGCGCGCCTACCGCCCGATCGATGCCTCGCGGGTCGCCACCGCCATGGTGCACGCAGTGCTCGCGGCGAGCCCGGGACGGCACGTTCATGCGTACGACGACATCCTGTCGCTGTCCGCACCGCCGCCCGTCCGCGCATAGCCTCGCTGCGGCAGCCGGATGACGGCACGCTGGCCGGCGACGGTTCCCGTGGCCTCAGAGGCTGTTCAATCGGACGGCGTGGGGCTTGCGAGGGCGTCGTGTTCGTAGGCGTTCGGCGTGCGCGTGCGCGTGCGCGACCTGCAGCCACGGCGGAGCGTACAGCCGTCAGGGCGTGTCCTGACGCGGCGCCTCGGCCTTTTGCGGACTATCCCGGGGGCGCCAAGGCTTCGGTTGAACAGCCTCTCAGCGTCTGTCGCGTTTGAGCTCATTCGACGGTCCGCCATGCGTGGCGCAATCGTTCTCGATGATGTCCTGCGCGAGCGCGTCGGTCCTGTCGAGCTTCCCCGCGCCCTGCAGCATGCGCAGAATCGCGAGCGCGAGCTCTCGCGCCGGGCGCCCGGAAGTGTCCACGGTCCAGCTCGCCGTGGCGGTATACACGGGATTGCGGGCCGCCAGGTGCGCGAGGACCTCTGCGCGCAGTGGCAGCGTGGTCAACCGCGGGCGGTCTGAAGCGCCGACGCGCGCGACGAGCGTGTCCACGTCGGCAGTCAACCACACGACCTCACCCATGGTGCGCAGCAGTACGGGGTGGCGGGGGTCGAGGACGATTCCGCCTCCGGTGGCGACGACGAGTCGGTCGAACCTTGCCAGGTCGACGAGCGCATCGTGCTCGAGCGCGCGGAAGGCGTCCTGTCCGCGAGCGCGGAATATCTCGCTCACGGAGCAGCCCGTGCGCTGCTCGATGCGCGCGTCGCAGTCTGCGAAATCCCAGCCGAGGGCCTGTGCGAGCAGGTGTCCGACCGTGGTCTTGCCCACGGCCCGATAGCCAATGAGCACGATGTTCATGGTCGTGGTGGATCCGGCCAGGCGCGCGCCAGTTCCTGGGGGTCGAGCGCGAGCCCGATGAACAGGCGCATCTGTTCCAAGCCCTGTCGAAGCCACATGTCGCGGCCGGTGACGACACGGGCTCCTTGTTTGCGCGCCAGTGTCACGAGCGGCGTGGCTTCAGGTGTGTGAATCATGTCCATCACGATGCGGCCGGCCAGGTTCGAAGAGGCGGGTAAGGGGCAATCGGCGCCGTTGGAGCCGACGGGGGTGGCGTTGATGACGATCGGATAGGGCGCGGTGTCGAAGGCGTCCCAGGGACGCAACGAAACGCCGGGGATGTCTGTCGCAAGGTCGTGCATGGACGCTTCGTTTCTGGCGACGACGTCCACGCGAAAGCCGTCGGTGGCGAGGGCGACGGCGGCGGCACGAGCGGCACCACCCGCGCCGAGGACCGCGGCGCGCTGGCCTGGCCTGCCACCGGCCGCGCGGATCGCATCGCGCACGGCGCCTGCATCGGTGTTGTAGCCGGCCCAGCCCTGCGCTTCGCGAACGAGGGAATTGACGGCTCCCACTCGCCGCGCCAGATCGTCGAGGCGCGTGCAATGCGCGATGGCTTCCTGCTTGTGAGGCATCGTCACGCTCACGCCTCGGAACCCGAGGCTGGCCATGAGATCGAGGGAGGCGGCGAGCCGGCGGGTGGGCCAGGCAACATAGGAGTAGGGAAGGCCCCGCTGCCGGAAGACGCGATTGTAGATGGGCAATCCGGGGGAGTGGGCGACATGCGGTCCGCCCACGATCCCCAGCGGGATCGGAGACCCGGATAGGGGAATCATCGAGCGGGCCTGGTCGACCGATAGCTGCCCGGGCGCTCCTGGCACGGGCGCACCGGACGAGACGAAGGTCCACGCGCTGCCGAAGCACGCATGAAGGATGCGGCTGGGCTGCCCCGCCGGGCCCAAGCCCAGGACCACGAACGGACGTCGAAGCAGCTTCGCCACGCCGACCAAACGGGCGAGCTCGGCCGCGTCGTCCACGTGCAGCGCGAGCTTCGAGACGCCTGCGTGCGATGCCGCGATCGAGCGTGCGATATGCTCGATAGTGCGATCATCGTCGGCGCGTCCGTGCCAGCTGAGCACCATGCGGTCGCGGCCCGTGTCCAGCAGGCGCCGGACGTGGGGCGCCTCGGACCATTCGACGTCGATGAGCCCCGTGTGCTGGCCGAGCAGCGCGCGAATGCGCCGTTCGTAGGCCTCGGTGCCGCCGTCGAACCTGCCGCCTTGCTGAACGGTTCGAAGGGTTGCGATCACGCGAGGACCGAACGGACGCAGCGGGGCGAGGTTCTGGTCGTTGCGCGCCAGGCAGTCGAGCCTGACTTCGTGCAGCATGTCGGGGAAGGTCTCGACACGCCGAACGACGGCGTCGATGTTGGGCTCGGTACCGGTCACGCAAAGCATGCGGTCTCCAACGCCGGCGACGACAACGCGCCGTACACGCGCTGCGCTCCCCGGGGTGCGGATCGGCTGCGAGCGAGGCGCATGGCGACGACGAGCCGCGCGCCGGCTCGGAGCGCCCGCGTGACAGGCTCGGAGTCGGTCCGAGGAAGGCGATGAGGAGTTCCGTGCTTCACCGGCGGTGATTATCGAGGGTTCTGGCTCGGCGATGTCAAGCGCGATCGGTTGGCGAGGGCCGGGGTACTGGGACACCGATGGCCGCGCTCGAAGCACGCGAGGGATACCGTTTGCAATCTTCCCGCGACGGGCGGACGATCCCGTCATGCGGGCCAGTGTCTCCGTCGCAACAGTACCGTTGCTCCTAGTCTGGGGCTGCTCGAGGATGCTGGGCTTCGATGACCTCGAATTCACGCCTGCGCTGGGCATCGGCGCCGACGCGTCCATCGGGGACGCGACTGCTGCGGAGGTGGGCGACGACCGGGGGGCTGACATGCAGTCGGAAGGGGGGCTGGCCGACGCGGCGATGTCGTCGTGCGACGGTGTCACATGCTCGGGGCAAGGCGACTGTATGGTAGTCGACGGCGGAGCGGCGTCGTGCTCCTGCCATGCGGGGTACCATGCCGAGGGGCTTTCTTGCGTAGTGGACGAGACGTGCACCGGGGTGGACTGCGGGCGTTGCGGGCAGTGCGCCGTCACAGGCGGGAAGGCAACGTGCACGTGCCCCGACGGATTCGTGTTCACGGGGACCGGCTGCGTGGTCAGCCCGGACCCGTGCACGCCCAACCCGTGTGACGCGGACCATGCCTGCGTTCCCGAGGCCCATTGCGCGCCACTCGGGGCGTGCGTGCCGACCTGCGACTGCAGCAATTGCGGCAATTGCGGCCCCGACAACACGGATGGCCGATGGGACGATTGGCAGGAGTACTGCGGGAATCTCAAGTCGTCGCCGGCCACGATGGCGTGTGTGCGTCCGTGTCCGCAGGGGGACGGCTGTCTGCCGTACAACCCGCCGATATGCTGGCCGATGGAGGGGTGCTTCAGCCTGTAGGGGTGATGCGCGACGCTGTCATCCTGCTGCGCCGGTGCTATGGTCCGACGCGAGTTCTGCGCACCGAGGAATTGACGATGAGAAGCTGTTCATTGGTCCTGTTGACTGGAGCCTCGCTGCTGGCCGTGGCCTCGTGCGCCGGCGGCAGGTTTCCGGAACCTTCGGCGTGTCCGAAGGGCCCGGCTGCACCATCGGCGTCGGCCCCGGCGGTCGCTTCGGCCTCGGCGTCGGCGCCCGCGCTCACGGCCGGGCCTGCTGCCAGCTCGGACGAAGGCATGTGGCTGCTCGAGGACTTCCCGGTCCAGCGCGTGAAGAACAAGTACGGCTTTGCGCCTACCAAGGAGTGGCTCGATCACGTGCGTCTGTCGTCGATTCGGTTTCCGGGTGGCTGCTCGGGCAGCTTCGTGTCGTCGCAGGGGCTGGTGATGACGAACCATCACTGTGTGCACCGGTGCGTGCAGCAGATCTCGACCAAGCAGAACGATCATGTGGCCAACGGGTTCTGGGCGGCGCAGGCCAAGGACGAGGTGCCTTGTCCGGCGATGGAGATAGACCAATTGGTGGAGATCAAGGACGTCACCGGCAACATCGAAGACGCCACGAAGGGGCTGGCGGACAAGGCGGCGAACGACGCGCAGAAGGCGGAGATGTCGCGCATCGAAAAGGCGTGCGCCACGAGCGACGGGGTCCGCTGCGAGGTCGTGTCGCTGTATCACGGCGGCAGGTATCATCTCTACAAGTACAAGCGCTACCAGGACGTTCGGTTGGTCTTCGCGCCCGAGCTGTCGATCGCGTTCTTCGGCGGCGATCCGGACAACTTCAACTTCCCGCGCTACGACCTCGACACGTCGTTCGTGCGCGTCTACGAGAACGGCAAGCCGGCGGTGACGGACCAGTACTTCAAGTGGTCGAAGGACGGCGCCAAGGAAGGGGAGCTGACGTTCGTCTCGGGGCATCCGGGGTCGACCTCGCGGCTGCTGACGGTCTCGGAGCTGCAGTACATCCGGGACGAGGCGCTTCCGGCGTGGCTGCTGCGGCTGACGGAGGCGCGGGGAGCGCTCGGGCAATTCCAGAACCTGGGCAAGGAGCAGAAGCGCATTTCGAGCTCAAAGCTGTTCGGGGTGGAGAACGCGATCAAGGCGCTGCGGGGGCGCTGGGAGGCGCTTCTGGATCCGAAGTTCCTGCAGGGCAAGCAGGCGGAGGAGAAGGCATTTCGCTTACGCATCGAGCAGGATCCGCGCATGCGGGCCGACTACGGCGGCGCGTGGGACGCCATTGCGGCCGCCGAGCAGCACAAGCGTGCCATTCGCGTCCCGTACGCATGGCTGGAGAAGGGCTGGGGGTTCTGGTCCGACCTGGCGGACCACGCGCGGACGCTGCTACGGGCGGCCGATGAGCTGCCCAAGCCCGACGGCCAGCGATTCCGCGAATTCTCCGACTCGCACCTTCCGGCACTCAAGCAGCAGTTGCTGTCCACCGCTCCGATCTACGACGATCTGGAGATTCTCACGCTCACGCTGTCCTTGACCCAGATGCGCGAGGCTCTCGGTGCCGACGACCCCACGGTCAAGAAGCTGCTGGGCAAGGAGTCTCCCGCCGAGGTCGCCGCCCGGTTGGTGCATGGCACCAAGCTCAAGGACGTGGCGTATCGCAAGAAGCTGCTGGAGGGTGGAAAGGCGGCGGTGGATGCGTCGACGGATCCGATGATCGTGTTCATGCGGTTGGTGGATCCGGAGGCGCGGGCGGTGCGCAAGGACTACGAGGACAACGTGGAGGCGGTCGAGAACAAGAACAGCGAGCTCATTGCGCGGGCGCGCTTCGAGCTGTTCGGCACGAGCGAGTACCCGGATGCGACGTTCACGCTGCGCTTGGCCTATGGCCAGGTCCGCGGGTGGGTGGAGAACGGCCATCCGGTTCCTCCGGTCACCACGATTGGCGGAGCCTTCGAGCGCGCCACGGGGGCGGAGCCGTTTGCGCTGCCGAAGTCCTGGCTCGACGCCCGCTCGCGGCTGAACCTGCAGACGCCGTTCAACTTCTGCACGACCAACGACATCATAGGGGGCAACTCGGGCTCGCCGGTGATCAACAAGGATGCGGAGATTGTGGGTTTGATCTTCGACGGGAACATCCATTCGCTCGGCGGGGACTACTACTACGACGAGACGAACAACCGGGCCGTCGCCCTGGAGAGCACGGCGATTCTCGAGGCTCTCGACAAGGTGTATCGCGCCGGGCGTCTTCGTGACGAGCTCATCGGCCTCTGAGCGGCCGGCCACTGGTTGGCGGACACCTTGCCGTGTAGGATGCGGCCCTGATGCACTCCAGGCTGGACGGCATGCGCGGCTTGCGACGCACTCCCGGATCGGGGGCTAGCCGGTCGGTGCCGTCACCGCTGCCGCGCGTCGTGGGTGCGCTGACGCTCGTGTCGCTGGCGCTGGTATCGCTGCCTGGGCGGGCGGAGGATGCTGCGGCAGAATCCCGCCGTGGCCAGGGCCTGGCCTGGAGGGGCAATTGCGTCGCGGCGGTGCCCCTGCTCGAGGATGCGGAGCCCACGCACCATCGGCCGGCCGCGCTGCTCGCCCTGGCGGATTGCTATGTAGCGTTGGGCGAGCTGCTCAAGGCCGCGGAGGCCTATCGTGCGTTGGGAGGCGAGAAGCCTTCGAGCACCATGATCCACGCGGATCGTCTCGCGATTCGCCAAGCCCGCTCCAGGCTCGCCAAGATCGAGCAGCGGATTCCTACGCTGTCGTTCGAGCTGGCCGAGCCCTACGAGGGGCTCGAGGTGTATCTGAACGGCGCGTGGGTCGAGGACCCCACGCGCCCCACGCCGGTCGAGCCGCACGTCGCGGTGCAGATTACGGCACGCGCAAAGGGGCGCGCCGAGCTTCGGCAATCGGTCGAGCTGGAGGAAGGCGAGCGCGTCGTACGCCCGCTGCGTCTGAAGCCGAAGGCCGACGAGCAGCGGAGACGCCGTCCATCTGCCGCCAAGGCGAGCGGCAAGAGGTCCGGTGCAAACCGGCCGTGGATCGGCGCCAGGTTTCGCACGTACCTCATTCCACAACAGGTCATGAATCTGGTCGGTGACGGCGGCCGGACGGTGCTGGTGCCTGGCGGCAGCCTGGTCTACACGCTGGGGGTGTCGGACCCGCAGATCCACCTCACCCTCGGCTACGCCAACTATCACCTAGGCGGAATGCCATTCAAGCCGCACGGCACGCCCGACACCGACTACGAAATCATCGAGAGCACCCTTGAGGCCGCCTACGCGACCGTCGAGGTGACCTGGATGCACCCTCTCGACGACGAGGGCGACTGGCAATTCAACTACGGATTCGGCATCGGGGTTGGGTGGATGTTCCGCGGGGAGCTGTATCGCACGCAGGCCTATCCACCGGGGCTCGTGCCGGGCGATCCCAACACCTATCTCAAGTGCGACGGCCCGGATCGTCCCCCGGGGTCGTGGGCGTACTGCAATTCGCTCGACTTCGACGCCAATCACTACAACTACGCAGAGCCTAGCTGGGCGCAGGGGGGAAAGCGCCCGCTCATCTACCCGTGGCTCGCGTTGCCGCTGCTGGGCGTGTCGGCTCGGGTCGGCAAGGACATGATGATCGACTTCGAGGCAGCCGTCACCGACTCGGGGTTCCTGCTCGGCGCGGGGGCGCGAGCCGGGCTGTAAGCCGCCTGCGCGACCATCGCGCCAGCCACAGCCCCAGGCCGATGGCTTCCCACGCCCACGAGCGGATCGGCCCGTAGCTTACCGCGCAACCGTGCTTGGGCTGATCCGCCGCGCACTCCGGGGCAAAGCCGTGGCGGGGGATCGGGTTGCACGTCGTCGGATCGATGGTCCGCGGAGGGTAGGCCGCGCAAATCGCCGCCGTGTCGTCCGATGCCAGCGTGCGTTGGCCTCCCATTCCCTCCTGGTACGACTCGTACATCGTCGATTCCGGATCGGGGCTGTGCGCGAGGCCGAGGAAATGACCTGCCTCGTGCGTGACGATCGCCTGCAGATCGAAGCCCACCTGCGATGGCTGGGTGGTCAGCTGGAATCCCGCGGAGTTGATCTCCATGTCGGCGTCGTAGATCTCCCCCGTCTGCTCGCCGAAGGTGACCGTGGTCAGCGCGATGTAGTTGGCCCCCTCCGGGTGCGTCCACGCCCGGTCGCGGAAGATCACCACGTTGACGTTGCCCGCGTTCTTGTTGTACTCGACCGTCGCGCACGGCACTACGCCCATGTCGACCACGGCGATACCCGGCGGGGCCGCGTTGCAGAGCGGCGCCGTCCAGGTCGCGAACGCGCCCAGAATCGCCGCTCGCGAGTCCTCGAACGGCATTTGAACGGTGCCGTCCTGCTGCAGCGCCACTCCCACGCAGTCGGCGGGCCAGGCTATCGGCAAGCCGCAGTCCGTTTCGCTGGGAGGGTTGCACAAGGAGCCGGCCGGCAGGCAGGTCGATGTGCGGCAGTACGCCTGCGCCGATGGGGCCGCGCAAAGCACGGTCGCGGCGAAAAGCAGGGGCAAGGCGAGGCGGCGGCCGATCATCACCGCTCCAGCAAAGCAAGAATCGCCGACAAGCACAAGGGGTCCAGGCGTCGGTGCCGTCCGCCTCGCTGCATGGCAGAACCGGCCGCCAGCCCGCTCAGGGACACGGATAGTACTGATACGAGACCCCTGCCTCGGTGCGCACCGCGTACACCACGCCGCCGCCGTCGAGCACCGTCATCTCCCGGAAGGTCTCGTCCGCCGACGTGTTGGCGGGCAGCTCGACCGTGCCCAAGGGCTCGCCGCGCTCGGGCTCCAGACACATGAGCGTGACGGACGGCGCTGCCTGGGGAACCGGGATGTGGAGTGCCGCCACGTAGATGGTTCCCACGCGATCCGAGTCGAGGAGCATGAGATACATGATCTCGCCCGCGAGGTGGAACTCGCGGGTGAATTGCGGCGCGATCGGCTTGCGGCGCGTCGCGCTGACCCACATGCGCCCCTCGGAGGCCTGCGTGATGCCCGCATTCAGCAGAAGCCGTCCGTCGCGCGACGGACGGCCGGGCAGCTCGCTGCGGTCCTCGCTCGGCGTGCCGTCGGTCTTGCCGATATCGACGAGCGTGCCGTGCTCGACTTCGGCATAGACGTCGTCGCCGTCGAGGAACACGCCGGTGACCTCGCCTGTGTCGGCGATGCCCTTGCCTTCGAGCGGCAGCGTTCCCTTCGGGCTGCCGTCCGGCCCGATCAGGGCGACGGTCTTGTCTCCCAACCGGTCGAGCACGGCGAGGGTGCCCTGGGGCGAAATCGCGACGTCTTGGGGGACACGCTGCTCGAGACGCTGCTCGCCGAGCACCGAGCCGTCGGGGCCGTAGGAAACGAGGCGGCCGTTGACCTGGTCGAGCACCCAGGCGCGTCCTTGGGAATCCATCGCAAAGCTCATCGGCGCTTCGGGGTTGCCCTCGGCCGGTCTCGATAACCCCAATTCGCCCTTGCCCCCGCCCCACTTGGCAGCGATGAGAACGTCACCCCGCTGATGGCCCGCACGCACCTCCGCCCGCGCGGACGCCGAGACCGCGGGCGCTGGCCGCGGGGCGTTGGGCGAGGGCGCCGGCATGGGTTCGTCGCGCGAGGCTCTGCGCTCGCGGTGCTCGGAGGGCTGCGGCGAGTCCTGTGCGGTCCAGCGGCGAAGCAGCACAATCGACAGCACGCACAGCGCAATGGCC
>JAJZQG010000340.1 GCA_021847645.1 Myxococcales bacterium
AGGTCGCGTGCGGCCGATTTTCGATCGATTCTCTGTTCGAATTCCCGTGTTCCTGTTCCTAGTTCCTAGTTGTTTTCTGCGCGATGGGCTTTTCGGATGAGCTCTAGCAGGGTAGCCGCCCCGCGAGCCACGTTCTTGTCGGAATCGGGCCGAGGATTACAGTGCTCGCATCATGGCGAAACGGACCACTGCCAGGGCTGTTGACGAAGGCTGCGTTGCGAGCGTCACCGAGACGGTGCTCGAGTTGGCTGGGCCTGGAGCTGTCGCCGCGCGGGCCTCGGGGACCGCGAAGCCGCGCCGCCGACGGACCAAGGCCGAAGCGGAAAACGCCGGCGAGTCCAAGCCGTGTCGTCCACGCCGACGCGGCGGGGCGGACCCCGCCGGAAGAACGACCGTGGAGGCAACGCACCGAGCGAGGTTCGCGCAACGGGGCGAAGGCGCGGTGGTGGCGACGTCGATGGGGAAACGCCGAAAGCGCCGCGCAACCGCCCGCGGACTCGACGACCTGGGCCGACCTCCGAGGCCGAGGCCCCGGACTCAAGCGGGGCGCAACGCGATCCGCGCCCCAGCGATCCGGGCGAGGTCGAGGTACGTCAGTCGCCCATCAGCGATCAGCCGCTGCCGAGTAGCGACCCAGTTCTTGGGGCTGAGCTCGAGCATGCGGCTCACGGGCCAGGAGGGGGCGACGGTCAGCACCTCTTGCAGGTACAGTTCCGGATCCAGGCCGTGCAGGGAGCAGGACGCGATGAGCGAGGAGATGGCATAGGCGCAGTGAGCATGCTCGTCGCTACCATGCGACAGCCAGTTCATCCTGCCCTTGACGATGCGGCGCAGAGCTCTTTCGCTCGCGTTATTATGTATGGGAATCTCGCCGTTGGACAGGAATGCCCGGAGCGCTACGCGCTGGTTGTTGAGATACACAAGCCCCTTGCGCACGACGGTATCGTCATTCCGGACCTCAGGCAGCCGCTTGTCGACCCACTCATACAGCGCGTCGACCAACGGAGCGGATTCCCGTCGCCGGACTTCGAGACGGGCTTCGGGGCTCGCCAACGCGATCGTCTGCTCGATGCGGAACAGCGCCTGGATCGTCTGCAACGCGAAGGCAGCGTCCTTTCCCTCGCCTGCCCGAAGTGCCTTGACGAAGGGCTTTCTCGCGTGCGCCCAGCATCCGCCTTCCGTAGCTTTTCCTGGCCCGAAGAGCACATTGTGGTTGGCCGACGCATCGGCGACGATGGTGCCGGTGAAGCCGCCGAACAGCTTTCGCACGGTGTCTGCGTCGTACTTCGGAGTATAGCGGAACAACACGCTATCGCCTGGCGCCACGAGGACAAAGACGTGCCCATAGCGATACTCGGGCTGATCCTGAATCGCCGTGCCGGTGGCATCCATGCCGATCCAGGATCGAGCGAGGGCCTCGTGCCACATCGCGTCAGCGATTCGCCGCGCGACGGTCCCTGCCTCGAATTGCCAGCGAACCATGTTGGTCCGGCTGATCGGATAGCCCATGCGGGCCGACTTCAGCTCTTGCCGGTAGTACGGAGTGTGGTAATCGAGCTTGCCGACGAGGAGATGCGCAAGAAGGCCGGCGTCGACCATGCTGCGCGCAATGGGGCGTTCCGCCAGCGGGGCCACGAACACCGCGCAATCGTCGGCGACGCTGTCCGAGCAATCCGGCACATAGCGAACGATGGCGCCATCGACGAACGGGTTGCTCTTGAATCCGGTGTCGGCCGGGACCGAGGCGATCTCGTGCTCGAGCAGCGTGATGGTCGTATCCGACTCGCATCCCTGTGGGTCGGAATCCGGCGTCGTTGACGCGGTCGGCTGCTCGGCATCCGCGGCCCCCGTGGTCGCTGCGTCGCGAGCAACGAACTTGGGGCGACGAAAGACCACCTCGATAGGCCCACCGCGGCGGTGGCCGAGCATCGATACGTCTTCTTCGCCGATGCGCTCGAAGTTCTCCATGCCCTTGAGTCGGACGTCGACAGGCAGCGTCTCGATGATGACCAAAGGGATAACGGTCATGCGACGACGTCCATGCGCGTGCCGATTCTTCTGCTTCGGCGGCTCGGGGGCAGAACCGTTCGCCGCATCTCCTTCGGTGTCCGAATCCGTGGGCGGACAAAGTACCGTGCCGGGATCCGACTCAGGCGACGGCCTGTCCGCTGGCGCAGGACTCGCGGCGTCCGAAGTCAGCGCGAGCTTGAGTTGATCGGGCGACACAACTTCGGAGACATGGCGCCGAAACCCAATCTCCAGCCGGCGAATCGTCTCTCGCAACTGCTCGTTATCGGTCTTGAGAATATCGACCGTACGCTGCAATTCGGCTGCGCGTTTCTCTGCACCCTCAAGGTCCGCAAGCCGGGCATCGAGTTCTTGCACCCGCCGTAGCACCTGGGCGACCAGAGGCGTCTCGTCAGGCCTCGCATCCGGCTGCTGCGTTCTCGCTTCGATATAGCCGAAGATCAGCGCGGTGCTATTGTCCGCACCCGAGACAGACTCTTTCCCAGCAGCGACCGGCTGCTCGGGCTGGGGTGGGTCTTGTCGTGGATTGCGCCTCAAGGTGAGGCTGAGTGATAATCACTATCGCGTAGTCCGCAAGGGCGAACGCGCACTTTTTCGCCCCGATGAAGGGGCAGCCGATCACTTCTCAATGAATGATTCGCGGTCGGACCGACGACGGGTCGATGGGCAGGCCGGCCAGCAGGCGCGCGAAGTCCTCGGGCGAGATCTCCACGCAAGCGCAGCCAGCTTCCTCATGGACGACCGGGATCGGGAAGGCTCCGCGCGAAAGACGCTTGTACAGGATCGTGTAGCCGTTTGAATCCCACCACAGGCACTTTAGCCTGTTGCGTCTCCGATTGTGAAACAAGAAGAGCGCCCCGCTTGCGGGGTCCAAGCTAAGGACCTGCCTGGTGACCGCGGCAAGCCGGTCGAAGGCTCCGCGTAGATCCACCGGCCCCACCGCCAGGTACACTGCGACGGTGCCGATCGTCACCGAATCCTCCGTAGCGACTCGATTGCCTCCACCAGGTCGCGCCCTACGAGTCCCGATGCGGACAACCGCGTGCCGTCCGAAAACTCCACCTCAAGCCGGGTATGCCGTGGAGCTGACTGCGCCTCCGGCCGCACCACGACGGGCACCAGCGACAACGCCGAGGCATGCGATATCGGAGCCGCCGACTGAAAAGGCGTGAGCTTCGCGGGCTTCGAAGCCCACGCACCCGCGGTCGCGTCTTGAACGCCGAGCTCCCTCGCGATCTCGACGACGCTCGCGCCCGCGCGTCGCCGCTCCGCACAATACTCCACGGCCCTGCGCTGCAAGTCGTCGGGGTACTTGCCGTGTCGTCTTCGCTCCCGATGCTTGGACAGCGCCAGCCGCAGCTGCCCGCCTTTCGTCAAGTCCTCGGCCATCGTTTGCTCCCGTGCAAGCGGTGAGGGATCCACCCCTCACAACGCCGCCCACGATGAGGCCGGCGGACGAGTTGTCCAGAACGTGGTCGACGGGGCGGCTACCTGGCAGGTGCTGGTCCACGGCTACGCGCTGCCGGAGATGGATCCGTCGATGACCGAAGACGAGCCTGCGCCCCGGCGCAGCGCCACGCGCTCAAGCGACACGCTGGCGCAGCCGAGCGGGCGCGTGGAAGCGCCTGCCCGGCGCGAGGCGCCCATGGACGATGAGAAGGTCGACGAGAAGGGGCTGGCGGACTCGATCGCGAACCGCACGTCGCTGGCGAACCAGGGCGGGCGCGACGTGTTCCAGAAGTGCTCCGACTTCAAGACGGCGGACAACGCGCGCAAGATGGGCGTGTACCCGTACTTTCGCCGTTGGATCTGAACGACGGGCCGGAAGCCGTTCTCGAGGGCAAGCGGGTATTGATGCTCGGGGAGTTCCTCCGGTACGTCGTGAGGCGCGTCCTGAGACGCTTCGACAACGTCCGGGCCCGCATCGACTTCCGGCTCCGAGATCCCATCGAGCAGGCCGGTGTCGCTGCTCGCGTCCGGTGCCTGCTGGTCGGGCTCGACCTGCGTGTCGGTCGCCGCGTCCTGCACCCCCGCAAGCGGCGGCGCGACCGTCGCGGCCTTGCCGCCGCATGCGGACAGCACCGACACGGCGAGGATGGCGGATGGAAGATGGGGCCGCATCGGAAGTGCCGTCGGCGCGCGGCTACGGAGCCGGCGTGTACCCGGGATGTCTGCACATCTGGAACGTATCGATGGAGGGGTCCTTGGGCCTGGGCGTGAGGACGCCGTCCGGAGCGCACAAGTCGGCCGGAATACATGCCGGAAAGTCAGAGTAGTAGTTTGTGCAATCATTCGGTGGGGGCTGCGGCGGAGGCGCCGGCCACGTCCACCAGTACTCGCTGTTCACGCAAATCTTCGGACTGACGCAGGTGATCGCGCAGCACACGTAACCTGCGGGACATGTGTCCAGGCCGTCAACGCAAGAGGTCTGACTGAAGAAGTCATACGGATACCGCTGGTCATCCCAGTTCTTGCACCAACAGGTGTGGTCCCACCCGGCATCACCATCCGCACCGGCATCAGCGCCAGCCTCGGCCGCCGCGTCGGGTTCCTCGGCCGCGTCGTGAGACGCATCAGCAACGTCCGGGCCCGCATCCACTTCTGGCTCCGAGATCGCATCGAGCATGCTCGTATCGCTACCCGTGTCCGGAGCCTGCTGGTCAGCCTCGCTCGGTGCGTCGGTCGCCGCGTCCTGCGCGTCTGCTGTCGGCGGCGCGACCGTCACGGCCTTGCCGCCGCATCCAGCGAAAGGCAAAGCGCCGAGCATCGCGACCAGCGCCCACCGCGCTCGGATCATTGCGCCACCTCGCGCACCGTCACCAAATTCGCGTGCACTTCCAGGTTCGGAGCTGGGCAGGTCGGCGCGCACGCGCTGAGGTCGCTCTGCGGCCATACCGGCAGGAACCTCAGCGCGTCGCCCTGCTTGTCGACGAACGCTCCGTGGTGATAGTCGCCCGACCAGCACCCCGTCTTCTGGTTGCCAGCGCGATCGAGCGAAGGCTCGGGTGGGTCTCCGGTGTACGCGTCACCGCAAAGCATTCTGGGTGTCCAAAGCGCCAGCTTGCTGCCGCGCACCGCCAGGTCGAATGGATCCGACCAAGCGTTGATCCCGGTTACCGCCGCCGCGCGCTGCCGCATCGTCACCGTGCCCATCCATTGGTACGTCTCGAGCCACGTGAGAAGTGCCGTGTCGCTCAGCGGGTCATTCTCCCCCACGCCGCCAAGCAGGTCCGGGTTCATGAAGCTCGGGTACAGCAGGCTGTCCCGCAGATTGGCCGCCGACAGGCGGTGCGTGGCGAACAGCCGCACTTGGCCTGCGGCCGGCCCCTGCTTGACGACCTGGAAGGTGGCGACCACCAAGTCTTGGCGATCGGTGAGCGTGCCGTTGGGCAGCGTGACCACTTCCGCGTGCTCGTAGGCCCCGCGAAGGATGTCGGCCGTGGGCGACGATTGCACGAGGCTGACCGACGGTCCGGTGACGAGGTTGCGAAGATTGCCCCGGATCGGATCCTTGCCCTGGTCCGTGCTGCCGAGCAGGGCGCACTCGTCCGCCGGAGCAACGGATACCGTCGCGTTCTGCAGGGTCGCCCCACCGTCGTCGGCCCAGAAGAGCTGCGGTTGGCCACTCGGGGTGCACTGAAACACATAGAGCCGGCCTCGGGGCGTCGAGGTCATCACGTGCGCCGTGTAGCCGGCGATGAAGCTGCTCGCCTGCACCCACGTTTTGCCCAGGTCGGTCGAAGAGAGCAGAACCTGGACCGCGTAGGGTTTCACGTCTGCCGTGACGCCGGTTGCCGACGCGGCTGCCCAGATCGTGCCCGTCCACGCGTCGTAGTACATCTCGGGACGGTCGAAGCCCCCGGCATTGTCGCCGAAGTTCAGGCCGCTGCCGGGGACGCTGACGTCGCTCGAGTTGATCTCGCCCAGCACATCCCAAGTCTGGCCGCAATCGTGCGAGATGCGAAACACCAGCGCGTTGCCGTTTCTTTCCGGGGTGATGTTGCATGCGCCTGTCTCGTCCGGGAAGTCGCGGTGCTTTCGCCGCTCCATCACACCGAGTTGGCCTACGGCACCGTTCGGAAGCCGGACGATCACCGTATCCGCATCGCCCCCGAAGGCGTACATCCGTTTCGCCAACGTCTCGTCGTGCTCGCAGCATTTCATGTAGTGCTCAGGCTGTCCCGGAATCGGGCAAACGGCGTCCGGGTCCGAATGAGCACTCAGGTACACGAGGTCAGTCGGCACCGGCAGCTCGCTGTCAGCAGTCGATGTGCCGTGGACGGCGCAGCCGGCGCTTCCCATGCAATCTAGCCCCACCGACATGGCCCGCTGAGCGCCATCCTGCGCCCACGTCACGACGGCCGCTCCCGCTTGGCAATTCGCGTTGTTCGCGCCTGCCGGCACCACAGCGACCGCGGTCTCGGCCTGCATCATCGGCGTCGCGGGCAGGGTGTCCACCAGGGCCACGCTCGACGGCTCAGGGTCCGGCTGCGGCTTCGTGCACCCCGCGCTCACGCATGCCGCGACCAAAAAAGGCGAGGTTAGCTGCCCCCCCCCCCGCTCCTGTCAACCCCGATCGCCTCGTCCCCATCATCCGCACCTCCGTGGTCGCTGGAGACGC
>JAJZQG010000341.1 GCA_021847645.1 Myxococcales bacterium
CGCCGCGTAGCGCGCGGGGCCGTCCTGGAACAGCAAGGTGCCGGTCGTGCAGCACATGGTCTCGCGTGTGACCGTGCGCGACAACCTCGGCAGCGTGGGACGAGCAGCCGGCGAGTACGTGACCGAGTACACGTACCACGATCCCGTGTTCGACGGGCTTCAGCGTGAGTTCAGGGGATTCCGGTCCACCGAGGTCACGACGATAGGCGACACCAACAGCCCGACGTCGGTCACGGCATCGTGGTTCGACCTGGGCGAGCGGCCCAAGACGTTTCCCCTCGACGATCCGACTGTCGACTACACCACGCCAGACAATCGCTGGAGGGACAACCCCAGGGAGGCGCTCAAGGGGCTACCGGTGCGCAGCGAGACCTACGCGGTAGGCGCGAGCGGCACGCCGACCACCTACTTGTCGAGCACGGCGACCAGCTACCGGCTGAGGAAGCTGTACGACGGACTGGATGGCCGCGCGGTATTCGTTGCGTTCGCGGACCAGACCGATACGCTGCTGTACGACACGGCCGCGTTCACCGCAGACTCCGCGCCCGTGAGCGTGCCCGGTGTGAGCATCGAGGCAGTCGGCAGCGCGGACGTCCATCAACAGCCGGCTACGCTGACCAACCGTGCGCCGAGCGCAAGCAAGCACCTGCGCACGCGCAGCGTGGTCGACATCTGGGGCAACCGCACGGACGCGATCGACGAGGGGGTGGTGGGCGTCGACGACACCATCGTCTCTCACACGGAGCCCGCTCTGGTGCCGACCCCTTCGCAGTGGGGCGGGGAGGGCAACTGGTCGTGGCGAACCGTCGAGGGCTGGGTGCAAAAGGGCACCGACGATTCGACGCGGCGAAAGCAGACGCGGACCCAGTACGACGGATTCGGTGATCCCATCTACACCGAGGCGCTGCTGGCTGGAACGGCGGAGCTCGTGCGCCCCGCCACGGGCGCCCCACGGCCTGCGAGCCAATCGACGCCAGGGTGGAAGTGGACCGGAGCCACCGAGTACGACGCTTTCGGCAACGTGACGTTTCGAGCCGGCCCAGACAGCAAGTGCGACGAAGTCGATTACGACGATGCCTTCGCGCAGCTCGCGGACAAGGAGACCGTCTTCGCCGGCGCTCCGCTGGCGAGCAAGACCATTGCCGGCGCCACCTACAGCTGCGGCGCCACGCCCCTGACCAGCGTGGCGCTGTACGACCGCGGGCTTGGCGTGACTCTTCGCGTGAGGGACCTGAACGGCGAGACGTCGGCGTTCGACTACGATGGCTTCGGCCGGATGACCGCCTCGTACCGCCCGAAGCTCGACGATCCGGCGACGCCGTCGGCGACCGCCTCACTACGCGTGGAGTATCACCTTCCGGACGAGACGCTGCGGCCCGTGTCGATGCTCGTGAGCCACACGGAAGATGGAGACACGATCGGCGACGGTCAGTACCACGACGTGTACGCTTACATCGACGGGCTCGGGCGCAAGATCGTGAGCTTGTCCGAAGCAGACACGCAAGTCGACGGCTTCGGTTGGGTCGTGGATGGGTTGACGGACTATGATGCAAAGGGAGCGCAGCGCCGCAAGTACCTGGCCTGGGAATACGCCGGGGACCCGTCGCAATACGACTTGTCGGCGCCCTCACCCGCCCGCTACGGCCAGCAGCGCTACGATGCATTCGGCCGCGCCATCGCGACTTTCGGCCTCGACGGCACGATGACTCTGCAGACACGCTATCACGCGCTGAGCGCGGATGCGTGGGACGCCGAGGACATCGGGCCCGGAGCACACGCGGGCACCTACGCAAGCGAGTACAAGGACGGGCACGGGCGGGTGACCCGGAGGACCGAACGCGTGCGAGACACCGGCGGAATCGAGGAGCATTTCCTCGACACGATCTACGAGACGACCGGCGAGCCGCTGAGCATCACGCGGCGGTTCGGGGCTCAGTCGGTGCCGAGGGAGATGCACTACGACTCGCTGGGCAGAATGGTTGCGAACGTCACGCCGGATACCGGCACATGGCGCTACGCGTACGACGACTCCGGCGAGCTGGTGGGCACCAGCGACGCGCGGGGCTGCGGCGAGAACTACGACTATGACGCAGCGGGCAGGTTGCTGTCCGAGGACTACTCGCCCTGCGCAGACTACCATGCTGCCTACTCGGCCGAGCCCGAAGTCGTCTATCGCTACGACTCGCCGGACCCGGACGCACTGCAGGCTTTCCCCGGGCAGGGCCAGCCGTTCTCGCTCGGAAGACTGGTGTCGGTCACGGACCGGGCGAGCAAGTCGCTGACCCGGTTCGACGGACGCGGCCGCGCGGTGGGCGTGGCAAAGAGGCTGCGATCACCGTACGGCGCCTGGGCGCCGCGCTGGTACGGGCGGACGGCGCAGTACGACGCTGCCGACCGTCCGGTGCGCGAGAGCACGGGCGCCAGCGTGGATCTGCCGCAAGGCGCGAGCTCGGAGGTCATCACGCACTACAGCCACCGCGGTACGGTGGACCGCGTGGACTCGAGCTACGGCCTGTTGGTCGATCATGTGCGTCGCGAGGCCGACGGCCTGGTGACCGAGATCGGCTATGGCGACGCGGCCTCGACCACGACGGGGTTCACCTACGACGACCTTCGCCGGCTGCGCAACCTGACGACCTACCGCGCGCACCCGCAAAGCTGGCCGCAGGTCGATACGGGCACCGAGCAACTGCTCCTGCAGGACGAGCAGTACAGCTACGACCGGGTGGGCAATCCGACGGAGATTCGAGACTGGCGCACCGCGTCGGAATGGGCGGACGGCTTCAAGCCGGTCACGCGCAAGATGCAGTACGACGACCTGTACAGGCTCTCGCGCATCGACTATGAATACCCGGCAGGCAGCGACGCATGGGTGGACCCCTACGACGCCGAGGTCTCTGACAACACTCGTCCCCAGCCAAGTCCGCGGGTGCAGATGTCCGGCAGGCCGCTGTGGCAGACGTACGCCTACGACTGGGTGGGGAACACGCTGGGCACGGACGACGACGCGCATGCGTTCTACGACCGCTCGCTGGGCACTGTGACCAACGACGGCTACCGGCTGAGCGGTGCGGACAACGCGAGCAAGGGCGGCAGTCGCACGGGGCACCTCGACGCGCAGTACGACCACGCGGGCAACCTGGTCTCGATGGACCTGAGTCGGGCCGGGCCGTGCATCCCCGCGGGCAAGTGCACCGATCAGCACTTCGAGTACGAGTGGGACGAGGTCGGGCGCTTGATGCGCGCTCGGCGCTTCGACATGGCGAATCCGCCGTCGGGAACGCCTCCGGATGCCGAGCTCTCGTACAGGTACGATGCGTCGGACAACCGCGTGCTCAAGACGGTTGGCGATCACTACACGGCATACGTGTTTGGCAGCCTGGAGCTTCGGGGAGCGCAGTTCATCGGCGACGACCAAGAAGACCAGCTCGACTACGAGCTAGACGCTACGACGGAGACGACCTACCTGCAAGCGCACGGGGTGCGTCTGGCGCGGGTGGTGCCGAGGGTCGTGAACGACCAGTGGACGACACGGGTGTACCTGGAGCTGGGCGACGCGCTGGGCTCGACGGAGGTGGTGCTGGACCGGGCGAGCGGCGAGTTGGTCGAGCGGTCGACCGCGTATGCGTACGGCGCCGGGGAGAGCGACTACCGACCGGAGCGTTGGAAGAGCTTCCGGGAGGACTACCGCTTCACGGGCAAGGAAGAGGACATCGAGGTCGGGCTGCAGTACTTCGGCAAGAGGTACTACGCCCCGCTCTTGCAGAGGTGGATATCGCCGGACCCGTTGGCCGTGCATGCGCCGGGCAAGGCGGATCTGAACCTGTATGCGTATGTGCATGGGCGGGTGCTTGTGGCGGTGGATCCGGTGGGGTTGCAGCAAGCTGGGCCTGAAAGCAGGGCCAACCAACAGATCGAGCAGAACAAGGCCAGAGGGGGTGACCCGCCTGAGCAGGTCCAACAGCTCAACGAAAGTGTCGTGGAGACTGGGCTCAAGGCGCTCGGTGGCTTGGTCTGCGACGCCCTCGGATGCGGTCCTGCAAACACGCCCACGAGTTCCAGTGACCCGACCGGAAAGCGTGTGTCGGAAGGGGAAGCCGCTGTTAGGGTGGCGGCGGACGTGTCTGTCGCCAAGTACCTTGGAAAGGTCTTCGACCGGATCAGCACCATACTGAATCCAGGAGCTGTCCCGAGGTTGACGACGCCGACGGCGGCTCCTGTCGAGGCCGCATCACCCGCCGCGAAACCGCCAGCCCCAAAGGTGGAGACGGCGGCACCGGGGCCGGTGAAGGTCACGACGGATGTAACGGAGGCTGTCTCGGAATCGCTACACCCCTCAGCGAGCGCCGCAGGGGGTGGGGTTCGGTACGGGGCTCATGAGATTGGCCCCCTGGCGGCCGACGTCGCCAGCACGTTCCGAGGTGGGTCCTACACGGCTCGGGTTCTCGAGGAACCACTCAGGCTCTACAGGACATACGGAGGTTCCGCTGGGCCGTTGGGTCGGTACTGGACAGCAACGCCGGTGCGCGGGCCACTTCAGGCGCAGATGGATCTCGCGCTTGCTCCGCAGTGGGGGAACACCGCGCAGAGCGTCGCTACGATACGGGCTCCTGCCGGAACAGCAATCTATGAGGGGTTCGCGGCCCCGCAATCGACGGGAGTGGGGCAAGTTCTCGGCGGTGGAAGCCAAATCTACATTCCCCGCATCGACCCAAGCTGGCTGGTGGGCAGATGACCGCGAACCCAACCGCCAGCCTGCGCGATGCACTACGCGATCTGCTGGCACTTGTTGAGGAGGTGCAGGACCCGTTTTGGAGCCAGAAGGTGCGCGCCGCACTCGAAAGAGAAACCGTGGATCTGCGAGAAGTACTGTCGTGGTTCGGCGGAATGGGCTCGCTGAACGACTTGATCATTTCGCCGCTGAACGGGCATGTAGTGGCGCGTGACCGCGAAGGATCCGCGAATCAAGAACTTGACGACTGCAGATCGTCTATCTATCATCTAGCGAGTACGATTCACAATCCCTGAGAGCCGCAGCTTCACGGTCATGGAGTTTCCAACACCCACCGAAGGCCTCGCGTCTCCTGTTCTCAGGTCCAATCCGGGCTTCGTTGGCGGGGGTAGGACGGCCGAAGGTACGAGGGAGTTCGTCATCCCGAACGATCCGTTCCCGCTGTCCCGGTCCATCGACCTTCGCCGGCCGAAAGATGCCTATTCCGACTCCCATCTATCGAGACCGCCGACGCCGATTCACCATGACGCTGCCGACCGAGCCTGCGGGGATGCGCGCTCGGAAGCTGCAAAGCGCCAATCGAGCCGGATCGCCGGCACTACGCAACAGCCCTCTCCCCAACCGCGCCGGGATGCGCGGTTGCTTGCGTTCTGCGTCCTACGGACTCACGCTGCCCTGCGGACCTCGACGATCGGCAAGTGCACGGCGCCCTCGTGACGCAACACCAGGAGGAAGCGCTGCGCGGTGTGCGCGGCGGACCAGGCTCGCGCGGCCTTGAGCTGGAGAATCGCGAGTCGTTCGGCAGGCGGATAGTGGGACCGCTGACGGGGCGAGATGCGGGCCATGCGCGCGTGTTTGATGCGCAGTTCCTCGCACAGCAGCGCGACTTCGGTCTTGAGGCGGTCGTTGTCGGCCGCCAGGCGGACGCGAGCAATGCGGCTGTTGGCGCACCAGCCACGAGCGATGGCAAGTGCGTAATGAGCGAGGCTGACGGCGAAGACCACCGCGGATCTTGCGTAGCTGGGCCAAGCGGCGGGACAGGGGATATCGGGACGCTGCACGGGCATCTCGGGCGCGGACGCTGACCTGGCCGTAGGGCGAGGTCAATCCGCGGCGCAGCGCGAGCCCGCGTAGCTGGGGGTTCCGGCGAAGCCGCCTGCCGTGGGGTTTGGCGCTGGAAGCGGTGAAAGCCGACCCCGCGGCAGGCAAGCGCGGAGGGGCAGCGCGGCGAGCAAACTGCGTAACAAGCGAGTACCTACGCCGCCGCCATCCCGCGCCCGCCGCGGACGCTTACGGAGCTCGAGCAGGCCGCGCTGTTGAAGGTGACCGGCGAGCACCGCGCCGGCCACCGTGGCCACGTCATCTTCGCCGTGGCCCTGGGGGCCGGCCTGCGCGAGCACGAGCTCCTGGCGCTCGACGTCGGCGACGTCTTCGACGAGGACGGCCGGGCGAGGAGGCGCGTCACCCTGCGCGCGTTCAAGCGCAGCGCCGTCCGGTCCGTCGACCTTTGACGGCCGAAAGACACCGATACCGACTCCCGTTTATCGAGAATGCGCGCGTCCGTTCACCGCGGTATTGCTCGGCGCACGGTTGAACGCGAAAGACCTCGAAGCACTGCTGGTCCGAGCTGCGGGACAGGGGACGTCGGGCACGCACGCTCGCCTGGATTGACCAGCGAGGTCAAGTCGCCAGGCACGCTGAGCCCGCGTAGCGGGCTTTCCTGCGAACGCACCTGCCGCTGGGTTTCCCAGAGCAAGCGCTGAGAGCCGATCCCGCGAAAACGGGGTGATGGGTGTCCTCTCGGCAAGCGTGAACGGACAGGCACCCACACGGCAGGTGCAAACCGCGACAAATTCCTCTTGCGTTCTTATCTCGCCTGCGCTATCCGCAGGGCATGGACGCCGTTTCTCGCTA
>JAJZQG010000342.1 GCA_021847645.1 Myxococcales bacterium
GAGTCAAGTTTCGTCAAGGCAGAACTCGAACGGCATTCGGTCTTGGCGATGCCCTGCCTGACCGCGGGGGCAGCGACCAACGGGAGCGTGGGGGCGACAGCCCCCAACTTGGGCCGGGGCCCTGCCCTGCTAGGCTAATCATCATGGCGCTGTTTCACCGTCCTCTCCCCCGAACCCTGCCGGCCGCGTTGCGCGACATCGAGGACAAGAAGATCGAGGTACGTCGCTCGGCCGTGCAGGATCTGGCCCGATACACCGACAGCCAGTCGCCGGAGGTGCTGGCGGCCTTGCAGAAGGCGCTTCGCGACACCGATCCGGTGGTGCGTACCGACGCGGCCTACGCGCTGGGCGACGCCAAGGCCGTCGATGCGCTCGCGGCGCTGATGGTGGCCATGGACGACGCGCAGACCGCGGTTCGACAGGCGGCCATCGACGCGCTGGGGCAGATCGGCGATCGCCGGGCCACGGCGCGGCTGCTGCGTGCGACCGAGGACGAGCGCCCGGACGTTCGATTCCAGGCGTTGATTGCGCTCGCGAGGGTCTCGCGGGAAGACGGAGTGGAGGCGGTGCTTCGCGGCGCGCGCGATCCGGACGCGCATGTGCGATACATCTCGGTGCGCCTGGTCGAGGAGCTGTTCGCGTCGCCGGAGGGCACCAGCGGGCCCGAGGTGACGCTCGACGATCGTTTTCGCACGGCGGCCGAGGGGTGGTTGCGGGACGAGGACGCGACGGTGCGGGTGGCCGCGGGGATCCTGCTGGCGCGGGCGGGCGACGGCCGGGGCTCGGACATGCTGGTCGATGTGCTCGAGGATCGGGTCGCGGTCGCGCCGGAGGACGAAGAGGCGGCGGTGCTGCTGGCAGGTTCGATGGGCATCCAGGCCGCGGTGCCTGCGCTGGAGCGTCGCGCCTTCGGGCTGCGCAAGCTGGTGCGCGATCGCCATGCGTGGCAGTCGCTGGTATCGCTGGCCGCGCTCGGCCACGAGCGCGCGCGCAAGGCCATCCTTCGCGATCTGGACGCCTGGTCGCGGGAGCGGCGGACGCAGGGGGTCGTGGCGGCCGGCCGGGCACGGATGAGCGAGGCGAGGCCGGTGATCGAGCGGATGATGGGCGACGAGACGAAGGCGGATCCGGCGGCGGTGCAGGACGCGCTGGAGCTGTTGGGCGCAGCTCGGCCTGCCTGAGGAGGGACGGCACATGCAGGAGCACGCGGATTGGAACGCGGTGAGGTTCGACGCCCAATCGAACCAAGGTCATGTGGAGAGCTACTTTCTCAAGGCCAACTCGCCGGACGGCAAGCAGGCGTTATGGATCAAGGCGACGATCCTGGCCCAGCCGGGGCGGGCGAGCCACGCGGTGGCGGAAGCCTGGGCCGTGATGTTCCACCGGGACGGCGACCACGTCGCGGTCAAGCAATCGATCCCGTGCGGAGAGGCGTCGTTCTCGGCGGAGCGCCTGGAGGTGACGGTGGGGCCGCACCTGGAGATCGGCGAGGAGATGACACGGGGCGACATCGAGCACGCGGGGCACCATGTGGAGTGGAGCTTGCGCATGGAGGGCGATGCGCCGCCGCTGGTGATGTACCCGGCGGATTGGATGTACGAGGGGCCCTTCCCGAAATCGAAGCTCGTATCGCCCAAGCCCGATCTGCGCCTGCGTGGCTGGGTGCGGGTTGACGGCCGCAAGATCGACATCGACGGCTGGCGCGGGATGCAGGGGCACAACTGGGGCCGCGGGCACGCCGACCAGTACGCCTGGGGGCACTGCAACCAGTGGGAGCACGATGACGGCGAGACGCTGCTGGAAGCGGTGAGCGGCCGCGTGCGGGTCGGCCCGGTGCTCACGCCGATGATGACGCTGGTGTTCGTGCGGCACGATGGGAGGCACTACGCCATGACGAGCCTGATGGATCTGGCGCGCAACCGCGGCGAGATTCATCCACGCAGGTGGTTCATCAAGGCCGCGGCTCACGGCGTGGCGGTCGAGTGCGACGTGTCGGCGCAGACGGCCGACATGGTCGGGCTGTACTACGCGAACCCGGACGGCGCGATGAGCTACTGCCTGAACTCGAAGCTCGCGAACGCGCGGCTGCACCTGGTGTTGCCCGGGCACGAGCCCATCGACTTGACCAGCCGCAGCGCCGCCCTGGAGCTGGGAACCAAGGACCCGGACCACGGCGTGCGCATGTACGTGTGAAGCGCGTCAGCCCAGCGCGGCTTCGATGCGCTTGCCGAGCTTCGCGCAGCAGCTGTCGTACTTCAGATCCGCGCTGCCCGACGCATCCACGTGAATGCGCACGTTCGTGGCGCCCGAGCCATGGTCCGGGCAGCGCACCTGGTCGAGCGCCGTACCGACCTGGAGGGCCATGTTCTGGAAGGGCGCTGCCAGCCGCTCATCGCGGATCTCCTCCAGCGGCACGATGCAGCCACGGACTTCGAGGGTGACCTTGACCTGCATCGGCCCATCACAGCGCACGTCGAGCGCCGTGGCGAGCGTCTCGTGCGGGGGCGCGCTGGCGCCACCGGCGAAGGTGACCTATAGCTCGACGCGTGAAGCTCGCCGCCATCGACATCGGAACCAACTCGATCCACATGATCGTGGTCGACGTGCACCGCGATCATCGGTTCGACGTGGTGGACCGTGCGAAATCGATGGTCAAGCTAGGTGCGGGGATGTTCCGGGCGCGCCGTCTGACCGACCGGGCGATCGAGGCCGGGCTCGAGACGTTGCGGCGCTACACGAAGCTGGCCGAGAGCCTGGGCGTGCAAGAGATCCTGGCGGTGGCGACGAGCGCCACGCGCGAGGCCGAGAACGGCGGGGAGTTCCTGACGCGGGTGTTCCAGGAGACGGGCCTGACGCCGCGGGTCATCTCGGGCATGGAAGAGGCGCGCTTGATCTTCCGGGCGGTGCGCGACGCGCTGCACGTGCAGGACGAGCGCACCCTGGTGCTCGACATCGGAGGCGGCAGCGTCGAGACGGTCGTGGGCGCGGGCGACGAGCTGCTGCTGACCGAAAGCCTGCGCTTGGGCGTGCAGCGCCTGCTCGACGGCCGGGAGCATCCCGACCCGATGACGACCAAGCAGCTTCACCTGCTGCGGGGCTACATCCAGGGTGCCGCGGCCGACACCATGTCGCGCGCCCACGCGCTGGGCTTCAAGCGCGTCGTGGGAACGTCGGGCACGATCCGCACGCTGGGCGAGGCGGTGAATCTGGCTGCCGGAGCCACGCCTTGGCGCACGGTCAACGCGCAGGTGGTGCGTCGCAAGGCGCTCCGGGAGCTGTCGAAGAAGCTGGTGGCCCTCGACGCGGCAGCACGGGCGCGCGTGCCGGGGATCGGTCCTGAGCGCGCCGACGCCATCCACCTGGGCGCGGTGCTGCTCGTCGAGCTGCTCGAGCTGGCCCAGGCCGACGAGCTGGTGTTGTGCGATGCATCCTTGCGCGAGGGGATTCTGCTCGATCACCTGGACCGGATCGCGACCCACGGCTCGGCGGCGTGGGCGGGCGCCGACGTTCGTCGCCGCAGCGTGCTGGAGCTGGCGGCTCGCTTCGATCGCGATGATCCGGCGGATCGTCACGTGGCCGCCCTGGCGCTGATGCTGTTCGACCAGACCACCTCGCTGCACGGCTACGGAGCCGCCGAGCGCGAGCTGCTGGAGTTCGCCGCGTTGCTGCACGGCGTGGGGCAACACATCGGCTTTCCGGGCAACAACAAGCACGCGGCCTACGTGATTCGCAATGCCAGGCTCCGCGGGCTGACCGAGCACGAGATCGAGCTGGTGGCGCTCGCCGTCCGCTACTACCGCAAGTCGTTCCCCAGCCCCAAGCACCGCCGCTTCCGCAAGCTGTCGCGTGATCGTCGCAAGCTCGTGGCGCTGCTCGCCGGGATCCTGCGGGTGGCGGTCGGGCTGGATCGGGGCCGCACCCAGCAGGTCAAGCGCATCGAGTGCACCGCCGCGGGCGACACGCTGCACATTCGGGTGTCGGGCGCCTCGGATCTCGAGCTGGAGGTCTACGCGGCGCGCCAGCGCGCCGAGCTCCTGTCCCGGACGGTGGGTCGCACGGTCGTCATCCAGACGGCATAGAAAACGCCGTCCCCTGCTGCTCCTTTCTCGCGTTTCCTGCCAAATGCGCTAAACTCGGTCGGCCAGGAAAGGGGTGTGGCGGCAAGCCATGGGCAACGGGGTACGCGGCACGGACGGGCTGGTCGGATCGGGGCAAACCCTTCGCGAGAACGAAGCGCCGTCGCGGCGTTGGGGGCCGGTGTTCGAAGACGCCGTGCTCGAGGGCGATCGCGACGGCCGGATCACGTACGCGAACCGCGCGTGCTTGCGCGTCTTCGGCTATTCCCCGGACGAGATCGTGGCCGACCCGCCCCTGGTCTTCGGTCTGCTGCACGACGACTGGAAGCCGCAGATGTCCGCGTTCTGGGCGGAGCACAAGCGCTCCAACACGTTCCCGGACCACCTGACGCTGTGGGCATGGCGTCGTCGCGACGGGCAGGTGGTGTACACGGAGAACCTGTTTACGCTGCTCAAGGACGATCGGGGCGCGATCCGAGGGTTCCGCACGGTGGGGCGCGACGTGACCGAGCGCATCCGCACCGAGCAGCAACTGCGCCGTCGAACGGCCGAGCTGCAGGCCTTGTTACGCGTGCTGCCCGACTTGTACTTCCGCGTCGATCCCGACTACCGTTTCGTGGACTTCCACGGCAGCGCCGCCCACTTGTACAGCAGCCCGGCGCAGTTCCTCGGCAAGCGCGTCGACCAGGTGCTGCCGGCCGACATCGCCCAGCGCATCATCGCGGCGATGGACGAGGCCCGGGCCAACGGCGGCGTGTGCACGGTCGAATACGCGTTGCCCTACCAAGCCCGTCTGGCTCGCTTCGAGGGCTACGTCACCATGGACGACACGGGGCACTTCGTCACGCTCGTGCGAAGCCTGGTCGACCGCGATCGCCTCGAGCTCGCCGTCGAGCGCGGCGAGATGCGTTTCCTGGCCCTGGTCGAGGAGGCCTCGGACGGCATCTTCGTGTTCGACGCTGCCGGCGCGCTTCATCACGCCAACCGTCGCGGCCTGGAGCTGCTGGGCATGTCCCTCGCCGAGGCCATCGGTCGAGCGGTGGCCGACCTGCTGGGCGATCAAGCCGCTGCGCGCTTGATGGACGACTGCCGGCTGTCCGACAAGCCCGTGGTGCGCGCGCTCGCCATGCGGCGTCGCGATGGCGCGGCGATCGACGTGGAGGTGAGCGCCAAGCGGCTTGCCGACGCGCGCACGCTGTGGTTCGTACGCGACATCACGGAGAGGCGCCGCTCCGAGCAGCAGGAGCTCCGGGCTCAGAAGCTCGAGTCGTTGGGGATCCTGGCAGGAGGCATCGCCCACGACTTCAACAACATCCTGACGGGGGTGATCGGCAGCCTGGCCCTGGCTCGGATGCACCTGGGCACGGCCGACAAGGCCGAGCTGTGGCTGCGCGAGTCCGAAGCCGCGCTGGCGCGCGCGAGGGGCCTGACCCAGCAGCTGCTGACCTTCGCCAGGGGCGGCTCGCCGGTGAAGAAGCCGGTGGATGTTCGCGGCCTGCTGCGCGAGGCCACGACCTTCGCGCTGCGGGGCTCGAACGTGAACTGCGACTTCTCCCTGCCCGACAAGCTCCCGGCCGTCGAGGCGGACAAGGGTCAGATCGAGCAGGTCGTGCACAACCTGGTGCTCAACGCGGTGCAAGCCATGCCTCAGGGCGGCAACATCCAGGTCGCCGCCGATGTCCAGGCGATCTCGGGCGAGGACGGCCCCTTGCGGCCGGGCTCCTACGTCCATGTGGAGGTACGCGACACCGGCCAGGGCATCCCGGTCGAGAACCTCTCGAAGATCTTCGATCCGTACTTCACCACCAAGGCCTCGGGCAGCGGGCTGGGGCTCGCGACGGCCTACTCGATCCTCAAGCGCCACGACGCGCACATCGAGGTGTCTTCGGCGGCGGGCAAAGGAACCACGTTCCACGTCTACCTTCCGGCCACCGATCGCCCTCCGCCGTCGGACGCCCCTCCGCGCCCAGATGCCGGCGCCGCGCCTCGCAGCAGCAAGCGCGTGCTGGTCATGGACGACGAGTCGCTCATCCGCGATGTGGCGTCGCAGCTGCTGGCGCACCTGGGCTACGAGTCGGCGACCGCCTCGACGTGTGTCGAAGCGGTGCGCATGTTCGAGGACGCGCGCGAGCGCGGCCGCCCGTTCGACGTGATCATCCTGGACCTGACGATGCCGGGCGAGGTCGGCGGCAAGGAGGTCATTCGCCAGCTGCAGGCCATCGATCCGGCGGTTCGGGCGATCGTGTCGAGCGGCTACTCGAACGACCCGGTCATGTCCGAGCACCGTCGATACGGCTTCGTGGGTGTGGTGGCCAAGCCCTACACCGAAAAGGAGCTGGAGCATGCGCTGCTGGAGGCCGAGTCCGCGGGCGCCGACAATCGCGTCGAGTAGCGCGGCTGCCTACGTGCCGGTTGCTCTACGCGCGCGTCGCGGGCAGGCTCCAGACCATTCGTCCCACGACTTTTCGCCCCCTGACCCTCGATTTTTCGCCCCCACCCCACGACTTTTCGCCCCCACCCCACGACTTTTCGCCCCCTGAC
>JAJZQG010000067.1 GCA_021847645.1 Myxococcales bacterium
ATTTGTGCCTCGAGCCGACGCGCTCAGGCTCGCTGTCGCTCGCCTGCATTTCCGCTAGCCTTCTCGCTCCGGCTTCGCCGGTCGCGAATCAGGCCTGCGAGAACCGGGTGCGGCTCCGCGATCCGGGGACGAGGCGGCGCGAGCAACGAGCCACGCAACGGAGAGAGGCGTAGCAACACCTCGCTTGGGGGTAGCCGCAGACTGCGCAGAAGACCGCAGACAGCTCTGGGGCCGTGCCGACGTTGCCAACACCCTATTCGGTAGGCTCGTTCAGACCGTCGGGTCAATCCCCGAGACAATCCGTGACGGGTCTGCAGCGTCTGCGGTCGGTCTGGATCCACACACTCTGGAGCCGCGCCTTCGACAGTTCCTGCTCCAACCGGCCCGGCCTTGTGCCCGGACGGGCATCTCCGAGAGCCGGGATCCTGCAGGGAGCACCCAGTCGTTTCTCGCTCGCATCTCGAAGCGCGCGCCACCGGGTCAGGACATCCCCTTGTCGTCGGGTTGCGCGACGAGCGCTCCCAGCGCGATGCCGGCAGTCGCCCCCAGAGCGGCCGCCGGCGGTGCCTTCTGCTCCCACAAGACCTGGCCCTCGGCATCGCGGCAGACGAGCCTTGCGCCCGTCCAGCCCGCCTCCGGCTCGAAGCGCCAACGCAGTCGGCCATCCAGCGCCACGGCTGCGCCCTTGTGCACGGCGGCGACATAGAAGCACTCGCCGTCGAAGATGGCCGTGTCCGGCGCGAAAGGAAGCTCGACGCCGTACGCGAGGCGCCCGGTGGCGACGTCCACCAGCCACATGCGCGCTGCCGCCATCACGACGAGCCCGTGCCGTGTGAGGAAGAATCGTCCCGGTGCGCTGGAGCCGTCGGGCTCACCGACGACGGTTTCCCACAGGAGCCGGCCGGAGCGCGGGTCGAGTGCACGCAGAAAAGGAAGCTGCAGCATGAGCAGCGGAGGGGCAGGGGATTCCATGAGGCGAGGCTACCAGTTGTGCGGCGGCCAGCACGCGTTTTCAGGCTAGGGCGGTGTTCGAATCTCGTCTTTCACCCCTTCAGCCGGGTGAGCGTTCTCCGCACGTTCGGGCCTGCCGCGCCGGCGCATGTTCGATGGCGACTTGGAGTCGCGCCCGCCCCTTCGAGCGTACGTTCGAATTCGAGGGAATCACGACAGGCCTCTGGCGTAACATGCGCTGGTATCCACCGGCTCCCTTGCCGCCAAGAGCTTGCCCAGGAGGCTACATGAACGCGACACGCAATCTGATGATGGCATGCGCCGTGATTCTCGCCTTGTGCGGGGGAGCCGACGCTATGGCGCAGACGACGGCCGCCATACCGATGTTCGATACGGGCGCGCCGACGACAGGCGTGCAGGTCGCCAAGCCATGGGTGACGCGGGCACAGACCATGCGGTTGAATCCGGCGCTGAAGACGGCTCCGTCCGCGACGCCGGCGCAAGGCTTGGCCTCCCAGTCACGCATCGGCTTCACGCCCTTCCCGAACAACGCCATCACGCTGCGTCGAACCGCGGTTGTGCAACGCGGGCCCGCATCGTTCGTCTGGAAGGGAGTCGTGGACGGCCAGCCCATGACCCGTGCCCTGTTCGTGGTCACCCAGGGACGAGTCGCGGGAAACATCGAAACGAGCTCCAAGAGCTTCGCGGTTCGCACTCGCCCCGACGGCTCCCTGGTTGTCATCGAGGTTGACGTGCCCAAGCTGCCCAACGAGGGCCAGCCCCTGTCGCGGGTTCGCACGAGCACCCATCGCAAGCTCACGCCGGACATCTGTCCCAAAGTCCTGCTCACGCCGGCCGAGCCGGTGCACATCGACGTGCTTGTCGCCTACACCGCGCAGGCGGAGACCGAAGCGTCCGGGTACTCGAACATCGACGACGAGATCGCGCTGGCGATCGAGGACACCAATGCCGCCTATGAAGCCAGCGACATCAACCAGCGGATCTACCTGGCGGGCACCAAGAAGTACGATTACGCGGAGACCACCTACGAGGCAGACGTGGACCGCTTCGCCGGCTCCTCGGACGGCTACATGGACGACATTCATGCCTTGCGCGACGCGAAGGCAGCGGACGCTGTCGTGCTGATGGTCAGCAATACGTGGTATTGCGGGCTGGCCGACGGCATCATGGACGCGCCCTCCGAGGCGTTCGAATCCGACGCGTTTGCAGCGGTAGCCGTGAGCTGCGCCACGTGGAATCACAGCTTCGCGCATGAGCTGGGCCACCTGATGGGAGCACGGCACGACACGTACATGGATCCGTCCGGAACCGCCTATGCGCACGGCTTCGTCGATCCCGCCAACCACTTTCGCACCGTGATGGCCTACAACAACGCGTGCGCGGCAGCTCAAGCGTATTGTGTTCGATGGGGCGTGTTCTCGGGCCCGAACGTGACGGTCGACGGGCATGCAGCGGGGAGCGCCACGAGCCAAGACAATGTGCGAAGGCTGACCGACTCGGCTCTCGTGGTTTCACGCTTCCGGCTGAGCGACGCGGACAAGGCCGCGGCGAATCGATACTCTTGCAACCCGCCGTCTCCTTTCCTGCCCGTGCCACGGACTCCGCGTCCGGCCAAGTAGCGTGGTCGTCGCGGCTCTACTTGCCGCAGCACTTCTTGAACTTCCTGCCACTTCCACACGGGCACGGATCGTTGCGCCCCACCTTGGCCCCGCCCCGCACGACCGGCGCGGCCTTGCTCACCTGCCCGTCGACGTACAACCACCGCCCGCGTTCCTTGCGGAAGCGGGACCGCTCATGGTGGGCTTGTACCGAGCCACCCGTCGCGTACCGCGCGATGAACTCCACCACACCGTCGTCGTCGTCGGCCCCGCCCCGCTCGGTGCCCAGCACTTGCAGCCCAAGCCACTGCGCCCCCTGCGACCACTCCTGAGCGCTCTGGCGGTCCGTCCCCTCGACCGTCTGCGGGTCGTGCGTCTCGATGATGTAGTCGACATCGCCTTGCACATAGGCCGTGTAGCGCGACCGCATCAGCTCCTCGGCCGTGGCGGCTCGGGCGCGCCGCGACAGGTACCGGCCGCAGCAGTGGGCAAAGGCCGCACCGCTGCCACAAGGGCAGGGCTTGCCGTTCGTGGTCGAGCTCGTCGTTGTGGGTGCCATCCGGCGACTGTATCACAGCACCTCGGCGGCGCCTTGCCCGGCCGGGCCGCGCAGCGCATCATCGAAGAATCGTCCCACGCCCCGGAACTTTTTCCTGGCCGCCGACAGAGACTCTCCAGGAACACGAGATGACCGCCGCCCTCCGCATCGATCAGCTCTTATCGCCCGAGGCCGTCGAGCGGCCCGACGAGCTGGATGCCGAGACGCTCGCGGGCTGTCGTCGGCGTGACCCGGCCGCGCTGCGCAGGTGGGTCGGCCGCTATGAGCGCGTGGTGTTCGCGTTCCTGTCGCGCGCCGTCGGCTCCGGCGCCCACGTGGAAGACCTGGCCCAGGAGGTCTTTCTCAGGGCGTTCCAGGCGCTGCCCAGGTTCGATCCCCACGGCAGTGCGCGGTTCAGCACCTGGTTACTCGCCATCGCCTCGCATGTCGCGGCGGAAGCCAGGCGCAGGGGCCGCCACCGCTTGGTCGGCCTCGAGCACGCGGAGCCCGTCGCCGACCCGCATACGCCCGACGAGTTGCGGCACCGTCGTGAGCTCGCGCTGGCCTTCGAGCGTGCTGCCGCGCAGATCCCCGACGACCAGCGCGACGTGTTCATCCTGGCCGAGTTCCACGGCTTGACCATGGCCGAGATCGGCGCCGTGCTCGAGATCCCCGAGAACACCGTCAAGACCAGGCTCTTTCGGGCGCGTGAGAGGCTTCGCGAGCTGCTCGCGCCGGTCTGGGAGGCATGAATGTCGCTCCAACCTTGGACGCAGTGGCCCGCAGAGCAGCCGCCCCCGGACTTCGCCGACCGGATGGCCGAGCGGCTTCTGCAAGCTCCCGGACCGATGGTCCGTCCCTCTCGCTCGCCGCGCCGGTGGCTGGCCGCGATCGCCCTGGCCGCCGTGCTCGTCGGCACCACGGCCTGGGCGATGGTGCACTACGCGCGCACGCACGCGCCCGCCCCGCCGGCTCCCGTGGCCGAGCAGCCAGCCGCAGCGCCTGAGCCTTCCGCGCCTTCCAAAGCGCTGCCCGGCGCCGTGGCGCCCACTCCGCCGCCCGAGGAACCCGCGCCGGTGTCCGCTCTCCCCACGCCCAGGCCCAAGGTGTCCGCCGCGGCTTCGACGCCCGTTGCACCTCCCTCGGCCAGCGTCCGGCACATCGTGGTGCCGCGCTGCGAATGCGGACCGGCCAGCGTCATCTGTACCTGCGTCGAGTAGCAAGCGTCGCGCTCGGCTCGATCGAAACCAAGACCCTTGTCCCCATCGGGGAAGGAAGGATGGAGCGTCATGCGTAGCGTGCGAAAGTCGATGTGTGTCAGTTTTCTGGTTCTGGCGGCGATCGCGGTCTCGTCGGTGGCCTCGGCCGAAGGAGGACGAGCCCCGGCGCGTCGTACCCAGGCCACGGAGAGCAACGTGACCTATGAGTTCCTCGACGACCCGCTCGCAGGAGGAGGACTCGACCCTCACGGCGGCCTGCTCAAGGTCTACAATCGGCACGTGCGCCTGCTGTTGATCCGCCCGCGCACCCAGTTCGTCACCGAGATGCTCAAGAGCGTCGAGAACCTGTAATGCTCAGCCGGGGCCGCCGATCCAGCCTGCTCACGGGCCGCCCCGCGGAGCAGACACGACGTCGCAACCGCCGTACGTGGGTATTGCCGGCGGTGTGCCTGATGCTGACCGGGTGTCCCACTCCCACGCAATATGGCGGTCCGATCCCGATCAATACGGCGGGCATGGACCAGCGGATGGCGTGGGTGTGCGGGATGGGCCAATCGAATCCGGACGTCTCCGCGTTCTGCGTCACCGACGGCGCCGAGCCTGCGGCCGCCCTCCCGGCCCCCGCGGCCTCCGCAGTTGTCGTGGTGCCCGGTTTCGACCCGACGACGTCCGCGGATACTCTGCTTGGGCAGGCGAGAACGCCGTTTTCTCCAGGACCGCGCATCGAGTCTCGGCCTTGAATCCAGGGTGTCAATGACCCGTGCGCGCACGTCGAGGCTGTCCAGGGCGCGGGGGGTCAGCGCCCCGGGCGTGCTGCGATGCGGCTGGCCCTGCGAGCCGTCGAAGAGAGGTGTTCTGTGGTGGCCCCGACCCACCGACGCGCCGTGCCCTACGCCGCCAGCCCGACGATCATCGCCTCCATCACCTCGTTCATCATCGACACGTAGGCGTCCCGCACGAATCCCACGTAACGATCCCCCTTGGCGCCGCCGTCGCGCGCCAGCGCCTCGATGCCCGCTACCGTCTCGCGCCACTTGGCCTCGATGTCCTCGAACGTCCATGTCCCCGTGATGACCGGCGTGGTCCGCACGTCGCGGGCGTCGTCCGCGTAGTCGATCCAGTCGTCGATCATCTGCGTGTACATCGAGACCGCGTACATCCACTGGCGGGCGCTCTCTCCCGCGTAGCGGTGCACCGGGAAGATGAGCCCGTCGATGGTCCCCTCGACGCCCGCGAGGCGGTGCCCGAGCACGCGTGGATCGGGCACGCCGGTCATTCCCTTGACCTCCGACTCGACCCACTCGATGACACGGGCCAGCGCGGCCTCGAACACCACGCGATCTTCACCCTCTATCCCGTCGGCCATCGCGAGCTGGAGCGCTCGCGTGAGGGCGAGCGGCGCACTTCGCTCCCGCAGCGGCTCTTGGGAAGGATCCCAGGTGCCTGCGAGTAGGCCCTTGATGCGCAGCTCGCGCTGCGCCGGCGGGAGATCACCCATACAGTGGTCGAAGGCGTGATCGATGGCGGCGATGAACGCGGAGATGAGAATGATGCGACGGTGCTCCCGGGCGAGCGAAAAGCGTCCGAGCAGCTCCACGGACAGGCCCCCCGCGCGGCTCAACGCCCCGCCCGGCAGGCGGAGCAGATCCCCGGCCCGCGCCGCGGCCGCGATCGCGAGCGGCTTGCGACGCGCGCAGAACAGCACCGTGTAGGGCGCCGATGCGTACAAGTTGCACGCGAGAAAACGCAGCTTCTTGCCGAACGGCTGGTCCAGCACCTCGGGCCAGGTCGCCCGTACGATCGGCAGCACGTGGGCGTCGTAGCTGCGAAAGACCACCGCGCGGATCGCGTCCGTGAAGGCGGTGACCTCGCCGTTGGACGGACCGGCCATGGCGCGAAGGCGGGAGATTCTCTCCTTGTCGGAGATGGAGGCTGCGGTGGTGGGCATGGTTCATTCTCCGAAGTGGGCGAGGTGCCCGGCGAGCGCGCTCACGATGGCGGCAGGGTGTTCGGCCGCGACCGTAGGCAGGCGCAGTTGCCGCACGAAGGGCAATTTGCGTCGGATCTCGTCGGCCATCGCGTCCGCGGCGCGGGTGCGGGCCGAGCGTTCTTCTTCGAGCTGCCGGATCGCCGCTATGACAGCCGGCGTCGCCGCCTCGTGGGAGCCGACCTGCGTGACCCAGCAGGGGGCGCTTTCGTCTGCGCGATTGAGGATGACCGCTGAAGCGCGGCGCTCGTGCCTCTCGAGCTTGCGCGCGAGGTACTGGAGATCCGCCGCGGCTGCGCCTGTCGGCGCCGCTACCAGCACGAACTTCGTGGCCTCGCCGAGCAGCAGCTCCTCCGCTTGCCGTGCGAGTTGCGCAAAGCGCTCCCGCACCCGGGCGAGCTCGGCAAACAGGTTCGCTACATCGGTGATGGCCCGCGCGCTCAGGACGCGTCCCAGCGCGTTCTCGGCCCGCTTGCGCCCCCAGGTGAGCATTCCGCGCGCTGCCCCACCCGGGGTCCTCTCGCCACCCGAGTCGTCTTGCTCGCCGCTCGTCTGTTGGGCCAGGCTGCCGAACCACGCGACAGCGCGGCCCTCGAGCAGCGCGGCGAGAAGCCCGGGATAAGACACCAGATCGAGCGCGTACCGGGACGGCGCCGTGTCGACAACTACATAGTCGAGCGGGATCTGCTCCACCGCCTGCACCACCAGCATCACGCTCACCAACTCGTGTACGCCTGCGGCCGCGTCGGCCATCGCTGCGTAAATGCGATTGGCGACGAGCCGATCCATCGCCGCCCGCTCGTCCCTGAACAAGTGCTCGACGAAGGTCCGCATCGCCTCGCGCGGATCGGGCATGAGCGCGTACAGCTCCCCCGTCACACCGGCTGCCAGCGGCACGCGCCTGGGCGCGGAGCCGATCGGAGTCTCCATCGCGTCTGCCAGGCGGCGCGCCGGGTCGACCGTCACCACGAGGGTGCGCTTGCCCTGCCACGCAAGCGCGAGCGCGAGCGCGGCCGAGGTTGTGGTCTTGCCCACCCCGCCGCCCCCGGCGCACACGAACACTTCCGGACGCCTTCCATTCCGCGCCTCGAGCGGGTCATGGCTCCCGCCGAAGGCGCTCATGCAGCCCCCTCCGAACTCAACCATTGGGCGACCTCCGCCGGCGTCGGATCCACCGACGCGGCCGGCAGGACCACCGGCGGGATATGAGCCCCGTGGAGCACGTCCCTCAGCGAAGCGTCGGCCTCGGCCAACGCCGCGTGCCGCGCCTCCATCACCGCGCGCAGCTCGTCGATGCCCGGCACGGCGCCGGTCGCGGCGAGCGCCCGAACATCGTCGAGCGCCTGCGCGGGGAGCGCCGTCGGAAAACGATTCACCACCAGTCGCGACGGGAACAGCCCGACTTGAGTGTTCATCGCGTCGCACAGTTCGAGGGTCTCCTGCAGCACCAGCCGCTCGGGGAGCGTCACGACCACGATCGACGAGCGATCGGGAGCCAGGAGGTCCGTGCACACGCGATCGGCCAGCGCGTGCAGCGGGCCGGAGGACGCGAACGTGCGCATCTGGTCGGCCACGCGAAGCCAGGCGATGCCGTGTCCCGTCGCTGGCATGTCGACCACCACGCGCTTGCCCGGGTGCTGCGCCGCGACAAGCCGCACGCATTCGAGCATGGCGAGTTCGCGCACGGCCGGCGTAGCCCGCAGAAAACGCTTGAACGCGAAGTTCCCGAGCACCGCCTTCGCCAGCAGAGCCGAGCCGAACAGCGGCACCGCGCAGCGCGCTACCGCTTCCTGTGGCGCGATGACTTCGTGCTGGATGCGTCCCCGGCGGTGTCGACGCAGCAAGCGTCGCCCCGCCTCGCCGTCGCCGAACTCGACGACCACAGCACCGTCCGCAGACGCGTCCGCTGCAGCCGCGAGGCCAACTGCCACCGTGGTCTTTCCGACGCCGCCCTTTCCGGTGACCAGCACGACCTGCGCGAGCGGCGGATGCCCGGGGCTCACCCTGGAGCTCCCGAAGGCGGCACAGGTGCTGGAAGCGACCTTCCCGCGCGGTTGGTGGTGATGCGTGGCGGCTCGATCATTCGGGGCGTCCAGTCGCCGCGACCATAGCGCGTCGCGGCGGTGAGCGCATGCTCGTTCGCGAACAGCCGCTGACGAGCCTTGCGAGCTGGCATCCTCGCCCTGCCGTCGACTCGGAGCAGCAGCGTGGGTCGAGCGGCGCCGTTCGACGGCTCGTCATGGGCGCACGAGCGGCACGCGCGATCGAAGGTGCGACGCTGAGACGGCCTCGCTCGGATGAAGCGCGGGTGCGGGGCTGGTCCGAAGGGAATCTAGCGCAGCGTGCCCGCGTAGTGGGCAGTGAGCTGGCGTTCCTTGGTTTCGGGAAGCGTGTAGTCGGGCAGGAGCATGGGGGACATGCGGTCGAGCCCGACGCCAGCGCTCTCGAGGTCCTTGACGTACTTACGCACGTGGTCGAGGCTGAGCTTGCCGGCGTTGGTGACCTCCTTGGCCCAGCGCCCGGCGCTCGCGCCGGCCAGGCGGCCGAACACCAGGATGTCGAGGAGGGAATTGCCCATCAAACGATTCTCGCCGTGCACGCCGCCACCGACTTCGCCGGCCACGAACAGACCCGGAACGCGCGTGGCGCCACTCGACTGGTACTCGAGCCCGCCGTTCTGGTAGTGCAGCGTCGGGTAGATGAGCATCGGCTCCTTGGAGATGTCGATGCCGAATCGCTTGTAGAGGATGAACTTGCCCGGGAACTCCTTCTCGACCGTGCCCTCGCCCAGCAGCGTGTCGATCATCGGGCTGTCGAGCCATACGCCGAAGCGCCCCGTGGGCGTGGGCACGCCCTTGCCCTTGAGCACGCACTCCTTGATGATCGACGCCGCTTCGACGTCGCGGGGCTCGCGCTCGTTGACGAACTGCTCGCCTTCGATGTTGACGAGGTTGGCGCCGATGCCGCGGAACTTCTCGGTGATGAGGATGCCCTCGGCCTGCTCGGGGAAGACCACGCCGGTGGGGTGGTACTGGATGGTGTGCAGGAAGCAGACCGGGACGCCCGCGCGATAGGCCATGACCGCGCCGTCGAAGGTGGCGCCGTAGTGGTTGGTCGTCATGAACTGCTGCACGTGCAGCCGCCCGCTGCCGCCGGTGGCCATCACGACGGCCTTGGCGCGAACGAGGAAGTACTCGGCCGTCTCCAGGTTGTAGAGCACCGCGCCGGCGCAACGGCCCTTGTCGTCGAGCACCAACTCGACGGCGGGGGAGAACTCCAGCACTTGGATATCGGCCGCGCGGTTGCGCGCCTCGTCGCGGATCGTACGCATGATCTCCGCGCCCGTGATGTCGGCGGCGAAGTGCATGCGCTTGCGCGACGTGCCGCCGCCGTGCATCGTCTTGAGGCGGCCGTCTTGGTACTTGGAGAAGTTCATCCCCAGGCCCTCGAGCCACTTGATGACGTCCGGGGCCTCGTTGACCAGGGTCTCGACCAAGCTGGGCGTGTTGACGAAGTGCCCGCCGCCCATGACGTCGAGGTAGTGGAAGTAGGGGGAGTCCTTGTGCCCCTTGGTCGCAGCCTGGATGCCGCCTTCCGCCATCATGGTGTTGGCGTCGCCATGGCGCAGCTTGGTGGCGATCAGGACCTTGGCGCCGGCCTCCTGGGCCAGCAGCGCCGCCGCCGTGCCCGACCCGCCTGCGCCAATGACCAGCACGTCGGTCTCGTAGTCGGCCTTGGTCAGGTCGATCTTGTCGGGATCCACGCGCGGACGGGCTTCGAGCAGGTCGACGTACTCGTGGGCGATCCTGTAGCCCTTGGAGGGGCCGACCTTGATCTCGCGACGGCCCTCGTCCTTGACGTCGGGGTGGAACTTGAGGGTCTCCGCGCGCTCCTCGAGCGACATGAACGGCAACTCCTCTCCCGCCTTCTTGCGCTGCACGCGGACCGGACGGGTGGCTTCTACCTTCTTGATGAGTTCCTTCAGAGCTTCCGGATAAGGCATCTCACACCTCTCGTGTCACGGTCTCACAGATGGGCCCGGTTTGCGGGAGTCCATTCGTCGTCAGACATGTTGGGCTCGATCTCGCGCGCCTCTTTCGACATGTAGAGCTTCTTGAGGGTCGCGATGTCGGTCTTCTTGAGCTCGTCGATGGCAGGCTGGAACTTGCCGGCCTTGATGTCGGTGACCATCTCGGCCAAGTGGGCTGCGCGGGGGACGATCTTGCCGCCGTAGAGGCGACGGACCATCTGGGCGATGTGGTACTGGGCCATCTCACCCATGCAGCGGGTGGCGCACAGGCCGCACTGGATACAGTCGAAAGACAGCTCGGTGGCCTTCTCGAAGTCGCCGCGCTTGATGGCTGCGATGTAGTCCATGACCGGGACATCCATCGGGCAGACCTTGGTGCAGGCGTTGCAGGCCACGCAGCGGAACAGCTCCGGGTAGGCCTTGAACACCGACTCCGCCACGGCGGGCGTCTGGTCCCAGTCGAAGACGGCCCGGTTGGCGGGGTAGAAGGGAATCTGGGTCAGATACATGCCTGGCTGCACCACGGTCTGGCAGGCCAGGCCCACGCGGATGTGGTAGTCGCCCTGCATGCGGTAGACCGTGCCGCACGCGCCGCAGATGCCGCCTCGGCACCCGCAGCCGCGGATGAACTTGTATCCCGCGTACTCCATCGCCTTCATGATCGTCAGCGAATCGGGTACGTCGTAGCGCTTTCCCATGATGAAGATGGGAATCTGCTGGGACTTCACTTCAGGGATCCTGTCCTCGCCCATCGCTGCTGTGCTCATCTCGACCTCACGTAGCAGTTCGTTGCACGCCGTCCGAGGTAGTTGTGCTCGTGTTCTCGTCCTGGCGACTCAATCCTTCGTCATCGTTGCGCCGGGCGTGCCGGCGACGGTTCCTAGGCGGCCTGCACCGGAATCAGGTTGCGGCCTTCGAGAAGGGACCGAGTCCCCTTGTGGTTGAGTTCAAAGTGGCAGACGTCCGGACCCAAGCCGAGGGCCAACGCCAGCAGCTGGGTGAAGTAGACGGTGGGCAGCTCGCC
The DNA here is from genome assembly GCA_021847645.1 of Myxococcales bacterium. Classification (GTDB taxonomy): domain Bacteria; phylum Myxococcota_A; class Polyangia; order Polyangiales; family Polyangiaceae; genus JAJZQG01. Next base: position 11,370 of record JAJZQG010000067.1, read on the forward strand.
GGCCAGGCCGTGGCTCGCCAGCATGTCGCCCTGACGCTTGCCGAGGTTGTAATCGCACAGCGGGCAGCTGAGCGCCATCACGTCGGCGCCCCGGTCCCGTGCCGTGCCCACCACGTGCGCCGCGGCGTCCAGAGCCTCCTTGGGGTTGCTCAGGATCTGGTAGGAGCCGCAGCAATCGAAGGCCGCGGGATTGTCCACGACCTGGGCCCCGAGGGCCTCGAGGAACTTCTCGAAGACCGAGGCGTCGACGGGCGGCTCGATGGCGACTTCGGCGGGGCGCACGAGGGTGCAGCCGTAGTAGGGGGCGACGCGCAGGCCGGTGAGCGGCTTCTTGACCGCAGCCTTGAGCGTGTCCCAGCCCACCTGGTCGCGCAGGAAGTTGAGCAGGTGCACGACCTCCACCTCTCCGGCGTAGTCGGGCTCCTCCTCCATGAACGCGTTGAGCGTGTGACGCTTGTCCGCGTCGTTCTTCATGACGAGGTTGGCGCGGGCCAGGGTGTTGTAGCACATGGAGCAGATCGTCACGAGCTTGTCGGAGCCCTGCTGCTTGGCCCGGATCAGATCGCGAACCGGTGCCAGCAAGTGCAACAAGTCGTCCTGCGCGAGTGACGTCACGGCGCCGCAGCAGTTCCAGCGGGGCAGTTCGTCGAGCTCGTGGCCGAGGGCGCGCAGCGCCGCTACGGCAGAGTCCTCCAGATTGCGTGCCTTGGTCTTGAGCGTGCAGCCAGGATAGTAGCTAACCTTCATCGCGCCCTCATGCCGTCAATTTGCGGAAGCAGCCCACCATCGCCACCTGCGGCGCTTGGTCGATCACGGTCGGCTCGAGCCGCTGCGGGTCCACACGGTCCTTGTTCTTGCGCAGCGTGAGCAGACGAATGGCCTCCATGACCTTCGGCAGGTCCACGGCGCGCGGGCAGCGCGCCTCGCAGGTGTGGCACGAAGCGCAGAGCCATGCGGTGTTGGCCCCTTCGACATAGTCGCGAAGGCCCATCTGCAGCAGGTGCATCACCCGGCGTGGCGACAGCTGCATCGCCTCCACCATCGGACAGGACGCCGTGCAGGTGCCGCATTGCATGCACGACGAGAGGTTCTGGCCGCTGATCTCCTCGACGCGGTCGATGAACTCTCGATCCACCGTGCGTCCGTTGATGACGATGCGCATACACCGACCTCCTGCGAAACGACCAACGCCCCGGTGCTGCGAGCGCGTGGACCCCGAGTGACGCCTGGCACGCAATCGTGTCAGGATGGTGGCTTCATTCGCGCATGCCCTCGGGGTCGATCGACAGCCCAGCAATGCGTCGGGAACTACACTGCCCATACTGCAATCCATTTGCGCGCGCAAGCGATATCCAGGCAAATTCGTATGGCGTTACGTAGCGGCATGGAGCGATTGCTCCGTAACCGACCCGTGGATGGTTGCCTATCACGCTTTGCGCGCCGCCAATGCCACTCTCACCTCCCGCCCTTCTATCTCTCAATCCCCCCATCCGCTCCCTTGCCCCATTCTCCCATCTGCGCCACAACCTCCCTCTCCCATGCTCTCCACTCATCCCTGCCCCGTCTTCGGTGTCGATGTCGACGGCGTCCTCGCCGACCTCGTGCACCCCCTGCTCGATCGGGTCTTCGCTCGCACCGGCGTGCGCTTCCGCACCGACGACATCGTCCGCTTCGACCTCGCCGGCATCCTCGGCCCCACGTGCTGGGACGCCGCCCGCGAGATCCTCGCCGCTCCCGGCTTCGCCCGCAACCTGCCCCTGCTCACAGGCGCCGGCGAAGGCATCGCTTCCCTCCGATCTCTCGGACGTGTCGTGTTCGTCACGGCCCCCTTCGCGCCCAGCCCGACCTGGGCTCACGACCGCGCCGCCTGGCTCGCCGAGCACTTCCACGCTCAACCCTCGGATGTGGTCAGCCTCGCAGACAAGACCCTGTTCTGCGGCGATCTGCTCGTGGATGACTCGCCTGCCCAGCTCGAGGCCTGGACCCGGCTAGGACGTCTGGCCGTTCGCATGCGGCACCCCTGGAACGCCGGCGCGCCCGGCATCGCGGCTCATGGCTGGGAGGATGTCGTGCGTGCGGTGGCCGAGCGCTTCGGAGCCGTCGCGTCCGGCCCCGCGGCTACTGCCCAGTAGTCCGGATCAGAATTCAATGCCCGAGGTCGCGTAGGCGATCGAGTAGTTCCCCGCGCACAGCGCCGGCTCCAGCACCGGTCCCGATACCCACTTCGACGGGTAGCGCCCTTGTGCGTCCGATCCCTGCAGATTCGCTACCCACGTGTTGCCGACCGCGTTCACCGACGTCGACGGAGACCTGACGGCCAATCCCACCTTCGAGGTCAGCCTCGTGCTCGTGATCGTTTTCTTGCCGGGCCAGCTCGCGGTCCCCAAATCCGGCCAGACCCCCGTGGCCCCGCTGCCAAGGCTGATCTCCACGTCGGATAGATGGCTATCCACGCTCGCCGTGCCGCGCATCTGCAGGCTGCCGCTCGAGGACACCATCACACCGTGCACCCGCTGCGACACCTCGCCGTTCTGAAGGGACAACGTTCCGGCGGACACATCCACACCCACCGAGCCGACGTCCGCCAGGTCCGTGATCGCCGGACATTCGACCGAGAGCTGGTGCATCTGTTGCTGGCCATCGTGAAGTGGGCCGCATTGGTTCCGTTCAACGCCACGCTGATCGTGCTTGTCGGCGACGATCCCTGGTTTGCTACGTTGAAGTACTCCTCGCGCCGTTGTCCGACGGTGTGAACGCGATCTGCGCCACGCAGGAGGCAGGCGGACCGAGTCCGCCTCGGGTATCCTTGGTGATCGTGACTGCGCCGCCGCTGATTTCGAGTTCGCTGATGCGCGCCGTGCTTGCGGCCGGCGCGCTCTCGATCGCCGCCTGTGCATCGCCCCAAGCCTCCGGCGCTGCCCCGATCCCGCACTCCGATGGTGGGCTCGATCGGGACGCGCCATCGGCCGACGCGGTGGCAGAGACAGGCATCGATGGACCCGATGATGCTGCATTGGACCAGGCCGATGCGAGCAGCGTCGATGTCGTGGAGGAAGCCACCGCGCCGGGGGACTACTGCGCGGTTGACGGTGGCGATGCGGGAGCCAACGGAGCCGACGACGGCGCGTGCACGCCGGGCGACACGCAAGGTTCGCGATGCGGCGAATGCGGAACCCGGGAGCGCGCTTGCGGCACATCCGGGGCGTGGGGCGCGTGGTCGCCGTGCAGCGAGTCCGATCAGGCGCAGTGCGCGCTCTGTTCGACCGCGACCGTCGGCTGCGGCTTCTGCGGGACACGGCCGCTCGCCTGCCGCGTCGTCGACGATTCCTGCCGATGGACGCTTGGCGCGTGCGACGCGAGCGGCGAGTGTTCCCCTGGCAGCTACGAAGCCGACGCGGCGAGCTGCGCCGTCGGAGCATGGCGCGTGCGCTGGTGCTCGTCGGCGTGCGCATGGGGGCCGTGGGCGCCTTGCTCGCCGCAAGCGCCGGCCTGGGATCCCCTCGAAGGTGCACCGATCGGTGCGCGCTCGGACTTCGTGTCGGTAAGCACCGGGACGTCGTGGATCCTCTGGGGCGGCCGCGATCCACTCGGCGCGCCCCTCGACGACGGTGCCAGCTTCGACGCCGCGTCTTCCTCATGGTCGACGTTGCCGCCGGCGACACTTGCCGACGCCGGCGGCGAGGCGGGAGCGTCGACGGCCTTCGCGCCTCGCTCCGGCGCGGCGGCCGCATGGACGGGCGAGGAGCTGATCGTGTGGGGAGGGCAGGGCGCCGGTGCGGCCGACACGAAGGGCGACGGTGCCCGGCTTCTTCCGTCGGACGGAACCTGGTCGCGCATGTCGGAGATCGACGCGCCGTCGCCACGAGTCCACGCGCTGATGGTGTGGGACGACGCCGACGGCATGGCAATCGTGTGGGGCGGACAGGCCGCAGGCGGGAATGCGCAGGCAACGGGTGGCCGCTACTCCGTTGCGGCCGACAATTGGTCCGCCGTCGCGGCCTCACCCCTGGACGCGCGTCTCGGGGCCAGCGCCGTCTGGGATCCACTGCGGCGCCGCATGATCGTGTGGGGCGGCCGATCGGCGGGCGGGATCGTTCGGCGCGACGGCGCCGCGTATGATCCGTTGACGGATAGCTGGTCGGCCATCGCCGATGCTCCTGTCGCGCGCGAGAGCCACGTGGCGTTCTGGGATCCGGCCGGAGACAGGATGATCGTATTGCTCGGTAGAGACGGATTCTGGACAGGGCAGAGGGGCGACGGGGCGGCATGGCACGCGGCCAGCAACACTTGGACGATGCTCGCCGACCTATCCGTTTCTGGATATGATGTCAACGACGGACGGTCGGCCTCGTTTGCCTTGGGCTACGTGTGGGTCGTCGGCGGGGACGGCGCGGGAACCGGATCCTGCACCGCCGGTGGGGCGCGCTATGACGTGGCCCTGGACGCCTGGTCGGCGCTGCCCGCGATGGCGTGCGGGCGCAGCGGGCACGCAGCCGCCTTCCTCGACCGGCTCGTGGTGTGGGGCGGTCGTCCCGCCACCTCCGGCTGGGTGGAGTCCGCCGAGCGGCTCCGGCCCATGCCCTGAGCCCGTCAGTCCCCCCGCTCCAACTCGATCTCCTCGTCGCTGGTGATCAGCCCGCAGGAGTCGCTCTTGGCCGACAGCGTTCGCTCGACATCCGGATAGCCCGACGCCTTCACCACCACCTTCGCCGCTCCGTCGGTCCACAGCTCGCACTCGACGTGGTCGATGGCACCGTCCGAGCCGCCGGCGTCCTGATCCACCGAAGCGTCCTGCCCACCGTCGCTCGCGTAGTCGACGGTGCAGAAGACGGACGTGGGGGTTCCGTCAGGCTGCCGTGCATCGAACTTCTCCACGCCTCCGCCGTAGGTCACCTCGATCGTGAGGTCGTCGGGCACCGGACCATCCAGACACGCGACGGTCAGGCGGAACGTGGGATGAGGAGGCGGGCAATTGACAGGTTGCGAGTCCGACGAACACGCAACGAGCGCAACTGCCGGCACGAAACACAGCGCACACGTCAAGGCGCTTCGAAGCAAGTTCGTACCTCGCATGGCAAGCGATGAAGGTCTACCCAAGAGCCTGTCCTCGCGTCGTGTAGCACATCTTCACTGCGCCTGCCTCCGAACGTGCGGAGGTGGCGTGTCCTGCCGTGATACGAGCCCGCGCCTCGGATTCTGCCTCGGTTGTCACCGGGCTCAGGGAGCACTGGCCGCCAGGCCCAGCCCCGTCGTCGCCCGTCCCGTCGCGTCAGCTCCCACGTACACCAGCCAGCCTCCCGCCTCGTCGAACCAGACCGATGGCTCCAGCTCGCCCAGATATGCCCGCAGGTTGGCCTTCCTCGCCAGGATGGGTCCGCTGGGAAACAACTCCCAGTCCACCAGATCGCGTGTGGCGGCCAGCCCAATGCTGTCGTTGATGTCCGCGGGATACGCACCGCCTGCCGCGATTTCGGCGTCGGCCCCTTCCACGCCGCGACCCTGGAAGTACAACAGCAATACGCCGTCGCGAACCACTGGGAACGGTGCGGTGATCCGCTCCATCTGCCGCCAGAACAACGGATCTTCCACGTCCGACGGCACCAGCACCGGCCGCGTGTCCGGCATCTGCACGTGCCCGTTCGTTTCGTCGACTTGCACGCGGCCAAGCGCGCGGCCCCCGTCCGCTGCGTAGAACACGATCGTCGCGCCACCGAACGACACGGCGCCCGGAGAGCCGACCCAGCCGCCTTCCCACGACTGCGTGGCAGACCATATCACCCCGGGCGACCGCTCGAACGCCACGCCGTCCACCGAAGTCGCGCGGATCAGCCCGGTCCCGTCGCCCCGCGCCGCGTACAGGATCATGCGGCCGCCGGCGTCCACCACGCTCGGCGCCCCAACGCAATCCCCGTCGCCGTCCGCAGGCGCAAGCACCGGAGCCACCGGATCGATCTCCCACCGGCGCGGAGATACCACGCGCGCGCGGTGCACCGCACAGCTCGTCGTCGCACCCGCCTGCTCCCGGAGCTCCACATACGCAATGCGCTGGCCCGACCAGACCGTGACGTGGGGCTCGCGCAGGTCCGCCACATGCTCCTGCTGCACGCAGGTCTGATCGCCGCCACACGAGATGGACGGGCCGCAGAGCTTGACGATGCACGTGCCGTCCAACGCGCTGCACTGCTCCCCGTAGGCGCAATCCGCGGAGGAACCGCACCGTCGCGCGCAGCCTCCCGCGGTGCACGTCTCGTTGGGGCCGCAGGCGCTGGCGCTCGTACAGACAGAGGCGCACCGTCCTCCCAGACAGACCTCTCGTGCCTCGCACTCGGTTGCATTGCGACACGGACGAGTCACGCACCGCCCGCAAACGCACCGCTCGCCGGCCGCGCACTCCGACGTGTCCGAGCAGCGACGTTCCACCGCGACCGGAGCGACGCATACCGAGAGCGCCCCGCCCGTTGCGCGCGAGGGCGCCACTACCCGCGTGCCGCCGAGGCAAACCTCGATGCCCGGACCGTCGACAAGCCCGGTGCGGGGATCGCGCGCGACCGGCTCCGGCGGCGCGTCGTGACCGAGCGAACCACAGCCGAGCTCCGCGGTCACGACGAGCAGTCCGCCCCCAAGAAGGACCGCGCCGCGTGCGTGGATCAGCGCCATGTTGCCTCCAGCGCCAGGGACGCGTCGATGAGCCTGCCTCCCGCGCGGTAGTGGGCAAAGGGCAGCACCTCGCTGGGCTTGTCGAACGTCCGGTCTCGCAACATCCACCATTGCAGCGCTGCGTCGGAGCGCAGTGCCACGCCCCAGACGCGCCCGAGATCGAGCCCGGCGCCCGCCGCCACGATGTGGGCCGGCGCATCGGCGCCCGTCGCCAAGCTGGCCTGCGCGGGCACCGGCGACGGCGAATACGCGTAGCCCGCGCGCAGGGCCAATCTGCGCTGCAACGCTTCTGGCTCGAGCAGCAGTCCGATTCTGGGTGACAGCGTGTCGCGGAGTGCCGGCCGGACGAAGCGGGCCAGCCATTGCCCCGGCGTCAGCCCCAGTCGCACGTCGAGCGACAGATCCGCAGCCGCCGGCGGTGCTTCGCTCCATCGCGCAAGCTGCAGCGCGCCGTGCACGCGAACGCCCGCGATCGGGTCCCACCGCGCGCCGAGATCCCACGTCGCGGGCTCGTAGCCGCTCTGCCCCGTCACATTCACCGTCGTGGTGCCGTTCAGCGGATTGCCCGATACCGCGACGTCCGCGCGCGTCGCCAACGCGAGCTCGATGGACTGGGCGCCGCGATATCGCAGTGCCACGGACGCCGATCGCAGATCCACGCTCGCACCCACCGTGGGCGCAACATCGTAGGGAAGTGTCACGCTCGTGTCGCCGTCCGCGTACGTGCCATTGCCGTCCTGCCCGAGCAGGAAGCGTACCTCGCCTCTTGCGCCCGCCAGGACCGAGGCGCCCGCGCCTACCGACAAGGCATCGAATCTCAGCGATAGCGCGAGATCGAACGTGGCGCGGTAGGACGAGGGATCGAAGCGCACGAAGGCAGGCTCGCTGCCCGGCCGGAAAGAGATCCTCGCCAGCGACCGGTCCGGCACGTGCGCAGCGATCCCACCCCCAACCCGCCATCGGTCGCCCAGCGCCCAGCCCGCTTGCATCGCCAGGTCGGTCCCCGCGATATCACTGTAGGGAATCGCATGGCTGTCGAGCGTCAGGTGCGTCCAGCCGTGCCCGTAGCCGAACGAGAGCCGCGTGCCGGGCTCGCACGCGAAGGCGGGATTGGTGAACGCGGCCGAGGACGGCTGCGCGGCTGCGATGTCGCTCTGGGCCAGGGCCGTGCTTCGAGGCCCATAGCCGAACAAGCCTGGCGCGGTGGCCCGGGCGGTCCTCGCTCTGGCGCCGAGCGCGCACACCAGGCCGAGCAGGGCGGCCGCGCGCGCACCGAGCCTCACAGCTCCACCCCCAAACCGGCACTGAGCACGAACACCGCACCGCCGCCCGACAGGGTCGGATATCCGGGGTTGCCGATTCCCTCGCTGGGATGGTCCGTGTCCGGCCCAACGACCGTTCCCGCGGCGCAAGGCACGGACGTGCACGCCCGCTTGGCTTGCGCATAGGAAGAAACGCGCTGCAACTGGGCGCCGATCGACGCGAGGAAGGCGCGACCCACCAGCCCTGGGAATCGCGCGGTCGCCCCGCCGCCCACCAACACCTTCGCTCCGTCGACGAAGTTGGTCCCGCCCTGTTGCGCAGACGGGACGAGCATCGATGTCTCGTAGCCCAGGCCCGCGAGCAACCCGACTTCGCCGTTCGCGTTGCGGGACACCCACCAACGGCCCGCGCCGCGCACCGACCAGGTGTCCCGGAACAGTCCTTGCGGCAGATGACTCGAGAGCGACAAGGCCGATACCGTCGTATCGATGCCAAGCAACGGACCTTGCCAGACGCTCCACCGCTGCCAGCTCGCGTTCACCTCCAGCCGCAAGCGTGCCGTCGGCTCCGCCGCCGTTCCCAGCACCAGCGACGCTGGATCGTAGAGCGCTTGCGACGCATTCACATCGACCATCAAGGGCACGCCGGCCACATTCGCGGTCGTCGTGACGTGGAACGGCACGCCGAACGCCTGGCGATAGGTCAACGCGACGTGAAGCTGCTGCAGCGGATCGACGCGCACGCCGGCGACCCAGGACACGACCGTATTCACGTCCTGCTCGATGAGGGTCTCCAGGCCGCGGCTCTGCCCCTCCCGCACGTCGACCGGGCCGGACACGCCGCCGAGCACGTTGGCGCCGACGCCCAGCCCCAGCCAGGAAGCGGGCCGAACGGCCAGAGCGGGAATGGCGGCGAGCCGTTGTGTGCGATTGTCGTAGTAGGGAAAGAACGGATCGGTGCCCTTGCGCAGCTCGATGCGCATGAGCTTCGAGGGCAACGCATACAGTCCGAGGCCGACCCTCACTCGATCGGATAGCGGTCCTTCCAACGGCACGTCGGCGTCGATGGCAGCGCACCCGCCCACCGGATCCTGCAATGTCTGGTTGGACCCTTGCGCGTGCAGCAGCGGCATCGCAGCAAGCCCCGACAGCTCGAGCCGCAGCCCCCTGCCGAATCCAAGGCCAGCCGGATTGTAGAACGTCGCGCTGCCGTCGGTCGCCGTCGCCGAACGCGCCGACACCGATGCGATACCCTCGGGCCCGAATCCGAACACGTCCCATGCACTGGCGCGCGCGCGCTTGCTGCCGGTTGCGACCACCAGGGTCACCGCAAGGGCGGGCAGCACGGAACGGAGCCGGTGACGGAGCACGATCCGCACGAATACCACGCCGGGAGTGCGAAGGGGCGAAGAGTCGATGGGCCCGAGTTCCAGCCGGAAGTTCGCGGGCCCCGGGCGCCTGCGCATCCCGGCGCGTCGTCCCGACGACATCGGCCTGCCGGCACCGGCAAGACAATCAGATCAGTCGCCGCACGCCTGGCCCTAGGTGGATGATCTGGATGCGGTTGCCCGTGCGGTCGTCGAACCTCCGCATCCGATAAGTTGATGCCGCGAGCAAGGCGCGTCAGAATTCGTGGGTCGCCACCCGCCGCGCCGCGGCTGCCCGCAGCGGATGGCGCGCCCTGAACAACATGCAGAAGCTACGCGCCAACGAGAGCGATTCCGGAATCGTCGATTGCGACAAGTGCGGCAAGCCCGTGCACGTCACCGGCCTGTCCCGCGCCGCCGGACCGGACCACGTCCTTCGCGTCACCTGCTCCTGCGGAGCCGTCACCGAAGCCCAGTACGAGCGACGCGCCTTCCTGCGCCTGCTGTCCAATCGCCCAGGCGTCTATCGCCGCGCCGCCCCCCGCGAGGAAAGCGGCGCCATGACCATCGTCGATACCTCGGTCAACGGCGTGCGCTTCCGCACCTCCGGCGCCCACTGCATCGAGCTGCAGGACAAGCTCGTCATCGAGTACGACTCCGGCCTCCCAGGCGCACCGCGCGTTCACCACGACGTCATTGTGCAGCGCATCGACGACCGCTTGATCGGCGCGCGCCTGGCCGACCAGCCAGAGGCCTGAGGCGTCGCGCAACGGCTCGACGTCGTTTCCCCCGACGAGCTATTGGGCAGCGTCGGTCGCGCTTCGCTGCAGCCTGTCGCCCATCTCGCGCAGCTTCGGGTGCCCCGGGTAGATGGACTGAGCGGCCCGCAACTGCTCGCGCGCCTCGTCGTACTTGCCCAGCATCCGAAGCGCTTCAACCAGGTTCGCCCTCGCCCGAAAGCTGCCGGGATGAAGGTGGATCGCCGCCTCGTACGCCCGCGCGGCGCGCTCCGGGCTGTCGCAAGTCATCCATGCGTTGCCGAGCGCCACGTGCGTTCCCACGTTCGCAAGCCGCTCCGACGATCGCTCGAGAGCCTCCACCGCCCTGTCGCAATCCCCTCGCGCCAGCTCCGCCAGTCCCAGCGCCAGCCACGCCGTCCCGGACGACGAATCGAGCCTCACGGCTCTCTCGAGCAGCTTCGATTGCTGAAGAGGCTCCGCATCCCTGGCCTCGGTCTGCCAGCGATCGGACACCCAACGCCCCGTCGACAACGCCAGCAGCCAGGCAGATGCGCCGATCGCAATCGCAGCCATCGCGACCCGCGCGCGTCCCAGCGCCTGGCCGCGCGGCGTGGCTCCCAGCACCAGGCCCAACAGCACCACCACCGCGGGCTGCCGCAGCGGACTATCCCCCAACGCGCACACGGCCAACGCGACGATCGCCGCCGTGCCGGACCGCCACCGCGCCTTGCTCGTCGCCAGCAGCGCGGCGCCAATGCACAGCGCCAGCAATCCCACGCCGGCAATCCCCGACTCGGCCGCCGCCTGGATCCAGTCGTCGTGCGCTGTCGTCGCGTTTTCGAACGTGTGCGCGGCTGCCTGCGGCGTCAGGCTCGCGAGCCGCTGTCCTTGCGCTTGCAGGAACGCGTGCCCGAACCCGCCCAGCCCGGTGCCCATCGGCACATGCTGCGCCGCTACTTCCAGGCTCGTTCCCCAGATCCATCGTCGTCCGCGCCACGCGTCCGATACCGACGTAGCCATCGACTCGTGGCCATCCGCACGTGCTGGCCCGAGCGCATGGGCGACAGACACGGCAAGCACACATGCCAGTGCTGTCGTCATCGCTACGGCGATCGCCGGTCGACGCCACCGGTCCGCCACGGCCAGCACCGTGGCTGCCGCGAGCGCCACCCAAGCCGTGCGTGACTCGCACACGAGGAAGGCTGCGAGCTGAACCCCGACCAATACGACAAGCGCAAACGCGAGCCGGTCGTCGCCGCGGAATGCCGTTTTCGTCCGGTGGAACGACAGCGGGATGGTCATCGAAAGCATCAGCCCGAGCCAATTGCCATTGCCTTGTCCGCCGTGCACGAGGATCCCCCGCGCGCCCGATGCGAATTCGCCCAACGCGGCCAGCGAGGAGACCGCGCCCACCACGAACGCGGTGTCCGTCGCGCAGCGCCTTGCCTCGCCCTCGTCGAGCCCGAGCAGCGCAATCCCCAGAGCGGCCGCCGCGACCCACGGGCCAAGCTCGATCCACCCCGCAGCACGCGCCCAGAGCGCGGAGAGAGCAGCCCATCCGACGAATGCCACCCACGCCAGCAGCGCCGTGCTCGCCCGCGCATTGCGCTGCATCAGCCTGCGCCCGCCAATCCCCAGCGCTCCGATCGCGACCGCCAGCGCGACCGTGGCCTTTGGGTCGAACGCGGGCGCGCGCGGATCGTAGATCAGGCACGCGAGCGACGCCGCCGCGGTGAGCGCCGTCGCCGCCCGGTTGAGCGCGCTGCCGTGCGATGCGACCGCCACGTGCGGTCAGCCCTCCGAGCGCACATCCAGCAGCTTGCGCAGCACGTCTCGCGTGTAGGGACGGGGCTCCCGGGAAAGGGCGCGGCGAAGCAGCCACGTGACCCGGTCCGTGCGATTCGTGCGCAGGAAGCGAGCTGCCAGCTCGCGCTCCCGCACGCTCTGGCTCGCCAGCCCGTCGAGCATCCGGAACACCGCGTTGTCCGGATCCCACGCCAGGTGCACCGCCGCCGCTGCCATCGCTTCGTCCACGTCTTGCCCGCGCTCGCGCTTCTCCAACTCGGGCGTCAGTCGAGCACGCACCGGCGCTTCCTGCACCCGGGACAGCACATGCGCGAACATCGGCAGCCAGTCCGCCGGAAAGTTGTCGAAGGCCTGAAAGATGCGCGCGTCCGCGCTGGTGTCGCCCAGCCGCGCCAGCGCCACCGCCGAGTGCACCCGAAGCCACGCATCCGTGTTCGCCAGGCTCTTGTCCAGCCGCTCCTTGATCGACGGGTCCCCCAGATCGCCGAGCAGGTCGACTCCCATCTCCGCTTCATCGAGTTGGCCGCGCGCAAGCGCCGAGTCGACCGTGCTCGCCGCCAGCGGCAGCGTGCCGGCCGGACGCAGCGCCGAGATCAGGCCCGCCAGGTCGCTGCGCCCCCGCACCCAGGTGAGCAGCAGACGCCCGCCCGTGGACGGATCCTTGCTCGCTCGCAGGTAGCCGTCCACGTCGCTCAGCGGGCACTGATTCCACTCCAGGCACTGCAGGAGATAGTCGTGGACACGAGGGTCACCAGCCTTGCCCAGCGCGATTGCCGCGCGCTTCTTGACGAGATCGTTGCGGCTCTCGAACAGGTTGTCGAAGACCAGATCCGAGCGCTTGCGCCCGCTGAGCTCATATATCGCGTAGATCGCCTCCTGCCTGATCGACAGGTTCGGATTCTGCACGAACGGCTCGAGCAGCGCAATCGCCGCCGGATCACCCAGCTTGCCCAGCCCCACCACCGCGCTGGTTTTCACGTAGTCGCTCGGATCCTCCAGCGCCTTCTTGAGCAGCGGAAGCCCCTCCGCACGATGCACGTCGCCCACCACGAACGCCGCGTTCATGCGAATAACGGCCTGCTTGTGCTCGATGAGCTGCTGGATGGCCGGGTAGAACGCACGGCTGTCCAAGCGCTCGAGTGCGAAGGCGATGTTGTTGAGCATGCGCGCTTCTCGCACGTGCGGCAGCTGGGCCAGCAGCGCCTGCGTGGCAGTCTTGTCCCCAATCCGGCCCAGCGCGTAGACCGCCTTGTTGCGAATCGGCGACTCCGGCGCCTCCAACAACGGTATCAATGCGGGCACCAGCTGCGGGGCCCGCAGCTCGGCCGACGCCACCGTGGCAGCCGTCACCAGCGACCTGTTGTCGCTGCGCAGCGCCGAGGACACGTCGCCTACCAGCGTCGCCGGCGCCATCAGCTGCCTGCTCTCCCATAGCGCTGCAAATGCTTGCGGACGCAGGTCCGGCTGATCCTTGTTCGGCTTGCGACGCAGCTCCGCGCGCAGCAGTTGCACCGCCCGCGCGTCGCCCAACGCCCCCAGCGCACCCAGGATGGCCGCGCGATTCGCCGCATCCTCGTCCTTGCGCTGGAACAGCCTCGCCAGCGACGCATAGGAGCTCCGATCGGGAATCGCCCGCAGCGCGTCGATGACCTCGCGCCGCACCCCCGCCTCCCAGTCCGCCAGCGCCGTTTGCAGCGTCGGCAACGCCCGCCGATCCCCCAGCCGCCCCAGCAGGATCGCGCACGTCTCCCGAATCCCCGCGTCCACGTTGTCCGACAGGCATCGCTCCAGCGCCCGCGTGCTGCGCTTGCCCAGGTTCAGGATGTCCGGGCTCGCGGGCATCTCGCGGTCCGTGACGTTGATGAGCACCGCCGGGTCCGCAGGGATCGATGCCAGGACCCGCTTGCGCGCCTCGGCGGGGCTCTCCTGGTCCTGCGCTCCGGCCTCGTGCGCCTTCCACAACACACCCAAGGCCGGCTGGAGCGCCAGCACCGCTACGACCGGCCCCGCCCATCGCCACGACCGTCCCTTGGAACCAAGCTTTCGCGCCATTGGCATCCCTCACCGATCCGCCGTCAAAGACACCTTCAGAGCACGCTTGCGTGCCTCGGCCACCACTGCATCCTTCGTGATCCGCTTGGGCAAGTACACGATCGTCGCTTTCCTCCCAGCACACCTGCCCGCACTGCCGTCCCACTCGATCAGGTGCACCGCGCGATTGCCGTACAGCGCCAGGTCGAACGCCTCCTCGCAGTCCTGCGTCTGTGGCAGGTCCAACGCTAGACTCACCGACGCCGTCGGCTCACCGGCAGGCAGCGGCGCGTCCGGCGAGGACGTCGCCCGAAGCGCGCCCGTGCCACAACCCAGGCACCCGGTACAAGCCACGATCAACCACCGCGTCCAACGCATGGCTCCGCTCATAGCCCTGCCCGGCAGGGAGGAAAAGAGGCGCGGCAGCACCGCGCGTTCAACCGCATTCGAGTTGGCCGAAACGCCGCGCGATCCAGGCGTATTCCCGCGGCGCCGACCCAACAGGCCACGCCCGTTCGCCCGCACAGCGCCCATCGGCAACCGTGCTCAGGCCAACGCGCGCGCCGCGAAGTTCGAGAAGAGCGACAGCACGACACCCACGGTCCAGACCGTCATGACCGTGCGGATGTTCTGACGATCGGCGTTCTGCCAGCCCCAGTAGAACGTATAGATGCCGCAGATCAGGCCCAGGATTCCCTTGCCTGCGCCCTCCTCCGCGAAGAGCTTGATCAGAACGATGATGAAGCACACCAGATTGACGATGGCGACGATGACCGTGAACCCCAACAGCGCGATGCCCATGCGACTCCTCCTGGACGAGCCCACCAGGCTAACGGCGCAGCCTGGCCGGTGACAACCAGAAAAGGTGCCTCGTCAGCGGCCACTGGACGGCTCATCATCCAACGCGGCTGGTCATCTCATCGCATGGGAGGTCCACCACACCACCGGGACTCCCGTCGCGAGCACCGCCAGCGTCGAGACCACTCCGAACTTCAAGTACTCGAAGAACCCGAGCTCGTAGGCGGACCGCGCCCGTTCGGCCACGATGATGTTCGCCACCGACCCGAGCAGCGTCAGATTGCCGGCTACCGTGCTCACGAACGCCAGCATCACCCAGCCCAGCTTCGGCGCGCCCAGGGCCACGATGTGCGGCCCGGCCAGCAGCGTCATCGGCACGTTGGACACGATGTTCGAGCCGGCCGCGATCACGGCCGTGAACGCCGTGGCGCCCCAGGCGCCGTGCAGGTTCACCCAGGGCGCCACCGCAGCCCAACCCCGCTCCACCAGCCCCGTCTGCACCAGCCCGCGCACCACGATGAACAGCGACGCGAAGAACAGCAGCAGCGTCCAGTCGACACCCGCAAATGCCTTTTGCGGCTCTTCCCTCTCGGCCAGGATCAGCACGGCCAAGCCCGCCAGCGCGGTGTAGCCGAGGTGGAGCCCGGACAGGAACCCCACCAGCACCGCAGTCAGCACCAGCGCCACCAGGACCGGCCTGCCACCCGACGGAGCCTCGAACTGCAGGGCAGTCAATCGCGGAGCCTGGCCCAGCTCGCGGCGATAGAACCATAGCAGCAGCCCCAGATTGACGATCAGCCCGGCAAGGGCCGCAGGCCCGCTGCGCAGCAGAAACTCGAAGAAGGGAATCCCGCTCATGCTGCCGATCAGCATGTTCTGCGGATTGCCCACCAGCGTCGCGGAGCTGCCGATGTTCGACGAGGTCGCCACCGCCATCAGGAACGGCCCCATGGGCAGGCGCGCACGCTTGCACAGATCCACCACGAACGGTGTCAGGAACAGGCAGACCGTGTCGTTGACCATCCAGGCCGAGAGCACCGCGGATAGCAGGGACACCGCCGCCAGCAACACCGCTGGGCGCCGAATGCGAGCCAGCGTGGCCCGTACGACCCAGCCGAACAGCCCAGCGCGCTCCACGTAGACCGTCAACGCCATCATGCTGAACAACAGCAGAATCGTGTCGTGGTCGATCGCGGCGAAGGATTGCGCCGGCGTCAGAGCACCCGTGGCCACCATCATCACCGCCCCCACCAGCGCTCCCGCCGGCCGTCCGATCGGCAACCAGCGCAGCCTGCGCGTGGCGATGAGCAGGTAGGTCAGTGCGAAGATGGCGACGAAGACCACGTTCATGGTCGAAGGTGCTGCAGTCTGGCGCGCGTCGCGCGAAACGCAAGGGGCTTGTCACCTGCGCACCACGTGGGCCGGATTCGCGCCTTCGCGCGAATAACCTTGACCAAACAGCTAAACAGATGAAGACTCCCGCCGCTCGTGGGCGCCCGGGCCTTGTCCTTGAGTCAATCACGGCGCCTGCGTTGGCGACTGACACTTCGACTACGGAGGATGCGACTCATATGAAGACAGGAATGCTGGTGGCACTCGGCGTCATCGCCGTCGCGACGGTCTGGGGGTGCGGAAGCAGTGATTCGACGGGAGGCGGCACCACTCCCGCCGGCGGCGGAAGCGGCGGGTCGGCCACGGGAGGCTCGGCGGGCGCGGCCACGGGCGGCTCCGCGGGCGCAGCCACGGGAGGCTCCGCGGGCGCAGCCACGGGAGGCTCGGCGGGCGCGGCCACGGGCGGCTCCGCGGGCGCAGCGACGGGTGGGACGGGCGGCGGCGGCGCGGACTTCTGGACCGATACGTACAACCCGAGTGGGTCGCCCAACCCCGCCAGCGGCCAGCACCGCCCGGGCGACGACTGCCTCAACTGCCACACCGGTGGAGGAGCGCCCGCATGGCTGTTTGGTGGCACCATCTACCTGGCCGGCGGCGGCGCCGCTGCCCACGTGCAGGTCGGTGTCAAGGACGCCAATGGGCTGTACACGGCGTACTCGGCCACCAACGGCAACTTCTGGGTTCCGAAGACCTCCCAGACAGTCGACTGGGCCAACGCCGAAATCCGCGTCCGCGATGCCAACGGCGAGAGCATCATGAACGGCGCAGGAGAGGCTGGCTGCAACTCCTGCCACACGGGCGCCCAACAGCTCGTCGCCCCCTGACCCTCATATCCCTCCTTGCTCGGAGCTCGTCCGTCACCCGTGGCCCGGCGTGGGGCCTCCCATCCAAAGACTATCCCGCTCTGGCAGGGGCTCGCCGCGTCGGGCTTCAGCTCCTGCGCATCGCCTCGCTTGTAGCCGCGATGGTGGGGACCCATCCGTCGTTTGGAGGCGCCTTGCCAACCCAAACAAGAGAGTCGGGCCGCGCTGGCTGCCTGCGCGCCGCCGGCGTGGACGGGCGGTGGTGACACCGCGTCGCCGTAGCGAGCAGTCCGCACGGCGATGGTCGCGGGATGTTGGGAGGGGAGGGGAAAGGCTCAGTCGTGGCCGAGCATCCGGGTGGCCATGGCGAAGTAGATACCCACCACGAGCGCCACACCGATGGTGAACGCGAGCATGCCGATCGGGGTGAAGATCTTCTTCCACCGTACCCACTCGTCACCCACTCGCTCCTCATCCAGCGTGCCGGCGGCCTTGAGTCGATCGTAGAGGCGCTGGCGCTCGTGAAGCATTTCGGCCTCGGTGATCCGGCCCGAGAAGATCACGGGGTCCATCGGGAACTTCTCGATGCGGAAGTGCACGTTGAAGAAGTGGAACGTGAAGATGAAGCCTGCAGCGAGCAGGGCTTCGTCGCTGTGCAGCACGTGAGCGACATTGATGGCCCAGCCGGGCATCACCAGCGTGGCCGTGGTCGGGAACCACATGACCAGGCCGGACATGCCGATGACGAACACACCCCAGAACACCGCCAGGTAGTCGAACTTCTCCCAGTAGGTCCACCGGTCGAACTGGGGACGGGGCCCGCGGCCGAAGAACCACTTCTGGTGGGCGACGAAGTCCTTGAGGTCCTGGTAGTTGGGCAGCGGCGAGTCGGGGCCGAACACGAAGCCAAGGAGCTTCTTGACGGAGAACGAGCCCGACTCGTTGCGATAGTCGGCGCGATGGCGCCACAGCGCCGAGACCACGGTGGAGATGTGCACGGCGAAGTACACGCCCGTGAGGAACGCGCCGACGCGGTGCAGGGCGGCCGCCACGCTCGGTCCGCCCATGAAGTTGAACATCGCCTGCGCCCAGCCCGTGTAATAGAACTTGAGCGGCATGCCCGTGAGCACCAGCAGCAGGAAGCTCACGATGACCAGGAAGTGGCAGAACCGATCGACCGGACTGAACCGGACGAACACCTTGCCTTCCTTCTCTTGACGAACGTGCTCCCGTGCCTCCTTGAAGGCCTTGGGGTTGCGAATCATCAGTACCCCGGAGCGGATGAACCACAGCAGGGTGTGCAGGCCGAAGAAGGCGAACACGCTCAGCAGCAGTCCGGTCATCGCCACGTAGGTCCAGTACAGGATGGGGTAGTGGACCTTGTCGGAGTGGTCGCCGTGGGCCTCGTACTGCGCGAACTTGGCGTTGGCGTTCTGGTGGCACTGCCGGCAGGTTGCCACGATGTTCGCCGGCGCCAGCGGAGAGCTCGGATCCGAGACCGGTACCACGTTGTGGTGGCCGTGGCAGTCGTAGCACGCGGCCACCTTCTCGGAGCCCAGGGCGATGGCGCGCCCGTGGTACGTCTCGCGGTATCGCGCGAGCCTGTCCTTGTGACAACGTCCGCAGCGCTGGTCGCTGGCCGACTTGAAGCCGTGCTCGGTGGGCTTGGTGATGCTATGCGCCGAGTGGCAGTCCACGCACACCGGCCCGCGGGGGTCGCCCTTGGCAAGCAGCTGCCCATGGATCGACTTGTCGTAAACCTCTTCCACGCCCACGTGGCACTTGCCGCACGTCTTGGGCACGTTGGCGTGGTTGATCGGCGAGGTCGGATCGTTGGCCCGCTTGATGTTGTGGCTCGCTCCGTGGCAGTCCACGCACGACGGCGCCACGATCAGGCCGTCGGTCAACAGGCCGCGACCGTGCATCGAGTCCATGTACTCGTCGGAAGAGACTCGCGATGAGACCTCGTGGGCACCTGGATTCTGGTGGCACACGGCGCAGGTGAACGGCAGCCTCATCTTGAAGACGCGCGAGCGTGGGTCGTCGACCTTCACGATGTCGTGGGCGCCGTGACAGTCCTGGCAGCGCGCGGCCTTGCCGGCCTTGCCCTTGGCCTCGTTGACCAGGCCGTGGATGCTCTCGTGGTAGGCCTTGGCCTCCGCCTGGTGGCAGTGATCGCAGTCCACCGGCGGACGCTCCGAGTCCGAGGCGTCGGCGCCACCGACCGGAACGTGGCAGTCCTTGCAGTCGACCTTGGCATGCACGGAGTTGGCGAGGGACGCCGGGTTGGTGTCGAGCCGCAGCGAGGGAACGGGCGGGCGCTTGGGACGCGCCCGGCTCGGATCGATCGTGCTGGTCGAGCATGCCGCCGACAAGGTGGCGACGAGCGCGACGACCGCGGCGATGAGCAAGTGACCTGTCGCGTCGGATGGGCGGACGGCTTTCCGACGTGGTCGCGAGAAGAGCGAACCCAGCGGGTAAATACTGCTTGCCATGTGTGACTCGATGTCTGTGTGCGGTGCGGTCAGTTGAAGAGGTGGCAGCTGGTGCAGGTCGTGGCGGAGGGGTTGTGGTTCGTCTTGTCCTTGTGGCAGGCCAGGCACGTCGCGCGCGTGATGGACGACTTGCCGTGGGAGTCGTGGCAGGACAGGCAATTCGAGTGTCCCTTGCGACCGTGCATGCCCAGGTTCCCCATCGCGTTGTGGCAGGTCTGGCACGTCGGCTTGGAGAACTTGTGGGGCTTGTGGCAAGCTTGGCAGTTGCTGTGTGTGGCGCCCCGGCCGCGCACGGCCGCCGTCTGCGCAGCGTGACACTTGCTGCAGCTCGACCACCAGTTGCCTGGGGGCTGGTGCGGATTGTGGCAGGAGCTGCACTGATGCTTGCCCGTGCCCATCGAGGCCGCCTGCTCGGCGTGGCACTGCGCGCAAGGGGTCTTCTGGGACGGGTTGTGCTGCTGGTGACAGCCCGGGCACGCCTGGTGCGGCGCTGCCGGCCAGGAGCGCGCTGCGGCCTGCTGGGCAGCGTGGCAGTTGGCGCATTGCAGCGCTCCGCCCGACGCGGGCTGGTGAGGCTTGTGGCAAGAGCGACACTCGGAGTGCTTGCCGGACTTGACTCTGGGCACCGACGGGTGGCACTTGACGCAGGCATCGGTACCGATGCGCGGCGGGCCATGGGGACGGTGGCAGTCGTGGCAGGGCCCCTTGTGGGCGCCGGAGGTGTCGATCTTGTGGCAGCTCACGCACGCGCTGGTGGCGCTGGCCGCGCTGAACTCGTGGGGCTTGTGGCACGACGCGCAGTTGGTGTGCGGCGCCACGCCCGCGGTGGCGACCTTGCTGGCCTGGTCCGCGTGGCAGCCCGCGCAGCGCTGCGACGCACCCGTCGCGTTGTGGGGCGAGTGACACGTCAGGCACCCTCCGGCGGCGTGCCCTCCCTTGGTCGCGAGGATCGCCGCGCTCTCGGCGCCGTGGCACGAGGCGCACTTCTTGGTGGCGGACTTGTCCCGGTGCGGGTCGTGGCACGTCACGCAACTTGGATGGCCATGTGCCTTCTTGTCCGCATGGCACGTGACGCAAGCGTTCTTCGCCGCGCCCGCCTGGTGCGGAGCGTGGCAGTTGCCGCACTCGGTGTGCGCCTTCATGCGCGGAACGTTCGCCAGCGGAGACTGGTCCTGGTGGCATCGGGGGCAGTCCGCGCGGCTGGCTTTGAACTCGTGGGCGACGTGACACGTCCCGCACCCCGGATGCTTGCCCGCCGTGGTGCCTTCCAACTGATCGGGACGCGCCAGGGCGTGGCAGCGCGCGCAAGCGTTCGCCAGCTCGCTGCGCAGCGAGTGCACCCTGTGGCACGAGCCGCACGCGCTGTGCGCCGGGATCGGGATCGACGCCGCGCTCTGCGGAGCCCGGCTGTGGCAGCGCGCGCAGTCGAGACCGGGGAGACGATCCGCGCGCTTCTCCTTATGCGGCTGATGACACAGGCTGCACGCGAAGATGTTGCCGTGGATCATCTCGGTCGACACGTCGCGCCCGGGCACGATGAGCGCGAAGCGCCTGCTTCGCTGCGGCGTGGGCTTGCCGCCGTGGCAACCTCGGCATTCCGTCGATGGCGCCTTCGCCAGCTTGGAGTCCTTCGCCAGGAAGTTGTGGCAGGACAAGCAGGGCAGATTCTCCATGCCCTTGTCGTAGACCTTCACCTCCGGATGGCAGGTCTTGCACGACGCCGGCTTGGGCGACAGATCGTGGGTCTTCGAGCCGTGGCACGCCGCGCAGTTGACGTCGTGCTTGGCGTGCGCGTCGTGGCCCACCGTGCCTGCCACCTGCAGCGAGCTTCCTTGGCCGCTCGTGTGGCAGGCGCCGCATTGCTTGCCCGTGACCTGCGCGTGAGGTCTGTAGGCGTCCTTGCCCTGGGTCTTGCCGACCCACCACTGCCGGGCGCTCTGCCAGAACCGAAGATCGTGGCAGCGGTTGCAACTCATGCCCTGGTGGCCGCCCGGAAGAGGCATGCCTGCCTCGGCGGTCTCGGCGTGGCACGAGCCGAAGCAAAATTGCGGATCGGCCTGGACATGATGGTGGATGCCCCAGCCGCCGCCTACCAACAGAAGCAGCACGGGCAGGCCAATCGCCACCACCAACAGGCGGGCTCGTGGAGACAGGGAGTTGAAACGCGCCGCCACGGCGGCCAGTCCGCGGCGTGGTTTTGCGTTGGCGCTTTGCTCGGGATTGTTCAACGGTCGACGCCTTCTGCCGACAACGGCGTTTCGCTCATGGCGCGCATGGGTCGCCTGTCGCGTCCCGGAGCGCACGCCGGGCGAGACGGTCCACGCGTCGAAGCGCTCTTTACGCCGCGCTTCTTCAAGAATCCAAAATCAAGCATCCGTCCACCAGCGCCTCGGACAGCGGTCACGATTGCGAATCCATCGCGACTTGTACAGCGGAATCGTCAGCAGCCGGGCGCGCTGGTTGGCTGCAAACTACCAGACACGATCCCGCAGGAAAAGGGGGATCCGCTAATCGCTTACTTGGGCAATCTGTGACGTCGGGTTATCTTTGATTGGCCTACTCCGACATTGAGCAAGACGCCCCTCGCCGATCCCTCGCAAAGTTGTTGAATCCGGACCCTATCGGTGCTTTTGTGTCCCTATCCAGATGCGCTCTCCTCCTGGGAGGATTCCGTTGCTGCGCTGCCCCCATGTCGTACCCCGCGCCGCCATCGCGTGCGCAGTCGCCTTGTTCCTGTGCCTGGTCGCCACCGGCGCCTCTGCGCAGGAGCCTGGCCCGTCAGCCCCTTCCCCCGATGCTTCGCGCCCACCCGCCCAGCCGGAAACGCCCAGCATCATTCCCCACAGCCTGGAGGGCCGGGCCGATTGCCTCGGCTGCCATGGCCCTGCCGGCAGACACCCCTACCCGCAAGACCACAAGGACCGCAGTGTCGTCACCTGCCTCGCCTGCCACGTCTCGGCCGTCTCACCACGCGCCGCCAAAACCGGCGAGGCCGTCATCCCTCCGGTCACCAACAATTATTGCCTGTCCTGCCATTCGAATCCGGCCCTCTCGATGACATTCCCCGACGGACAGTCCTTGTCCCTGTTCGTCGACCAGGCCGCGTACGCGCGCTCCACGCACGGCAGCCGCGGCATGCCTTGCGCCGCCTGCCACCCCCAGAATCAGCGCTACCCCCACCCGCACTCTCTTGCTCAAAACCCCCGCGAGCTCTCCCGCGGCATTGTCCAGCACACGTGCTTCAACTGCCACGCGAAGATCTACGCCGAGTTCAAGGAGAGCGTCCACGGCAAGGCCCTTGTCGAGGAAGGTAACCTCGACGTTCCGGGCTGCCCCGATTGCCACGGCGTGCACAACATCCGCGATCCCCACTCCACGTTCTTCCGCATGGAGTCTCCGGACACCTGCTCGAAGTGCCACGCCGACCCGGCGCTCGCCGCCAAGTACGGCATGTCCCCCGACGTCACCAAGACCTATCTCAGCGATTTCCACGGCGCCTCCATCCGCCTTACCCGCGACAAGGGACGCGATATCGCCAGCTATAAGCCAGTCTGCTACGATTGCCACGGAATTCACGATATCAAGCGCGCCGACGACCCGACCTCCCGCGTCGTCAAGGACAACCTCGTCCAGACCTGCCGGCGATGCCACCCCGGCGCCGACGCCAACTTCCCCGCCGCCTGGATGAGCCACTACGAGCCCAACCGGCACCGTTGGCCTCTCGTCTATTGGATCAACACCGCTTACAAGATCCTCATCCCCAGCATCATCGGACCCATGGTCCTGTACATCCTGCTCGACCTGTTCCGGTCCCTGGTCAACCGCATCAAAGGGGTGAAGCACGGATGATCTCCCACGCCCACAACGCGCCCGAACGTCAGTTCGTCCGATTCACGCTCTCCCAGCGCATCGAGCACGCCGTCCAGATTCTGTCGTTCACCGGCCTCGTCATCACCGGCGTCTCCCAGAAGTTCAATACCCACCCGGTTGCCGAGTGGATCATCCTGCACCTCGGCGGCATCGAGGTCGTACGCACCGTCCACCGAAGCTTCGGTGTGCTGCTCATCCTCGAGTCCATCTACCACGTCGCCGTGGTCGGGTGGGCCGTCCTCGGTCGAAAGCAGTACGGCAAGCTTTGGGCGATGCTCCCCAACCTCAAGGACGCCCGCGATGCCGGCCAGATGATCATGTACTTCCTGGGCCTGCGCAAGGAGCGGGCGAAGTTCGACCGCTTCGACTTCCGCCAGAAGTCCGAGTACCTCTCGCTGGTATGGGGCACTGTCGTCATGGTCCTTACCGGCCTGATGATGTGGTTCCCCGTGCAGACCACGCACTGGATCTCCGGGGAGATGATTCCGGCCGCCAAGGCGGCCCACGGCGGCGAGGGGCTCCTGGCTTTCCTCGCCATCCTCATCTGGCACATGTACTCGGCTCACCTCAGCCCCGAGGTCTTCCCCTTCGACACCACGATCTTCACGGGCAAAATCTCCGAGGAGCGCATGATCCACGAGCATCCCGTCGAGTACGAGCGCATTCTCGCCCAGGAAGGAACTGCCGCACAGGGCGCTGCCGCCGAACCCGCCGCCGCCCAAGCCACCGAACAAGCCACCGGCGGTTGACCGGCCCATTCCTTCTCTGGCTCTTCGGCACTCCTTCGTACAACCGCGCTCCCCAAGCGTCGCCGCGCCGCCGGCGAGCCGGCGGCACGAGGTGACCCTCGCCCCCGAACAACGCTCCACGGTCACCCACGGCCTGCGTGCAGGCAGAGCCCGACGGCCACCACGTGGAAGACGCGCTCCTAGGAGCGTGTCGGGGAAAAGGTCAACTCAGAGGCGCAGAGGCGCAGAGGCTCGAAGGCCGGGAAAGCGACCGAGGGAGCGTGTGGGGAGGCGGCGTGCGTGACAACGCCCGGCCGCGTACGGCTGGCGCGCCAGTTCAGAGC
>JAJZQG010000068.1 GCA_021847645.1 Myxococcales bacterium
TCTGGCCGCGTGGTGGATGTCCCCTCGGTGGTCGAGTACGCCTTGACCCTCGAGAACGTCGTACACGCCGAGGACGGCCTGTTCATCTGCTCGACAGACGCCGCCCAGCAGATCTCCAAGACGATCAAGGAAAAGGGCCTCAACCGCGTCGTGGTGGCGGCCTGCACGCCGAGGACTCACGAGCCGCTGTTCCGCGACACGCTGCGGGAAGGCGGAATCAATCAGTACTTCTTCGACATGGCGAACATCCGGGAGCACTGCTCCTGGGTCCACTCCAAGCAGAAGGAAGACGCCACCAGGAAGGCCAAGGACATCGTCCGCATGTCCGTGGCCCGCACAGCCCACCTCGAGCCGCTTCAGGAGTTCGACCTGCCCGTCCACAAGGCCGCACTGGTGGTGGGCGGCGGCCTGGCAGGCATGACCGCCGCGCTCAGCCTCGCCGGCCAGGGCTTCGACGTCCACCTGGTCGAGAAGGAGAAGCAGCTCGGCGGCATGGCACGACGGCTCCGCTACACGCTCGAAGGGCTCGACGTCCAGCAGTACCTGCAGGAGCTCATTCGCAAGGTCTACCAGAACCAGCGGGTCCATGTCTCCCACGGGGCGACCATCATGAGCGTGGCGGGTTACGTGGGTAACTTCACCACGACGGTGCGCGCGGAGGGCCAGGTCAAGACCATCCGCCACGGAGCCGCGATCCTCGCCACGGGCGCCCAGGAGTACAAGCCCCGCGAATACCTCTATGGCGAGCACGACGCTGTGATGACCCAGCTCGAGCTCGAGGAGCGTATCGCCGCCGGCGACGAGCGCGTGCGCAGCGCCGACCGTGTGGTGATGATCCAGTGTGTGGGCTGCCGCGAGCGCGACCGCAACTACTGCTCCCGCATCTGCTGCAGCGCGGCCTTGAAGAACGCATTGAAGCTCAAGCGCGCACGGCCCGACACCGACGTCTGCATTCTCTACCGGGACATGCGCTCCTACGGCCTCAAGGAAGACTACTATCGCGAAGCGGCCGAGCACGAGGTCAAGTTCATCCCGTGGGTGCCAGAAGATCGTCCCCAGGTCGAGGCGGCCACCAACGAGCAGGGCAGCCCGATCCTGCGCGTCACGGTGGCCGACCAGGTTCTGCGGCAGCGCCTCGAGCTCGACGCCGACCTGCTGGTGCTGTCGGCCGCGGTGGTGCCGTCGGAAGGAAGCCTGGAGGCGTCGCGGCTGTTCAAGGTGACGCTGAGCTCGGACGGCTTTTTCCAGGAGGCGCACGTCAAGCTGCGCCCGGTGGACTTCGCGGCGGACGGCGTATTCCACTGCGGCACGGCGCACTATCCGAAGCACATTGCGGAGGCGATCACCCAGGCGTACGGCGCGGCGGGCCGGGCCGCTGCGCTGCTGTCTCGCGATACCGTCACGGCGTCGGGCTCGGTGTGCGAGGTGAAGCAGGAGGCGTGCGTGACCTGCGGCGCCTGCGTTTCCGTTTGCACCTACGGCGCCATCAGCTTCCAGGACACCCATCGGGGCAAGAAAGCCTCGGTCAACTCGGTGCTCTGCAAGGGAGACGGTCTGTGCAACTCGGTATGCCCGGTCTCGGCAATCTCGCTCAAGCACTACACGGACGAGGAGCTCGTCAGCCAGATCGACGCGGCAACGGTCGACGGATAGGCAGATAGGCAGCTGGGCAATCGGTGCGAGGCCCGGGGGCAGCGCCGGCGTGGATGAGAGAAGATGGCAACGGGAAACACATTTCAGCCGAAGATGGTGGGCATCATTTGCAACTGGTGCTGCTACGGGGGAGCCGACCTGTGCGGCGTCTCGCGCTTTCAGTACCCGCCATACATCCGGCTGGTCCGGGTGATGTGCTCGGCCAGGGTCGATCTGCTGCACATCCTGCGCGCCTTCGCGAACGGGCAGGACGCCGTGTTCATCGGCGGGTGCCACCTGTGCGACTGCCACTACGTGACCAACGGCAACTTCAACGCATTCAGCATGGTCCAGGTGGCCAAGAAGCTGCTCGAGCGCGTGGGCGTCAATCCGAAGCGGCTGAGGCTCGAGTGGGTGTCGGCCGGCGAGGGCATCCGGTTCGCCAACTTCATGAACGAGTTCGCCGCCGAGATCGAGAAGATGGGCCCGCTGGGCAAGGCCGAGGGCTGCGGCGACGAGACGCTCGCCCGCAACCTCGCGGCCGTCGAAAGCGTCGTTCCGTACGTCAAGCTGGTCCTGACGCAGAAGCTTCACGTGCCGGTCAAGACGGAGGAGGCCTACCACGAGTTCTTCACGAGCAAGCAGTTCGACCGGCTGTTCGACGAGGCCATCGCCGGCAAGCTGGCGACCAGCCAGATCATGCGCCTTCTGCGGGAGAAACCTCTGTCGACCAGAGAGATCTCCGGGGCGCTGGGGCTCAGCCCCTCGGAGGTGTCGGGGCACATGACGCAGGCATCCCGGCAGGGGCTGGTCCGGTACGACGTGGACCGCAATTGCTACGCGCTCGCCTGAGGGAAGAAAGAGGCGCAGATGGACAACGCCACGAGCAATCGGCAACAGCATGGAAGCGACAGCGCGCTCATCGCCCGGGTCGACCAGATCATTGACAAGCACGGCTCCGAGCCGAGCTCGCTGATCCAGGTGCTGCTGGAGATCCAGAGCGAGTTGCGCTGGCTGCCCCGGCAGGCGCTGCGACGGGTGGGGGATCGGCTGCGGGTTCCCGACTCCCGGATACGGCATATCGCGACGTTCTACAAGGCATTCAGCCTGGTACCCAAGGGCCGCCACGAGGTGCACGTGTGCATGGGCACCGCGTGCCACGTCAGGGGCGCGGCCCGTGTGTTGGACAAGGTCAAGGAGATGACCGGCATTGGTCCGGGCGAGACCGATCTGGCGCTGAAGTTCAGCCTCGAGACGGTCAACTGTCTGGGCTGCTGCGCGCTAGGGCCGGTGATGGAAGTCGACGGCAAGACCCACGGCAAGCTTTCGACGGCGGAGACCGTCGAAGTGCTGTCGCGCTACGAGTAGGGGCACACGATGGAGCGCATAGAATCGCCCGAACAGCTCGCCACGATCCGGCGAGCCATCTTGTCCAGGCGGGATCCAGTCAAGCCGCGCGTTTCGGTGTGCGCCGGCACCGGCTGCCTCGCCACCGGCGGGACCAGCGTACTCGACGCTTTCCGTGCGGAGGTCGACAAGCAAGGGCTCGCGGCCCAAGTCGACGTCAGGGGCACCGGCTGCCACGGCTTCTGCGAGAAAGGGCCGATCGTGGTGATCGGGCCGGAGGAGATCTGCTACTTGCAGGTCAAGCCCGAGGACGTTGCCGAGATCGTCACCAGCACCTTGAAGGAGAAGAAGCTCGTCGAGCGGCTCCTGTACACGGACCCGGTGACGGGCCAGAAGGTGGTGCAGGAGTCGGAGATCCCGTTCTACAAGCACCAGCAGCGCCTGGTGTTCGGGCCCAACCGCAAGATCGACCCGACCAACCTCGATGACTACCTGGCCATCGGCGGGTATCAGGGGCTGGTCAAGGCGTTGTTCGAGATGGCACCGGAGCAGGTCATCGCGGAGGTGAAGGCCTCCGGGCTGCGAGGCCGAGGCGGGGCGGGCTTTCCCACCGGGCGAAAGTGGGAGCTCGCGCGCCAGTCGCCGGGCGACATCAAGTACGTGATTGTCAATTGCGACGAGGGCGACCCGGGCGCGTACATGGATCGGTCGCTGATGGAGGGCAATCCCTTCAGCGTGCTGGAGGGGTTGACGATTGGCGCTTACGCGATGGGCGCGCGTGAGGGCTACATCTATGTACGTCAGGAGTACGCCCTGGCGGTCAAGAACGCGGGAACGGCGATCGCGCGGGCGCGGGAGCTCGGCCTTCTGGGCAAGAACATCCTGGGCTCGGGCTTCGACTTCGACATCAAGGTGCACCGGGGCGCCGGGGCGTTCGTCTGCGGAGAGGAGACGGCGCTGATGCTCTCGCTGGAGGGCAAGCCCGGGGAGCCGCGCATGAGGCCCCCCTACCCCGCCGTCAAAGGGCTCTGGGGCAAGCCGACGAACATCAACAACGTAGAGACCTGGGCGACGGTCCCGGCCATCATCAACCAGGGAGCGCGCGCTTTCTCGGCGATTGGCACGGAGCGCAGCAAGGGAACCAAGATCTTCTCGCTCGTCGGCAAGATCACGAACACCGGGCTGGTGGAGGTCCCGATGGGCATCACGCTCGGGGACATCATCCACAAGATCGGCGGCGGCATTCCGGGCGGCAAGAAGTTCAAGGCCGTGCAGACCGGTGGGCCGTCGGGCGGCTGCATTCCCAAGGACAAGCTCGATCTGAAGGTCGACTTCGACGAGCTGACCGCCGCGGGCTCCATGATGGGCTCGGGCGGCATGATCGTGATGGACGAGACGACCTGCATGGTCGACGTCGCGCGGTACTTCACGGAGTTCCTGACGGACGAGTCCTGCGGCAAGTGCACGCCGTGCAGGGGCGGGCTTCGCCAGATGCACCGCATTCTCACGCGCATCACCCAGGGCAAGGGCGAGGAGGCCGATCTGGATCGGCTCCGGCAGCTCTCGGAGCTGGCCAAGGAGGTATCGCTCTGCGCGCTCGGCAAGACGGGACCCAACCCGTTCCTGAGCACGTTCCACTACTTCAAGGACGAGTACGAGGCGCACATCAAGGACAAGCGGTGTCCGGCCCTGTCCTGCAAGGCGCTCATCTCGTATTACATCGAGCCCGACAAGTGCAAGGCCTGCATGCTCTGCATGAAGCAGTGCCCGGAGAATGCCATCGAAGGCGGCAAGAAGACGATCCACGTCATCATCCAGGAGAAGTGCACCAAGTGCGGCACCTGTCTGGACGTGTGTCCGACGCGCTTCGACGCCGTGAAGAAGCTGTCGGGCGAGCCGGTGCCGCCGCCCCTTCCGCAGGCGCACAGACTCATTGCCAAAGCGAGCAAGACCGCATGACTGACATCCTCGTTCAGATCGACGGCAGGCAGGTCAAGGCAGAACAGGGCACGACCATCCTCGAGGCGGCGCGCGGCGCGGGCGTGTCGATACCGACCTTGTGCCACCACGACAAGCTGGCTCCGTTCGGCGCTTGCCGGCTGTGCATCGTGGAAGCGGTGCAAGGCGATGCGCGCCGGCTCGTCGTCTCCTGCGCGGTCCCGGTCGAACAGGGGATGGTCGTCAAGACGCGTTCGGAGAAGGTCGACGGGTTCCGCAAGTCGCTGCTGGAGCTGATGCTGGCCCACGCCCCCAACGCTCCCCGGCTTCAGGAACTGGCACGCGAGTACGGCGCGGACCCCAACCGCTTCGAGAAGGAAGCCGACTTCTGCATCCACTGCGGGCTGTGTGTCCGGTATTGCGACGAGATCAAGAAGCTCAACGCGGTGGGCTTCATCGATCGCGGCGTTCGCAAAGAGATCTCCTTCGTACCCGAAATCGCTGCGCGCGAGTGCGACGCCTGCAAGGAGTGCTTCCCGCTCTGCCCGACGTCCTATCTGCAGGCGACGTTCGTTCTGGCGCAATCGCTGGCGTTTCCGCCGGACAGCGAAACGGCAGAGCAGTTCACGAGGTAGCAGCGTCATGCGAAGGCCAACGGCGCACACGGAACAGCTCGAAAAGATGTATGCCGCCGACGACGGCAGGCTGCAGGGCCCGGCTCCGTGGCACAAGCTGCCCTTGTTCTGGATCCACCTGTTCCTGTCGTACAAGTGCACCCGCCGGTGCAGCTACTGCTACTCGTTCAACCAGGTCGGCAGCGACAACTGCGTGGAAATGAACGAGCGGACGTTCGCCCGCCTGCTCGAATGGATTCCGGAAGTCTGGCGAACCAACGACGTCAAGGTCAACGCCCTGGGATTCCTGGGCGGCGAGCCGCTGTTGCGCACCGACCGGATCAAGAAGGTCATGGACGCGGTCTCCTCGAACACCGCGGGCATGCAGGGCTTCCTGTACACCAACGCCGACGTGGTCGACACCGTGAGCTGGGACGACCTCGAAGACATCCAGTGGATTTCGACGAACATTACGGACACCAGCCTCGAGGAGGTCGCGCGAAGGATGACGGTGATTCGCGAGCGCTCGAACGTCATCAACCAGACGGTGGTGGCCACGCTCGACGACTACAACCTGTCGCGGATCCTGGACGTGACGCGGTTCGGCCTGGAGAGCGGCTACCGCCTGCGGTACTATAAGGAGCTGTTCCGGGGGCTGGACCAGGAATACAAGCCGAGGCTGTTGGCGAGGTACCACGAGCTGTGCGATCTGTTGGAGGACTACGCGTCGCGCGGCTACGAGGTTCACACGACTTTCCTCTTCGACACGCTGATTCCGGGCTGGACGAGCGAGTCGTCACCGTATCCTTGCGGCAAGCGGGCCGTGGCGGTGTATCCCGACGGGAGCACCGGGCCGTGCATCCGGAACCATTCGTTCAAGACCGGCACGGTCTTCGACCCCGACCCCATGTCCAGGCTCGGTTGCAGGACGTTCCACTACGACGTTGTCAGTCCGATGCTGCCCGCGGAGTGCCGGACCTGTGAGAGCCGGGCTGCCTGCCAGGGGGGATGCCCGAACGACAAGCTGCTGTTGACCGGAACGACGTCGGGCAAGTCTGTCATGTGCGACATCCACAAGGAGATCATTCCGCGGCTGCGCGCCCTGCACGAGTCCCAGCGGGGGCGCGGTGCGGGCCCCGCCGCCCACGCTGCCGGATGACGGCTTTCGATGGCCCGAGCGAGAAACGAACCAAGGCGCCCTGAAGGCGGAGAGCACAATGAGATACGCAGAGACGGGATTCAATCTGGAAATCGATCTTGCCACCGGGAACATCGAACGAGTGGAGACGGATCCGAAGCTGCTCGAGCTGCACCTCGGGGGTCTGGGCACCAGCGTCAAGCTTCACTGGGACAGGGTTCCGCCGGGCACCAAGCCGTTCGACGACGAGAACCTGCTGGTCTTCAGCACCGGCCTGCTGTGCGGTACGCCCGCGTTCAGCTGCAACCGCACGGTGGTCACCACCATCTCGCCCCAGTCGGAGCTGCTGGCGTATCCCATGATGGGCGGGTTCTGGTCGGCGGAGCTCAAGTACGCTGGGTACGACAAGGTCATTCTGCGCAACAAGTCTCCCAAGCTTGTCTACATTTGGATCCACAACGACAGGGTCGAGATTCGCGACGCTTCCCATCTGAAGGGCAAAGGGGCGGTCGAGACGGCCGAGCTCATCAAGCGCGAGCTCAACGAGCCTGCCGCCCAGGTGGCGGCCATCGGCCTGGCGGGCGAGAACCGCGTCTTCACCGCCTCGATCGAGCAAGGGCGCTCGAGCGCCAGCCGGCTCGGCGGCGGTGCCGTCATGGGAGACAAGAACGTCAAGGCCATCGTCGTCCGGGGCACGAAAGACGTGAACCTCGCGCGGGGCGCCGAGTTCATCGCGCGGCTCAATGACGTCAAGGCCTACATCGAGTATCGCAACGCCAACCCCATCCCGGGCGTGATGACCATCCTGTCGGGCATCGGCTCGCCGCAGGAGATGAAGCACACCGACGAGAAGTGGCACACCGAGAGCTTCGCCTGGGGCAACGCCCGTACGCGCCGCCGGGACTTCTGGAGCAAGGAGCACGAGGAGGACTGGACCAGCACCCAGCTCGAAGCGATCCGGCGGTTCGTGAGCTGCTTCAACTGCCCGCAGCAGTGCGGCGCGCTCATCGCCTACAAGGACGTGCCCCGCTACCAGGCCAAGTGCTTCGGCAAGCTCACGTACTCGATGGGTGCGATGGTCGACAGGCTGGGCTTCAACTTCAGGATTCTGCAGAAGGCGACCGAGTACGGGGTGGACTCGTTCTCGACACCGCAGATCCTGGCCTTCGCCGTCGAGCTCTACGAGGCAGGCATCCTGACGGACAAGGACTTCGAGGGCTGCCCGCAGGACAAGGAAGGACGCTTCTTCTGGCTTCTCGACCGGCTCGTTCGCCGCGAGGGCATCGGCGACGTGCTGGCCGACGGGACATACTGGGCAGCCAAGAAGATCGGCAACGGAGCGGAGGCGTTCGCCCACAACACCATCAAGAAGCACGAGCAGCTGCCCATCAAGCTCGGCATGCTCGACCCGCTGTACTTCCTCATGTACTCGACCAACGAGAAGATCAGCATCACGCAGATCGAAGGCAACTGGCCCCAGGCCGCGTTTTCGACCATCGAGGAGCGCGAGGCCTTCGTCAAGGACTGGCCCCAGCTGCCCGACGAGAAGTTCAAGGAGTACCTGCTCAAGTGGGAGCCACGGGGCGAGATGGGAATCCCGAACTACCCCACGCCGGACATCGCCTGCGAGATCGTCGACTGGATGGAGACCTTGCACAACATCGACGACGCTCTGGGGTTCTGCGCGGGGATGTCGTCGTTCTGCCTGAAGCCGCCGTATCACATCCACAACTTCCCGGGCTTGATCTCGGCGGCGACCGGGTTGGATCTGGACGAGGCGGGGTTGAAGAAGATCGTCAAGCGCAGCCGCAACCTGCACCGGGCCGTCAACATCCGGCGAGGCATGCGGCGCGCGGACGAGAAGCCGCCCGAAGACCACTGGAAGAAGCGGTTCCCGGAGATCGAAACCAGGCTCATGGATACCTACTACGCCTACAAGGGCTGGAACAACGACGGTATACCCACCCGCAAGACCCTCGAGAGCCTCGACCTCAGCTACGTGGCTGACGACCTGGAGCGGAGCGGCATTCTCCCGCCGGACCAGGGGCCCCAGGGATAGGGTACCGCGGTCTCAGGGAAGATAGGCGCAGTCGTTCGATGTGAGGCAGTCCATCACCGGGGCGCAGGACGGGTCCTGCTCGCAGGTCTGGGGGACCTCGTCTGCGCAGCGATTCGACGCCGAGAACATCATCTGCGCGCATGCCTCGCAGTCGGCGTCAGCGGTCGAGGGCGTCGCGGCGCAAATCGTCGTGCTGCACTCGTACTGGCACACATCCGGGTCGCAGATGCAACTCCGCGCGTACCCGGCCAACACCAGCGCCGCGTCCTTGTGCAGCGTGAGGCAGCACTGCTGACAATCAACCAGACCGGCGCAAGTGCTATCGCCGGGAGCGCTTCCCGCTTCCGCCGACCCGTCGACCTTCCCGCCGGCGTCCGTGGCGCCCCCCCCCGCATCCGTCTGCCCGGCGTCCGCGCCCGCATCCGGTGACGACGGGGTGCTGCCCTGCGTCGTGTCCCAGGAGGTGTCCGCCAGAAGATAGCAAGCGCCTCCCGCCACGGGCGTCGTCTTGTACGTCGAAGGATCGACGGTGACCTCGACGAACTTGACCTGGCTCAGCTTGCCGACGGACTGGCTGGGGAACACGCCTACGGAGGAGATGCTCATGGTTCCGGAAGAAGCAAAGAAGATCTTCTTGGTGGGTGCCTTGTCGTCCTGGTCGAGCCGGACGCAGTGGGTGCATGTTGCGTAGTCGGTTTCCTTCGACAGATCGAATGTCCCAGTCGCGAGGCTCTGTCCCTTGGGCGGGAAGAACTCGATCGACAGGAAGTCGTTGTCCGATGCTCCCTCGTTGGGCTGGAAGATCGTGAAGAGCGATGTCGTCGACGATGCCTGGAAGGACTGCGCCGTAATGGTGGGGCACTGAGGGCTCGAGCCGCCGGGTGATCCTCCCGAACCGCTCTTGGTGCAACCCATCGTCATCATCGCCGCCACGGCCCCCAGCGCGAGCAGGAGGGGAATCCGCGGAGTGCGACGCCGTCGCCGAACAAGCAGGACGCCGGCCACCAGCATCCACGCGAAAGGCCAGCGGTCGCCCGTCGAAGGCGCGGACACCGAACAACTGATACCCAACTTGGCAAGAATCTCGGCAATGTCGACGGAGCTCGGCGGCTGGCGGTGCGTGTTGTCTTGCGCCGGGTGCGAGTCATCGGGCACCACGCCCGGGCTCGCATGGCCTCCGGTCGCCCCGGAACCGCCAAACGCTCCACCATCGGAGCCGCCTCCCGTACCTCCCGTACCTCCCGTACCTCCCGTACCTCCCGTACCTCCTGCACCTCCAGCACCGCCCGTGCCGCCGTCTTGCCCGGTGCCGCTGCAATGCGGCGACGTGCACACGAAGTCCGCTCCATTGAAAGCGCAGACCTGGCCGTTCGTGCACTCGGCGTCCGTGAAGCAGAGGTCGCCGTCGAAGCTGCCCTCGCGGCAGCAGTAACCTTGCCCGTTCCACGCGCAGATGTTGGACCCGCAGGACTGGGTGTCGTCGTTCCCGAAGCAGTCCTGGACCAGGTCCCCGCAGTCGCCGCCGGAAACGGTCTGAACGGCGAGGGCATTATCGTAGTAGTTCCGCAGGATGTCCGTCGCCGACTTCCCCTGGTTGGCCAGGCAGCTGGCGCCGTTCTGGCTCATGCAGCCCCGGTTGTCGGGGTTGCTCAAGGATCCTTGCTTGGATGCGGACGCATTGGCGCCGCTCTTTCCGTTGTTGTAGGTGACGTATTTCTCATAGCCGTTGGACAGGGAGCTGGGCTTGACGTGGCCCTGGCAATCCGGCGCGGACGTGTTCGGGTCTCCTGCAACGTAGAAGGGACACGTGAGCTTTCCGCCATTGCTCAGCACCATGCCGGAGGTCTCCCGGACAGCCTGGTAATCGGCCTCGGAGGGGCCATTGGGACGATACGAGCAGGAGTAGACCTGGCAGCTTTGGGAGTTGCAGATCGACGCGTGGCTGCCCAGATAGCGATAAGCGTACGTACGAGCGGCGATGGCCTGGGCCTTGCGCGCCTCGAGCGGGGCATTGGCGGGAGACTCGCAAGCCACCACGCCGGCCAAGTACGTTTCCATGTCCACCGATCCCACGCCCTTGACGGGAACGGTCTTCCGGCACTGGGTCGGCGTGTCGACCCGCTGGTCGGCCTGGCTGGTGCTATCGACACTCTCGCTCTCGTCCATCGAGCCGCTGCCACAAGCTGCCGCGAGGGCGACGCTCGCCGTGGCGGCGAGCACGAGAAGCGCGATCCGCGTTGCCATGGGTGAGGAGTGCATGCACGAAGCCTCGTTGGCGGAAGAAGCGTACGGAGATAGTCGGGTTCAGTATGCAACGCCCAAGCCAGGGACGCCATGGTGTTCGCGCTGTGCCGCGCGCCGGACGAGCACGGAGGGCGAGGTCCGTGATGAGCGGCCGAGGGCGTGGGAACGGACGGGCGGCGGCGCTGCCTGACGGGAACGTCATTGGGGACGACTTGCCGCGGGCCTCGGGTGTGACGCGCAAGCTGTGTCGCGAATCTCATTGGGAAGCGGCAGATCCCAATGGGAACGTCTGGATCCCGCCCCTGGGCCCCGACAGGCACTTGGGGAGCGCCGTGCTATCGCGATGTTTCGGGCGGTGGGATGGGCATAGGCCAACCGCCGGGGCCGGGTCCCATTCCGGGCCCTTGACCAGGCCCCATTCCGGGGCCTCCTCCGGGCGGCGGCGGCGGAGGTGGTGGTTGCGGTGGACGGCGGGCCTTGATCTGGTCGAAGCGCGCCTGTTGCTCCGGCGTCAATACTGCCCGCATTTCCCGATCCATCTGCTCGTTGATGGCTTGCACCTTCGGGTAGGCCTGCCGAATCAGCGCGTCCAACTCCGGTCGGTGCGCCTCGAAGATCGCGTGGATCTTGTCCTGCTGCTCCGCGCTCAGATTCAGCTCCTCGAACGGAATCGGCGCGGGCATCGGCGGAGGTCCCGGATGCCCGTGACCCGAATCCACCCAACGATAGATTCCCGCCCCGGTGACCGTTCCCGCGGCGAATGTCGCCACGAGCAACAGCGCCGTCAGCAGCCTGACCCTGCCGAGCGTGCTCTCAATCTGCGCCATGGCTCTCTCCCAACACCTCGAGGATCTGAGCCGGCTCGGGACGCGCGTCGTTCGCGGCCCACGTCGACAGGACGAATGCCGGCTCGGTCACGGACCGAGCGCTGTCCACGTTGGGGCTGGTGCTGCTCAGCGCTCCAATCCAGCTGACCAGGGCGATCGCGGCGGCGGCGGCGAGCGCCGGGCCTGCCCAAGCGAGCATCTGCCTGGCGACGGTGATGCGGCGCCGCCGGGACTCCGTTGCACGGGCGACGACCGAATGCACCATCGATTCCCAGCGTGCGGTGTCGCGCGCCGGATCGAGGGCAGACAGGTCGAGCCGGTCATCCTGCTGATTCATGTGCTACCCCGTTCTGCGTCCTGGTTTTCGAGCCGGCCGCGCAGCTCCCGCCGAGCCTGGAACAGATGCTGCCTGGACGCCACTTCGGAGATTCCCAGCGCTGCGCCGATCTCCGGATGCGTCCAGCCTTCCAGGTCGTGCAGCAGCAACACCTCGCGTTGCACCGG
This sequence comes from Myxococcales bacterium, assembly GCA_021847645.1. Lineage (GTDB taxonomy): Bacteria > Myxococcota_A > Polyangia > Polyangiales > Polyangiaceae > JAJZQG01. The sequence continues at coordinate 12,304 of JAJZQG010000068.1, forward strand.
GCCGAGCGACTGCAGCAGCTGCAGCAATCGTCTGCGCAGCGGCGCGTCGGGAAGCGCCGCGTCATCGCCACCCTCCGCCTCCCGACCGCCCGGCGACACGTCGCGCAGTCTCCTCCGGTCGAGCCAATTCCTGGCCTGGTTGCGCACGATCGCCACGAGCCAGCCGGCGAATCGCCGCGGCTCGCGGCACGTCTCGATGCGCTCGAGCGCGAGCAAGAATGCATCCTGCGCGACGTCTTCCGCGTCGGCCGGGCGTCCCACCACCGCGAGCGCCACGGAGTAGGCCGCCCGCAGGTACGCCCGCGCGAGGGCGTCGAACGCCGGCACGTCGCCACGTTGAGCGCGTACCACGAGGGAGGCGGTTGCATCTTCATCCAGCACGGGTTGTCCTACACCCCAAGACAGTCGGCCCGGCCAAAGCGTTAGGCGACGTGATGCGGCGCGCACGCGAGCGTCGGCCGGCAGGCGTTCGAGTCTACGCCGTCACGAGACCGCACGATAGCGGTGCCTATGATGGGACGCGCGGGGGCCCGGGGGCGGGCGAGGAAGACGCGCGGTGCTGCGCCTGCGGAATGATCCGGCCTGGCGGGCCGGGTGCGACGGCGCATATCCGATGTTGTGGAGGCCAGCGCACGCGGTGTGCGCACCGAACGAATGTTCGGTCGGTACGCCCGGAAGACCTTGACACCGCCGGGTGGGTTGGTATGCAGGAGGGCAATCACGAGCGCACGCAGGGCACGCTCCGGCGTGAGCAGCGCGGGCACCCCGTCCGAAAGCCCGGATCGGGATCACCGCGGCAGCTACCATGGGACAGGATGCATGAGCGCTGGCGGCTGGGCAGGTGACGGAGGACGGATTGCTCTGGGAGCCGGAGGCGACAGAGCATTGGCTCGAGGCCGTAATGCGAGGCGAAGCGGGCGCGGCGGACAACGTTGACAACGGGAGGTGCTACCGTGGATCTGGGACTCGTGGGCAAAGCAGCAATCATCACCGGGGGAAGCGTGGGCATCGGAAGGGCGATCGCCCTGCGCCTGGCTCGCGAAGGCGCGAACGTTGCGGTCAACTACCGTCGCCATGACGCCGAGGCCAAGGAGCTCGTCGCCGAGGTCGAGAAGATGGGACGACGGGCACTGGCGGTGAAAGCGGATGTGTCCAGCTACGCGGACGCCGAGCGCATGGTGCAGACGGTGGTCAAGGAGTTCGGCCGCCTGGACATCATGGTGTGCAACGCAGGCATCACGTGGGACGGCGTCATCTGGAAGATGACGGAGCAGCAGTTTGATGCGGTGATCACCACGAACCTCAAGGGGTACTTCAACTACAACAAGGCAGCCGCGCTCGTGTTCAAGGAGCAGCGCAGCGGCAAGGTCGTCAACATCTCGTCGATCAACGGCATGCGCGGCAAGTTTGCGCAGGCCAACTACGCTGCGTCGAAGGGCGGCGAGATCGCCATGTCCAAGTCGCTCGCGAAGGAGTTGGGCCGCTTCAACGTCAACGTCAACGTCGTCGCACCCGGCATGGTGCTGACCGACATGATGAAGGAGATCCCTCCCGAGTTTCAGAAGAAAGCGCTGGACGAGACGGTGGTCGGGCGCTTCGCCACGCCCGAGGATGTAGCGAACCTGGTAGCATTCCTGTCCTCCGACATGTCGAGGCATATTACGGGAGAGGTCATCAAGATCGACGGAGGCCAGTACATCTGAGCCGCGGACCGAAACGCCGGATCGGGGCGCGGGCCCCGGTCTTGGAGAGCGGAGGATTGCATGTCACGAGTCGGAGTCATCGGAATCGGGCACGGCAAGTTCGGGCGGCGCAGCGACGCCACCGTTCAAGAGCTTGCCTTCGAAGCCTTCCGCGCAGCCTTGAAGGACGCCAAGATCGACAAGAAAGAGATCGACGCGTCGGTCATCGGCGCGGTGCCGGAGTATCACAAGCAGCGCTCGGTGGCGGGAGTCATCCAGGAGTATCTTGGACTCAACCCAGCCCCCACCTGGCTCACCGAGGTCGCGTGCGCTTCGGGCAGCGCGGCCATTCGCACCGCGTGGATGGAAATCAAGAGCGGAATGCACAACGTCGTGGCGGTGCTCGGCTGCCAGAAGATGACCGAGCTGAGCACGGCCGAGATTCTTGCCCTGATGGGCAGGGTCGGCGAAGTCCAGTGGGAATCCGTGTTCGGCACCACCTTCCCCGCGTACTACGCCATGTTCGCAAACGCCCACATGCACAAGTACGGCACCACCCACGACCAGTTCCTCCAGGTCGCCGTCAAGAACCACTTCTACGGAGCGAAGAACCCCAAGGCTCTCTTCCAGAAGCCTATCACCCTCGAGAAAGCCCGCGACTCCGAGCCCGTCGCCTCCCCCTTCTGTGTCTACGACTGCTGCGCCAACGCCGACGGTGCGGCCTGCATCCTGTTGGCCGAGGAGTCCCGCGCAAAAGCTATCGCCGGCGACCGCGTTATCTGGCTCGATGGCGTCGGCAGCGCCACGGCCAGCATGTCTGTGCTCAAGCGGCCCGATCTCGTCAGCCTGCCGTCTGCCTCCCAGGCCGCGAGGCAAGCCTACCAAATGGCCAATGTTACACCTGCCGATATCAAGGTCGCCGAGGTGCACGACTGCTTTACCGTCGCAGAAGTCCTCGCCTACGAAGACCTGGGCTTCTGCGAGAGGGGCCAGGGCGGCAAGTACATCGAAGACCGGCGTTCCTACATCGGAGGCGGTGGCGTCGCCGTCAACGTGGATGGTGGCCTGAAGGCCAAAGGCCACCCCATCGGCGCGACCGGAGTGTCCATGGCCCACGAGATCGTCTTGCAGCTGCGCGGCGAGGCGGGCGAACGCCAGGTGCCCAACGCCGACGTCGGACTCACTCACAACGTCGGTGGCATCGGCCAGTATACCTTCGTGCACGTCTTCAGGAGGAACTGAACATGTTCAGCTGGTTCGGCAAGGTCAGCTTCGTTCCCTTCTCGAAGGTCCAGGACTTCGCCGTCCACCTCAAGGACGGCCGCCTGATGGGGTCGCGCTGCAAGGCCTGCGGATACAAGACATTCCCCCCGCGGGCCGATTGCCCCGACTGCTTGTCTGGCGACTTCGAGTTCGTCGAGTACAACGGCAAGGGCAAGGTCTTCACCTACTCCACCATAGCGGCCGCGCCGACGGGCTTCGACGACATCGCGCCCTACACCGTGGTGGTGGTCGATCTGGAGGAAGGGGGACGATTGCTGGGGTGGTTGGGCGAGTCGATCGAGCTCAACGATCTCGACATTGGCATGGCTGTCCAGACGGTGCCGCGCATCGACGAGGCATCGGAGGAGATAAAGGTCTACTACACGATTGAGAGAGCCGGGACCACGTGGGGCAAGGCGCCGCAGCCGCATCTCGGCTGACCGGCGGCGGCGCGGCCAAGCGACCCCGAACGTCGCGCCCCCTTTTCCCCCTCGCCCCATGGTGTCGCGCGTCGCGCCACGCCGGCAACGCCGCGCAGATTCCCGGCCGGGCTGATTGCGTGCATCCTTCTCAGCCCGGCCTCGTTTCCCAGAGCAGGTTCCATCATGCAATCCGAATCCGCATCAGATGCCCGAACCGCTGGCGGCGCCTCGCCCGACTCGGCCGACGCGCCCGCCGCAGCCGCGCGCAAGCGCCGCTCCTTCTCTGTCCGCGTGGATGACGACGTCTGTGACGGTTGCGGCGTTTGCCTGTTCTTCTGCAAGCCCCTGGTGCTCGCCCAGGGCCAGGCCGTCAACCGCCGTGGCGCATGGCCGGTGAAGGTCGTGGACGAGAGTCGCTGCACCGGCTGCAAGCTGTGTGAATATGCGTGCCCGCAGCTAGCCATCTTTGCCAAGGAGGTCCCCCATGACCACTGACCAATACGCCGCCCGGCAGCGCTACCTCGGCGCCAAAGCCGGCTCTCGCGTACTGATGATGGGCGACGAAGCCGCTGCGTGGGGCGCCCTGTACGCCGGCTGCGACTTCTTCGGCGGCTACCCCATCACCCCCGCATCCGAAATCGCCGAGACCATGGCGCGCGAGCTTCCACGCGTCGGCGGCTACTACATGCAGCTCGAAGATGAAATCGCCTCGATCTCCGCGGTAATTGGCGCGGCATGGGCGGGAGGCCGCGCCATGACCGCCACCAGCGGGCCCGGCTTCTCCCTGATGCAGGAAGGCATCGGCCACGCGGTCATGACCGAGACGCCTTGCGTGATAGTCGACGTCCAGCGCTCCGGTCCCTCCACCGGACAGGCCACCAAGCCCGCCCAGGGCGATCTGATGCAAGCGCGCTGGGGCACCCACGGCGACCACGAGATCATCGCCCTCGCGCCCTGGTCGGTCCAGGAGTCCTTCGACCTGATGCTCGACGCCTTCGCCCTGGCCGAGGCCTGGCGAACCCCCGTCGTCTTCCTGACCGACGGCGCCGTCGGACACATCCGCGAGCCCGTGGACTTCCCCGCGTTCTCGCCGGACCACATCGCCCAGCGTCGTCGCGCCCAGCGCGGCGAGACTTCCTTCGGTGGCGAGCCGGTGCCGCCCATGGCCCTGATCGGCGACCACCTCGACGTGCACATCACGGGCTCGACCCACAAGGCCAACGGGATTCGCGACGTGGACACCGAGCACGTGCACGACGTGCTCGTGCGCCGGCTCTGCAACAAGATCAGCGACAAGCGCGAGGAGCTGACGAGGCTGGACGTGCGCCACATGCAGGGCGCGCGCGCGGCGGTCGTGTCGTTCGGGGCGATCGCGCGGCCCGCGTTCGGCGCGGTGCAAGCGGCCCGCCGGGAAGGTTTGCCCGTCGGCTTCATCCGCCTGGTCAACCTCTGGCCTTTCCCGGGGCCGGCTCTCGAGCGCCTGCTCGCCAACGTGGACATGGTATTCGTGCCCGAAATGAACCTCGGCCAGCTATCCCGCGAAATCGAGCGCGTCGTGTCCTGTCCCGTCCACTGCCTGTCCAAGATCGGGGGCACCCCCCATCGCGTCCGCGAGATTCTCGCTCCTGTGCGGGAGGCTCTCCATGCCTGAGACCCAGTCGCTGCCCATCAACCCCTTGCGCCGCTACGTGAGACCCGGCCTGCTGCCCACCATCTTCTGCATGGGCTGCGGCGGCGGAACCGTGCTCAACGCATTCTGCAGGGCTGTCGACGAGCTCTCCATCGACCCCCACGACATGGTCATGGTCACGGGGATCGGCTGCTCGTCCTGGATCCCCAGCCCCTACTTTCTGGCCGATACGCTCCACACCACGCACGGCCGCGCGATCGCCTTTGCCACGGGCGTTCGCATGATGTCGCCCGACCGAAAGGTCGTGGTCATCGCGGGCGACGGCGACCTCTCCGGCATCGGCGGCAATCACCTCATCCACGCCGCTCGCCGCAACATCGGCCTGACCGTCATCATGGTCAACAACTCCATCTACGGTATGACCGGCGGGCAGGTGGCGCCCACCACGCCCGAGGGAGTCACCACGACCACCACGCCGCACGGCAACATCGAGCCCCCGTTCGACGTCTCGTCCCTGGTCGCCGCGGCAGGCGCGAGCTACGTGGCCCGTTGGACCACCTATCAAGTCGTGGACCTGGTCAAGAGCTTCAAGGAGGCCCTCGCACACCCCGGCTTCGCCTTCGTCGAGGTCGTGGCCCAATGCACGACGAGCTACGGCAAGGCCGTCGGCAAGAAGAACGCCGCCGACTTTCTTCAAGACTACAAGGCCCGCTCCGTGCGCGTCGCCAAGGCAGCGACCATGGCGCCCGAGCAGCTGGACGGCAAGATCGTCGTGGGCACGCTCAAGAACGTCGTCAAGCCCGAGTACAGTGCCCGGCTTCGCGCGCAAGTCGCGGGCCTGTGTTCCCCCTCCCGAGCATGACAGGAGCTCCCATGCAGACAACGACTACTGTGCGCTTTGCAGGATTCGGCGGCCAGGGAATCGTCCGCGCGGGCGAGATTGTCGCTGCCGCCGCCCTGGCCGAGGGCAAACAGGTGCTCCAGGCGCAGTCCTACGGAAGCTCGGCCCGCGGAGGGCTTTGCACCACTGACGTCACGGTCGGCAGCGGCCTGATTGTCGACGTCGAGGCCGATACGCTCGACGTGCTCGTGGCGTTGAGCCAGGACTCGTGCAACCACTTCCAGCCGATGCTCGCGCCGTCGGGCACCTTCATCTACGACTCGGACCTGGTCACCGCGCCGGATCGCGCCGGCGCGCGGGGCGTGCGCGCGACCCACATCGCCTCGTCCCAGCTCGGCCGCGCCATCGTGACCAACATGGTCGTGCTCGGCTTTTTCGGTGCGGCCACCGGCTTGCTCCGGCGTGAGACGCTGGAGGGCGCGATTCGATCGCACGTGCCCCGAGGCACGGACAGCCTCAACCTCAAGGCGTTCTCGCTGGGTTGGGACCTCGCCCTGGGGTGAGGACAACGCAGAGCCACAGAGCCACCGAGATCTACAGGTCTTTGGGTTTCTGAATTCCTGCGCCTCTGTGTTGAATTCTTGCCTAGGAGTGGGTCCAGGCGGGCTTGCGCTTCTCGAGGAACGAGGCGATCCCCTCGTTGGCGTCGTGGGTGGCCATGAGCTGGTCGACGTAGAGCCGCTCCATCACGGGCAGATCGACACGCAACGCTTCGTGTAGACGGTGGCGAGAGGCGCGCAGCGCGAGGCGCAGCGACGAGGCGCTCTTGGGAGCGAGCTCGCGGCTCGCCCAGGATTCAAGCTCGGCGACGGGGTCCTCGCAAATCCGGTCGACCAACCCGAGGGTGTGGGCCTCTTCGCATGTGACGTTGCGGCCTGTCAGGTTGATGTCGTCCGCCGCCGACTGGCCCACTTTGAAGGGCAGGATGACCGACGCGACGGGCGGCAGCACGCCCAGCTGGATCTCGGGCTGGGCGAAGACGGCCTTGGGGTGGGCGAAGACGAGATTGCAGAACATGGCGAACTCCATGCCCCCGCCCAAGCACCTGCCGTGCACCGCAGCCACCGTCGGGATGGCCAGGTCCACCAGGCGCAGGAACATACCATGGAAGCTTGCGATCATGGCCGGGGCCTGCTCGCGCACGTGCTCGGCCACGCTGGCCCCGAAGCTGAAGTGCCCGCCAGCGCCGCTGAACGCGATGAGCTTGAGCTCTCGTCGCGCCTTGTACGACTCGAGCTCCTGCCCGATCTCCGACATCATCGCGGCATCGAGCACGTTGCCCTTGGGCGAGTCGAGCACGATGTGCACGGCTTCGCCGTCGAGCAGGGGCTGCACTCTTATCTTGGAATAGCCCATCGTGCGCCTCTCACTTGTACTGGGGGGAGATCGCGCGGATGAGCTCTTCGTCCCAGGGATGGGCTTCGGCGAGCATGCGCCGCATCTTGACGAAGTCCACCTCCCGGTTGTCCTTCGGGCCCGAGTTGAAGGCTTGGAATCCCGCCTTGGCCTCGCCCATCATGTTCAGGCCGAGCCACTCCCGATTCGACTCCGCGTTCTGGTGCCAGTGCTCCAGCTTGAACTTGCGCAGGCTGCCGATGGTCTTCATCGTGCAGCCCGGGAAGGTCGCCAGCAGCTTTCCGCACAGCCGCTCGACGGCCTCGTCCAGCAGGCTCAGGTCCATCGTGCCCTTCTTGACCAGCTCCTTGCCCTTGGCCAGCGCCTCACCCGTCTTGGGCTCGCCGAGCACGATCCGGCCGAACTCGTCCACCCACCGGTCCGTGATCACCAGCGGATTGGGAACGAACTTGCCGTCGACCTTGAGCGCGGGCACGATCTCGCTGACCATCCCCAACCGGTAGGCCTGGTGGGCGCTCCACGGCTCGCACAGCGTGCAGCCGACCATCGCGTTCTCGATACCTACATACAGCGGCAGGAAGTCCGTCGCCCCGCCGTCCGGCGCCGAGCCGTGCTTGGGGCCGGCCTGGCCGAACTTCGCCATGTCCTGCGCGATGGCGTAGTCGCAGGCCATGCCGATCTCCTGGCCTCCGCCGATTCGCATGCCGTTGACCCGGCACACGACCGGCTTGTCCGCGATGAGCAGCCCGGTGACCATGTCGTTGAACAGCCGCATGTACTGCCGATACTCGGGGGGATTGCCGGCGTAGTACTCGGCATACTCCTTCGTATTGCCTCCGGTGCAGAACGCCTTGTCCCCTACCGCCGTGAAGACGATGCAGTTGACGCTGCGCTCGTTGGAGGCCTTTCGCAGCGCCAGAATCACCGACTTCACCATGTCCGTGGTGTACGAGTTGTACTGCGTGGGGTTGTCCAGCCAGATCCACGCGTTGTGGAGACCTTCCGCCGGCTCGCCCTTCGCGGTCTTGGCCACGCGAAGCTCGTAGCGCACCCCCTGGAACTCCTTGATGTCGACGATATCGTGGTTCTTCATGACTGGTCTCCTTCCGCCCGCTCCCCCGTCGCGCCCGCGATCGGTTGCCCGGGCCCCTCTGCTCTCGAGCTGCTTCCGGCCGACCCGTCAACCGCGCAGGCCGTCCAGTCCCGTGATCTCCCTGCCGATGATCAGCTTGTGGATGTCATCGGTCCCCTCGTAGGTGAATACCGACTCCAGGTTCAGCATGTGCCGGATGACCGGGTAGCTGTCCACGGTTCCGTTGGCCCCCAGCATGTCCCGCGCCATGCGCGCGATCTGCAGCGCCCAATACACGTTGTTCTGCTTCGCCATGCTCACATGCACGTGCCGCAGCGTGCCCTTTTCCTTCAGCGTGCCCATCCGGTGAGCCAGCAGCTGGGCCTTGGTGATCTCCGTCAGCATCAACACCAGCTTCTGCTGCACCAGCTGGTAGGTGCCAATCGGCTTGCCGAACGCCACCCGATCCAGCACGTAGGCTCGCGCCGTGTCGTAGCAGCATATCGCCGCACCGATCGCGCCCCACGCGATGCCGTAGCGCGCCTGGTTCAGGCACGACAGCGGCCCCGACAGCCCGCTCGCTCCCGGCAGCTGCGCCGACGCCTCTACCCGGCAGTCGTCGAACGCCAGCTCGCTCGTCACCGACGCCCTCAGGCCGAACTTGCCTTCGATGTTGCGCGCGGTGAACCCCGGTGTGCCCTTCTCTATGAGAAACCCGCGGATGCTTTCCGGTCCCTCGGCCGTGCGCGCCCAGACCACCGCCACGTCCGCCACCGTCCCGTTGGTGATCCACATCTTCGCGCCGTCGATCACCCAGCTCTCACCGTCGCGACGAGCCTTGGTGATCATCCGGCCGGGATCCGATCCGGAGTCGGGCTCCGTGAGCCCGAAGCAGCCGATCGCCTCGCCGCGTGCCATCGCCGGGAGCCAACGCTGCTTCTGCTGCTCGGTGCCGTACTTCCAGATCGGGTACATCACCAGGGAGTTCTGCACGCTTGCGAACGACCTGAGGCCGGAGTCGCCGTACTCCAGCTCCTGCATCATCAGGCCGTAGACGATGTTGTTCATCCCGGCGCAGCCGTAGCCGGTCAGATTGACGCCGAAGACACCCAGCTCCGCCAGCTCCGGCACGATCTCCATCGGGAACGTGCCCTTGCGGAAATGCTCCTGGACCAGCGGCGAGAATCGCTCGCGCACGAACCGGCGAACCGAGTCGCGCGCAAGCTGCTCCTCTTCCGTCAACATCCCATTCAGATCGAACAAGTCCGTGCCTTCGTACACCTGATCCGCTCCTGGTTGCTCCACGCCGGGATGAGGCCCCGACGCTCAGTGGAGCGCGGATTCGAGCACGAGGGTAATGCCCTGTCCACCGCCAATGCACATCGTCACCACCCCCCAACGCTTCTTCGTACGACGCAGGGCGTAGGCGCACGTGATCGTCAGAATCGCTCCCGTGGCGCCCAGCGGGTGCCCCATCGCGATCGCATTGCCCATCGGGTTGACCTTCTCCGGGTCGATTCCCATCTTCTCGAAGTCGTGGATGCACGCCAGAGCCTGCGGCGCGAATGCCTCGTTGATCTCCACATGGTCCACGTCCTTGCCCTGGATCCCGGCTTGCGCCAGGGCCTTGCGCGTCGCGGGCACCGGGCCCCAGCCCATGATCTTCGGGTCGCAAGCAGCCACGCCGAATCCCGCGATACGAGCCAGCGGCTTGAGCCCGTGCTTCTGCGCGTCCGCTTGCTTGGCAATCACCATCGCGGCCGCGCCGTCCACGACCGCGCTCGCGTTGCCCGCCGTGATGATCCCTCCCGCCTCGAACGCCGGGAACAGCCCCGACATCGCCTCCAGGCTCGCTTCCTCCAGGATGTGCGTATCGTACTTGACCGTGATCGGATCCGACGCACCGTCGCGCCGCACCTGCACGGCTACGAGCTCCTCGTCGAACCAGCCGGCGTCGCGCGCCTTCTTGGCATTCACCTGGGATCGGTAGCCGAACAGGTCGGCCTGCTCTCGCGTAATCTTGTAGCGGCGCCCGAGCTCCTCGGCGGTGTTCGCCATGGACATCTTCGCGCTCGGGTCATAGAGCCCCGAGAGCATCATGTCGTGCAGGTGCGTCTCCGGGGGAAGCTTGTGGGCCGAGACCGGACCGTACTTCTGCACCGACGCGCCCACCTTCTTTCCGCGATAGTCATACAGGCAGAAGGGGTATTGCATGCTCTCGGCGCCGCCCACCACGGTGAAGGGCCTCGCTTCGTCGTGCCGCAGCCCCGCCAACATCATCTCGGCCCCCACCGAGATGGCCTCGGCGCCGCTGCCGCAGATCCGAGCCACCGTCAGCGCCGGGACGTCGTCCGGCAAGCCGCCGCGCCAGCGCATGCCCTGCGCCCCGTAGATCGAGTCGCGATGACTGTGCTGCGCCATGCCCATCACCACGTGGCCGATGAGCTCGCGGTCGACGGGCGTGTGCTCGAGCGCCGCCTTGATGGCCATTCCACCCAGGTGCGTGGTGCTGAATCGCGAGAACAGCCCGGGCTCCTTGTTGTTGAACAGGATGTCGGCGCGGGGCAGCCGCCGGGCGCCGTCCAGAATCACAATCGACGTATCACGTGCCATGTCCGCCTCCGTTTGCCGCTATTCGTGGAGGAACGCGGCCGGAACTCGCGGCCCGTTCTGCATGAAGTTCTTCATCCCGATATCCATGTCGACCGTGGCCTTGCAGCGCGCGAAGCCCTGGGCCTCCACCTTCAACCCCTCTGCCAGCGGCAGCCGAAGCCCTCTCTTGACCACGTCGACGATGATCTCGTCGATGGCGAGCGAGCGGTGCCCGAGCTCCACCGACGGCAGCTTGTCGGGCACGTGCATCGGCTTGGGATCCACGGGTCCGATCTTGCGATCGCCCGCCCAGACCGACCGGAGCAGCTTCTTGGCCGCGGCCACCGGATCGGGCTCCGGGGCGACCTGGGCCCAGCCCCACTCGGCCGCTTCGTTGGCGCCGATCGTGCGCGCCGTGCGCAACATCTGCACGGCGCGTTCCACACCCACCAGACGCGGCAGACGTTGCGTGCCGCCGTAGCCCGGGATAATCCCCAGGTTCACCTCGGGCTGCCCAAGCGCCAGGTTGGGCCCGACCACCCTCGCGTGGCACGCCATGCACGTCTCCGCGCCACCGCCCAGCACCGGACCGTCCACCGCCGCGATCACGGGCTTCTTGAGGTTGGCGATGATGTCCAATACCGCATAGCCGGTCAGGCACGACTCCTCGCAGGCCTTCTCGTCGGCAAGGGCCGCCAGCTCCTTGATGTCCGCGCCCGCCAGCGCGCCGTCGTAGCTCGTGAATACCACGCCCCGCACGCTGTCGTCCTTTTCGGCAGCGCGCATCGCCTCGCCTATCTCCTGCATCGCCCTGGCACACAGCGCGTTGCGCGCCTCCGGCCGCCGCACGCTCACGACCGCAATGTCCTTGTCGCGAGTGACGACGATATCCCGGTAGTAGGTCGCCAGCTTGCCCTCCGCCAGGCCGGCAGGCACCTTGAACCCCGGATGCTTCGCGGCGTAATCGAGGCAGAGCTGCCGCGCCTGCTGCCCGCCCAGCGATGCGGTGAACTCCAGCAGCCCCGTGCGGAACCCAAGCGCGTTGTGCGTCAGCCAGTCCATGTCCGACGCGTCGCAGATCCCATTCTCTACGACGAAGTAGGTGCGGGCCACCAGCACCGCGAGGATTCGGTCGCGAATCTGCTTGGCCAGGGCCTCGTCGCAGGACGCCCGCCGGGCAGCGTTGGGCTTGTGCCACGCGTCGTTGGCTTGCTTGCGGAAGACCGGAGGCGGCTCGAACCACGCCGAGCCCGTGGGCGCATCGCGCATCAGCTCCAGGCAGTGTACGTTGAGCAGGTTGCCCCGGGTCAGGTCCATCACGTAGAACGGCCCGCCACCGCCCACCGCCTCGTCCACCACCTTGTCGACCTGCGCCGGCGTCGCGATGCCCTCGGCCACGATGCGCGCCGCCTCCGCGCAGTAGTTCACGAACACGTCGTCCGCCGCGAAGCACGGCACGTCCGCCGTCACGATCGGGACCTTGCCCAATGTCTTGAGCGTCGCAATCATGCGCGCGCCCAGCGCCTCGTCGCCCGACAACACGACCTCCACCGGAGGTGAGCGCCAGGCCGGGAAGAACGGGTGGTTCACGAAGCACCGAGCCGGACGCTTGGTGCCCTCGACGATGCGGGCACGGGGAATGCCCGACGTCGCAAACCCGATGAGGCAGTCGTCGCTCACCACGCTCTCGAGCTTCGCCAGGATGGCGCGCTTGGTGTTGAGATCCTCGGTAGCGGCTTCCAGGACATACTCGCACCTGGCCAGGTCGCCGATCTCCAGGGTCGGCAGGAGGCGGCTCTTCATGCGCTCGGCCTTGGCCGCGTCGAGCTTGCCCCTCGCCACGGCCTTGCGCATGTAGCCCTCAATGCGCGCCATGCCCTTGTCCAGCGCCTCCTTGCGAATGTCATGCAGATAGACCGTCCCCCCGGCACCAGCCAGAGCCGACAGGAACCCGTACGCCAGGTCCGGTCCAATCGAGCCCGAACCGATCACGCCTACGATCATGGCACGCTCCTTTCGTCGTCCACCGCGCGGCACCGCCGCCCGTGTCGCTACAGGTCAATCCGAGTTCTCATCGCCCCGGCACGCACACTCCAGCACGAGGCGCGCCACCGGCCGGAAGCCCGCCTTGCCGAAGAAGGCCACCAGGTCCTGGTCGTTCCAGTCGACCTCGGTCCGCACGCGAGCGATGCGCAAGGCGCGCAGCGATTGCACGAACTGCGCGAACATCTCCGTGGCAATCCCGCTGCGCCCGAACTCCGGGTCCACCAGCACCGTGTCGAGCACCGCTACCGGCTCGAGCACGCCGAACTCGCCGAAGTGCACGGCCCCCATCAACGCCCCCACCAGCAAGCCTTCCTTCTCGGCCCCGAGCGAGATGCGGATGTCGGTCTCCTCCAGCGCCAGCTTCAAGCGGCGCTCGAACCACGCCACGCGCTTGCGCCCGGTGATGGCCTCGTCCATCCGGAGCAACCGCTGCAGGTCCGAAGAGCGCAGCTGCCGAACTACAATGCCCGCCTGCTCAGCCCGGGTCAGCCCGTTTTCGTCGCTGTCCATGCCGTTCCTCCCACTCTGTGGTGGCGAATTCCGCCCCAGATTGCCGCGCCCATCGCGCCCGCCCAGGCGCTCAACGGGTGGGTCACCAACTCGATGTCACGCCCACGCTTCGCAGCGTCCTTCGCCAACTCGTCCCGGGTCGCCGCGATCAACCCCTCGTCCTGCGCCAGCCCGCCGCTCACGAACACGACCCCGTGCACGTCGAGCCCGCGCACCAGATACACGAACCGCCCCGCCATGCTGTCGTGAATTCCACGCAGAATGTCAGGCGTCGCAATCCCGCGGGAAACCATGTTGATGACGTCCGTCTCCGCGAGCACCGCGCAGATCGAGCTGATCTTCTCGGGCTTGCGGGCCGTCAACGACAAGCCGCCCACCTCGGGCAGGGCCACGCCCAGATACCGCGCGATGTTCTCCAGGAACTGGCCGGAGCCCGACGCGCACTGGCTCGTCATCTTGTTGCCGAGCACACGCCCGCGCTCGTCCATGGAGACGGCCCGCGTGTGCAGGGCACCCGCGTCCAGCACGGCCCGCGCCCTGGGCTCGAGGTACAGCGCGCCCCGCGCGTGCGTCGTCATGCCGTAGAAGTGCCCGGTGGCGAACGGGATGTCCTCCCCTTCCCCGGTCGTGGCGATGTAGTCGATCGACCTCACCCCGGAGTCGTCCCTGGCCCGGGCGAATACCTCGTCCACCACGTCGGCCACATCACGCTTGCGAATCCGCATCAACGCGCGCCCGAGCAAGGTGATATTCGCGCCCTCCACGCTCATCACCACCGCCTTGGCGGCGGAGCTGCCAACGTCGATCCCTGCCGCGATCGTCATGATGCCGCTATCCTTTGCGCGAACAGAGCAGCGCCCAGCGCTCCCGTGTAGATGCTGTCCGGCGAGATGTTGAGCGTCCTGGGGCCGTAGTGCTCCTCGACCAGCCTGCGCAACGCCGTCACCGCTGCGTGGTTGCGCGCTACTCCGCCCGTGAAGGTGAACTCGTCCTGGATTCCCCCCGACCTGGCAAGCAGGCTCATCGCCCGCAGCATGATGGCCCGATGCAATCCCGCCAGGATGTCTTCCCGCTTGTCGCCGAGGGACAGCCGCTCGCGCAGCTCCGCCCCGGCGAAGACGGTGCACGTCGAGTTGATCTTGACCGGATGCACGCCCTTCTCGGCCAAGGGACCGAGCTCGTGCAGGCCGAGATTCATCTCGTCGGCAATGTATCCGAGATAGCGGCCGCTGCCCGCGGCGCATCGGTCGTTCATCTGGAAGCTCGTCACGATGCCCTGATCGTCGACCTGAATCGCCTTGGTGTCCTGGCCGCCGATGTCGAGAACGGTGCGCGTTCCGGGGAACATCGCATGGGCCCCGAGCCCGTGACACAGGATCTCGGAGCGAATCTGCTCCTTGGGGAAAGGCAGCCGGGCCCGGCCATAGCCCGTGCCCACGGTCGCCCGCAGGTCGAACTCCGTGGAGACCGCCGCCTCGACGCCCTCGCGCAACGCCCGGTCGGACTCGCAGCGCTTGAGCGCCGCGTCGATGTGATCCAGGAAGCCGAGCTCCAGCGGCGCGTTCTCCACCTGGATGATGCACTTGTCGAACAGGCTCAGCAGCTGGTCGAACGACAAGCCCTTCTCGGCTGCCGTCGATTCCGCGATTCGCGCGTACGCAGAGCTGGCAGCGTCCCGGAAGAAGTCGGAGCGCTCCTCGGGCGTCGGCGCGTCGAACCGCTTCTCCTCCTCGGCGCGCATCCGGGCGAGAATCCCGGAGACCGCCGCGGAAACGGCCTCCCGCGCGTCGGGAAGCACGTGAAGCCGGACCTCGCGCTCGAGACCCACCCGCAATTGGTCGAGCTGCACGAGGTGCTGCTCGAGGCGGAAAGCGCCCAGCAGCCGGGCGAGCGCCTGCTTGCCCGCCACATGCTCCACCGCGCGCTGCAGCACCTGGAAGCGCGCCGCCACGAAGGCCTCCACGCGGGCCAGCTCCACTGCCCGATCGTAGCTCGACCGCGAGTTGGTGATGCCCTTGCCCAACACCTTGCCGTCCAAATCCAGGACCACGGCCTTCGAGGTAGTCGAGCCCAGGTCGACGCCGACCACGCAGGCCACCTGGGTCATGAGGCCCGCGCTCATGCCGACCTCCTGTCGCCGCGCGCGTCGATCATCTGGAAGTAGCTCTCGAGGCGGTTTTTGATGTTGGCCGCCGAGAAGTAGCGCGGGTCGACCAGATCCGACTCGATGAACGCGCCCGGCACACCCGTTCGCTTCTCGACCTCGCGCAGGATCGCCAGCTGCCCCGCGGAAAACGAGTTGCACGACTTGACCGAGTTGATGACGAACCCGTTGGCGTCGTAGTCCCGAACGTACTTGGCCAGCAGCTCCACGCGCGAGGGCAGGTTGAGGTTCGTATAGCAGCCTGCGCAATAGTCGGCGAGCGTGCCCAAGGGGTCGTCCGGGTCGTGACGGAATCCCAGGTCGTAGGTGCCGCCGACCTTCGTATAGGTCGAGGCGACCACGACGGCCTTCTCCTCGTAGAACATCTTCCAGAACTAGCGAAAGTGGGTCCAGTTCGGAGGCCCCTCGACCACCAGGCGGTACTTCTGCTCGTCCAACGAGCCGTCGGGCGTAATGGGACCGAGGCCCTTGGCGGCGCGCTGCTCGACCTCCTGACGCAATGCCTTGTAGTAGGCCACCGCTTCGGGCGAGCCGCGGAACGAGCTGAAGATCGGACCTACGTAGTAGACGCCGCCGAAGAAGGCGTCGAGCGGGCTGGGCTTGCGCTTGGCCGACTCGAAGACCGCCACCAGGTCGTCCTCCGCCTGGCGACTCTGCCGCAAGAGCTCCTTGAGCCGGTCTTCATCGTAGCGACGGCCGGTCACCTGCTCCAAGGCGGGAATCACGCTGTCCTTGAGCTGGCGCACCATGTACTCGCGGTGCTCGGGCGTCATCTTGCCCTGGCCCTGGTAGGGCACGTGGAAGAACACCGTCCGGCAGTGGTAGGCCTCGCGCAGCAGCTCGAACCACTTCATGAACGTGTAGCAGCCCGTGTAGGACAGCAGCAGCAGGTCGGGCGGAGGCAGCGGCTGGCCCGTGGGCCCGATGTTGCCCGAGCGCATCATCCCGATATCGCACTTGACGTACGTGCATACGTCCTCGGAGTGTCCGGCCTTCTCGGCCTCGGCGATGAACCTCTGGCTGTTGCCCCGCATGCCCGACTGCAGCGCATTGATCTCCGGCAGCACCGGCAGCACGTCGAAGGACATCAGCAGCTCGGTCAGATTGCCCGGCACGAACGTGTAGACTACCTTGCGGCCATCCTGCCGGGCCGTGGCGAGACGGTCGAAGTGTCGTCCAATCATCTCCTTCTGGAGCTGCATCGAACGGTCTTTGGCAACGTCGGACATCACGCGTCTCCCCACAGCTTGATGGAATCGGCGAAGGTGCCGGCCTGCTCGCGGAATTGCTGGAACTGGCCCGAGTTCTCGGCGTACCGGAACGAGATGGAAGGGATGTTGGCGGCGTCGGCGCCAGCGCGCAGCATGGGCTGGTCGAGCAGGGCCGGGTCGCAAAAGCTGGGGGCCGCGAAAATGATTCCCTCGGCCTTGGCCGCGGCCACGCGCTTCTGCATCAACGTGCGCTTGCCGTTCGGGTCCGCCTCGAACACCAGCGAGCAGGGCACGACATGGTGCAGAAACGCCGAGGACAGCGCCTCGAACGGATCGCCGTCGAGCGACACGTCCTGCGTGAGAAAGCGGTTGCCGAGCAGGAAGTCGTCGTCGACGATGTAGCAGCCGGCCCGCTCCAGCGTCTTGATCAACCCCAGGGGCGGCTGCTCGCAGAACGATCCGGTGACGACCACGCGAGCCCGATCCTTGGGGCGCATCGACGTCTCGGTGACGGCGGCCAGATAGGCTTTCATCTTGTCGATGAACAGCTCGACGGGAGCGACCTCGCCGGCGCGCATCAGCACGTACAGCTCCGCCGTGGGGACGGCCCACGGGGTGGAGCGACGCTGGTCGTACAAGGCGCGAATGAGACGCCGGGCCTCGTTGTAGAGCGATATCGCCGCCTTCATGCGCTCGGGCGTTGGAGCGATGCCCGAGAGTCCGGCCAGGTCCCGCGCCAGCTCCCTCATCTCGGACTGCCAGAACACCCCGCCGGTGGCCTGGTCGAGCACCTGGGGCACATCCAGATAGCGCACGTACATCCCGGGGTACAGCATCGTCCAGATGCCCGACAGGTTGCGGATCACGTCGCAGGTGGAAGGGAAGAGCATGGCGCTGAGCGCCTGGAACTTGCCGCCCTGCGCCAGCTCGATCACCGAGCGCGGCAGGTGGCAGATATAGGACTGATAGAATGCGTCGCCCTTGATGATCTCCAGACGGTCCCCTCCGCCCCAGATGGCCACGGGCAGCATTCCCGCGCCGTGCACGACCTCCCGCGGCACGTAGACCGGCAGCATCCCTGCCGCCTTGCGCCCCGGGGTATCGTCCAGGAATTGCCGCACGCACGACAACCCCACGTCTTCGTAGATCTCGGTTGCCCAATCGATGATGTCGCTGCGATTCAACGTCACACCTCTAGCCGAACGAACGTTCGGTAGGCTAGCATCGCATGTCGTGGCGTCAACGGGTTTCGTGGGCGATCCGCGCCTCGATCACCGCCGGACCATGCGCCGTTCGATCCGCTCGCCCGGCCCAGCCACGACCCGTGCCGCGGTCCTGCCGTTTTCCTGTCCTGCTGGTCCTCGCCGCGGTCCCCCCCGGAAGCTCTTCACGCTCCGAGCGCCGAACCGAGCCCGCTCCCCCCGCGAGAAGCGGGCTCCACCACACCGCAGACGCTGCCCCTAGGGCACCAGCACGGCCCGCTCCGTGAGCTGCCCGTGGTGCGCCTTGTCGACCACCGCGTTGATCTCCGACAACGGGAACTTGCGCGTGAGCGGCGCGACCTTCACCTTGCCCTGGCCCACCCACTGCACGATCTCCGGGTAGAGCGTCGGGTCACAGCCCCAATTGCCCCGTAGCGTCGCGTCGAACGCCATCAGGTTGCTCAATCGCACTTCCAGCTTGTCCATCGTGAAGCCCACCACCGCCATGTAGGCGCCGTGGTTGAGCAGGCCAAACGCCGTGCGCTGCCCGGCCGAGGTGCCCGAGGTCTCGAAGATCTTCCAGCGCATCGACGGCGCCCCGAGCTTCTTGACCTCGGCCTTGAGCTGGTCCTTGAGCTCCTTCTCGGACAGACCGCCGACCTGGATCGCGGCCGCCGCCCCGTAGTGCCTGGCGAGCTCGAGCTTGGCCGGCGAGACGTCGAGCGCAATCACCTTGGCCCCCGTGGCCGCCGCGCACTGCACGCAGTAGATGCCAATCCCGCCGGCCCCGACCACGATCGCCAGCTCCCCCGCCGCCAACCCGGACCGTCGCACGGACATGAACGGCGTGCTCACCGCGTCGGCCACCACCGACAGCTGCCACAGCTCGTGCGTCGCCAGAACATCGTCGCCCACCGGGCACAGGTATCTGGCAGGCACGGCAACGTGCGTGGCAAACCCGCCGTGACGGTCGTTGCCGGGCATGATCTGCGCCTTGCAGATGGTGCGGTGTCCCGCCTTGCACAGCTCGCAGGTGCCGCAGGGCAGCACCGCCGGCACGACCACCGGACGGTTCATCAGGCTGGCATCCACGCCGTCGCCCACTTCCCGCACATAGCCGCTGACCTCGTGGCCCAGCACCAGCGGCAGCGGCGCCCGCGTCTTGACTCCCATGTGAAGGAACGAGATGTCCGTATGGCACAGCCCGCAGCCCGCGACCTCGATAATCGCCTCGCCCGGCGCCGCCGACGGCAGCTCGAAGCTCCGCTCCTGCAGCGCCTTGCCCGGCTCCGTCATCATCCAACCCTTCGCCGTCGTGCTCATCACCCTCTCCTTTTTGCCCCAGCCGCGCGGCTGGATTGATCACTATGCGGTCTCCTCTTGCGCCAGGCTCACGGCAACCGAGGGCGCCTCGATCTTGCGTTTGTCGAGCAGCGCCACCGCCAGGAACGACAGCATGCTCGCCGCGAACACGAAGTAGATCGGGTGGCTCGTCAGCCATGCCCACCGCGGCGGCAACGGCAGCTTCGACCACTGGATCGGCGCCACGTACCAGAATACCAGCGCCGCCATCGATCCCAGCAGCGTCCAGGTGGCACTGCCCCTGCGGCACAGCGACGGCCAATACATCGTCATGAATACGACGACCGTATAGCCGGTGGTCAGGGTCAAGCCCACGATGAGCGTCTGCAGGATCCCCGAGACGCTCATGGCCAGCAGAAAGGTCACGACGCCCAGCACGGCCACGCTGCTTCTCGAGATCCACGCCTCGCCGCGCGGAGTCAGGTCCTTGGAGACGAAACGCTTGACCACGTCGTTCGTCACGAGCGTCGCACTGCCGATCAGCAGCGCGGTAGCCGTGCTTACGTCGGCAGCCCACAACCCGGCCAGGATGACGCCGGCGAGCAGCGGCGGCATCTCCAGGACCACCCGCGGCAAGGCCTCGGTCGGCGCGATCCCGGGATGCAGCGCCCGCGCCGCCATGCCCAGCAAGGCGCTGAGAAACCCCACCGGAAGGATCAGCAGGGCGCCCAGCAGAAATCCCCGCTGCGCCGCCTTCTCGTCCTTCGCCGCCAGCCCGACCTGCACGACCGATTGCGTCGAGAACACCGTCATCGCCATCACCACGAACCAGGCCGCGATGATGGGCATTCCCACCCCCGACAGGTCGAAGCCAGGATAGGACTCCGGCGCATTCGCCACCAGCCCGTGCAGCCCGCCCGCACGGCTCAGCGCAATTACCGTCCCGACACAGATACCCAAGTAGATGACAACCACGTTCGCCACGTTGGTCAGGCCGGCAGCCCAAAATCCGCCGATGAGCGTGATCCCGACGAACACCAGCGCAGTGGCCACCATTCCCATGCGCAGGGAGAAGACCTGGGGCATGAGCGACGACAGGATCGCACCGCCGGCGACGTACTGCAGCGAGGTGATCACGACCTGGATGGCGAGCTGGCCCAGCACGGCGATCACGCGGCCCGTCGAGGTGTAGTGGCGCTCGAACAACTCGGGCAGCGTGGAGACCTCCATGCGACGGTAACGCCGGATGGCGATTAGCGCGGTGAGCAGGGCTCCACCGGCCCAGGCTGCGTTGTACCAGCCCGCCGAGATACCTGCCTTGTACGCGCGCTCGGCGACCCCGATGGTGGAGGCTCCGCCCACCGCCAGGCCGGCCAGGGCCGCCGCACATACCCACGCAGGCATCTTGCGGCCGGCAAGCAGATAACCGACCAGACCGCTCGAGGTACGCTCCATCATGCGCTGCGACCACCAGGTCACGACGAACAGCAGCGCGATGTACGTGACAACGACAGCCAGCGGAATCCAGTAAGTCACCTCGATGCCCCGTTGCCTTCTTGCCGCGACCCTGGTTCAGCGCACCCGGATGCGCACGTCCACCGCGCAGGGAGCCTGCCCCGCCGGGTAGGTCAGGATCGGATTCAGATCCATCTCCACTACGTTCGGGAAGTCCGCCGCAAGGCGCGAGGTCCTCACCAGCAGATCGCGAATCGCCCCCAGGTCGACGCCAGCCTGGCCGCGAATGCCCTTGAGCACGGCCTCGCCGCGAATCCCGCCAATCATCTCGTCGGCCTCGCGGTCCGTCAGCGGCGCCACCGAGAACACGACGTCTTTCATCACCTCGACGAACACTCCGCCCAATCCGAACATGACGAGCGTTCCGAGCCCGGGCGCCTCGGTGGCGCCGATGATGACCTCACGCCCGGCCGGCTTCTGCTCGAGCGCCAGCAACGACGCCTCCGGCCCGAACTTGCCGCGCATTGCGTCGTAGGCTGATTGCAGGGCCTTGACGTCGCCGATGCCCAACACAACGCCCCCGGCCTCCGACTTGTGGATCACCTTCGAGGATTCCACCTTCAGCACGCAGGGGAATCCCACCTTGGCGCTCGCCGCCGCCACGTCGCCCGGAGCCTTGATCGCCGCCCGCTTCGGCACCCCGATGCCATAGGCAGCCAGCAGGTCGAACGCGTCCATCTGGCTCATGTACTCGTCCTTGCCCTGGTAGGCCGTGATCAGCCTCGTCGCAGCCGCCTTGTCCACGCCCAGGTCGCTGCGCAGCTCGCCGGCCACGCGCGCCCGCAGCGCGTGATAGCGAGACATGCCCGCCAGGCTCCGAGACGCGTCTTCCGCAAACTCGTAGACGGGAATGCTCGACTCCCGCAGTTGGTGGATCAGCGCAGCCCACTTGTCGATGGTGCACACTACGCACACCACCGGCTTGTCCGCGCCCGTCGTCGCATCCTTCAGGCGCTTGGCAATGGCCGGCAGATCCACGAATGGCGCCGTGACGAAGTACACCATCACCATGTCCACGCCGTCCTCGTGAAGCAGCGTGTCCACCGCAGCGTGGAAGTGATCGGGCCCGGCCGTCGCCACCACGTCTACCGGGTTGCCCAGGCTCGCCTCAGCGTACAGGCTGGCCTTGAGCCGCGCCCGGCCCTCGTCCGACCACTTCGACAGCTCCAGCCCGCTGTCGACGGCAGTGTCCACCGCCTGGATGCCCGGACCGCCCGTGTTGGTGATGATGCCGATGCGACGCCCTTTCGGGATCGGCTGCATCGACATCGCAATCGCCGTCTTGATCATCTCGTCCGAGTCGTAGAACTGCACGACACCGGCCTTCTTGAACATCGCAGTAGCCATCGCGGCCTGGTCGACCAGGGTGCCGGTGTGCGAGGAGACCGCGACGGATCCCTCGCGCGTGCGCCCGGCCTTGATCGCCAGGATCGGCTTGTGAGGCGTGATGCGGGAGGCCACCTCGAGGAACTTTTTGGGGTCCTTGAAGCTCTCGGTCTGCATCATGATGACGCGCGTGCCCTCGTCCTTGCCGTAGTACTCGAGGATCTCGGGCATGGTCAGATCGCACTCGTTGCCGTAGCTGGCGTACATGCGGTGGCCGAGGCCGACCTTGTGCAAGTGCAGCTTGAGCAACTCTCCCATCCCGCCGCCCTGCGCCACGATGGACACATTGCCGGGCTTCATCGGAACGAACGTGAAGTTGGCGTAGGCCATGATCTCCGGGTCGGCATTCTGCACGCCCTGGGAGTTGGGCCCGAACACGCGCATGCCGTACTTGTGCGCGAGCTCCACCATCTGACGCTCGCGCCGGATGCCCTCCTCGCCAACCTCCTTGAACCCCGCCGAGTGCACAATCGCAAACTTGACGCCCTTCTTGCCACACTCCTCGATCACCGACGGAATGAGCTTGTACTGCACCGAGATGTTCACCAGATCGATCTCGTCAGGTACGTCGAGGATTGACTTGTAAGCCTTGAGGCACTGGATGTGCCCGCCCTTGGGGTTGATCGGGAAGATCGGCCCCTGGAACTTGTGCTCGAGCAGGTTCCGAATCACGATGTTGCCGATCGAATATGGGTTGTTCGATGCACCGATGATGGCAATCGCACGGGGCTTGAACAAGGCGTCGAGCATCGCTTCCTCTCCTGCTCTCCGAATCGCGCGCAGCGCGTCCGGGCTGTCGCGCCCTGCACCTGCTGTCCCTCAGCAGGCACACGGCGCAGTTCGTCGTTCTCCGTCCACAACCGCCAGCTACCTCACGCCACCGGCTCCATCGCCAGCAGCGCCGCCCCCAGGGCGCCCGAATGCTGCGCAAAAGGAGGCACAATCACTTCCCTGCCAATGCGCTCCGACAGCAGCGCCGCCACCGTCGGATTGTAGGCCGCCACGCCTCCGGTCAGTACCACCCGTCCTTCGAGCGGCGCCATCTCCAGCACGCGCGTCACCACCGACACGAAAGCTCCGCGCACGATGCTCTCCAC
>JAJZQG010000343.1 GCA_021847645.1 Myxococcales bacterium
CTTCGCGGCTCGTTCATGGCAGAGCTATCAGGGCGAGACCGAGACCATCTATCGGGTGGAGCTGGCCTCCATGCCGACCGTGCCGTGATGCAGGCAACGAGACCCCGATCTGGCACGCACCCGACCGAACGCGTCGCTGGTTCACTGCTGCGTCCTCGTCGTGCCTGCAGGTCAGGTGGCCCGGAATGGAGGTGGCCCGCGGTGTGTCTCGCCTGCTGCTGCGCGCTGGATCTCGGATGCGCACGGATGTCCCCGTGGGGCTGCAACCTTGCCATCGTCGGGCCCTGGTGAAGGCGCACGTGACCATCATGGGCAAGACGGGCGCTTCCGACGCGACGACTGACTCTCTGGGGCAGGCCACGTTCGCCGGCGTGCATGTGAGCGACGTGACGACCGTGTTCGTGGACAACGTGGCCGTTCGCAACGTGACCCGCAGTCCGACGGAGTGACCGTCGCGTGCAACACCGGACCGAACCTGGCCGACCTGGCCTTCGATCTCAACGCCGTCCCGTACTCTTCATCGGCGTACTCGCTCGCGCTGTACCCCAAGAAGTAGGGCCGCAGCCGCCAGCCACCACCATCGGCCACCGCTCGATTCGCGCGGAGCCATCGCGCACGCCCCTCCGCGGGCCGTCATGCCCTCCATCGCGATGAACGCGTCGGGCCCGATCGGCAGCGCCTGCGCCGTTCCCAACGTGACGCCGTCGTACTGCACGCTCACACGCACCGTGCCGCCCCCGCTTCCGTCCGGTGCCGCCACGCCGAATTGCCACAAGCCTGGCGCCATGCGCGTCAACGCCTTCGCCACGGCCGCGCCCTGCACATCGAGCGTGAGCCGCGATGCATCGAAGCCGTCGGCGATCGTCCCATCACCCACGCGCAGCTCGGCCCAGCCCCACACCGGCTGCGACGGGTCAGGGCGCGCATACGGAGCGGACATCGTCACCCAGCTCGCGGTCGCGTCCGGCGCGCGATCGATCGGACGCCCGATGGCTTCGTAGGCCAGCCTCGCGCCCTCCACGTCGAGCGCGCCTGGCCCGAGCTGGTACGCGTAGGGAACCTCGCCGTCCGGGTACCGTGCACCTGCTTGCAGCAGCGCGAGCACCTCGGGTTGCGTCAGCGTGGCATCCCGCGCGAACAACAGCGCGATGGCCCCGGTCACCATTGGCGTCGCCATCGAGGTGCCCGAGGCGATCGCGTGATGCGCGTCGACCACGTAGCACTCGTCGAGCGCAGTCGGGCACAATCCGGCCGGCGCGGCGAACATGCTCGATGGGATCTTGCGCGGGTCGGCGTCGCGGCTCATCGCCGCAGCCACGAACAGGCCCGGCGCGCAGATGTCGGGCTTGGGCGCCCCGATCGCGGTTGGCCCGGCGCCCGAGAAGTAGGCCACGGTGTCGACGATCGGCGGGGACTGATAGCCCACGCGGCTCACCTTGATCGCCGCGCCCTTCGCGTCCTTCCAACTCGTGCGGTTGAGCGTGGCCCCCACGCCGATGATGTCCGGGTGCGTGGCCGGGATGTTGACCGTGCCGTGCTTGACTGCCCGCACGAACATCTGTCCGAGCCCGCTGGCCGAAGGCGCCGCGTCGCCCGTTCCCTGCAGCCAAGCGTCCGCCATGCCGTTGCCTTCGATCGTCATGCTGATCGGACGGTCGACAGGCCACTTCCCACTGTACCAGACCACCGCCCCGTGCGACCCGGCCGTCAGCGGGCTGCTGTCACTCACGACATCGTTGTAGATGGCCACGTCGATGCCCGGGTCCTTGTCCGAGCCCGACGCCCCGGCGCTCTGCCCCGCCCCAACTGGCGAAATCAGATCCTTGCCGGTCCAATCCTGAAGCCCTACGGACAGCGAGTCGTTCGCGCGCCACGTCAGCCACACGTACACCGAGCCGCTGACCTCGCTGCCCGTCATGTCGTACGGACGCATGGGCACCAGCTCGCGGGCTCCGGGCGCCACTCTCACCTCGGTGTGAATGCCGTGCATGTCGTTGCCATCCACGTACACGCCGCCGCTGTTGCCCGCTGCCACCACCAGCGCGTGCCCGGGCTGCTGCGCGCCCACGAACGTCGCCAAGCCCCTCTCGAGCGCGGACGTGCCGTCGTGCGCGCCGAAGTCCGTGCCCAGGCTCATGTTCACCACGGCCGGCATGCCCATCCGATCCGCCTGCTCGAAGATGAACTTGGCCGCAGCGATCGCGTCGCCGTCGGTCACGTCCTCTCCGCCGCTGCGGGTCACGCGCGCGGCGATGATCGTCGCGCCCGGCGCCATGCCCACCAGGCCCGACGACGGCACAGACAAGCCATTCCCAGCTGCGATCGAGGCTACGTGCGTGCCGTGTCCCAGCGTGTCCGTCGGCAGTCCGGCCGACTGCGAGGTGCCCAGCATCGCGTCGATGTCCGCCGAGTCGAGCACCGCGCAGCCTCCGGTCGACGCATCCGTGCAGCCGTATTCCTGCTCGAGGTCGGCGTGCTTGCCCGTAGGCGCTTGGGACAGGTCCAGCAGCCACGCTACCCGCGTGTGGCCGTCGGCGGTGCGAAGGTCGAGGTGCGTGACATCGAGCCCCGTGTCGATGATGCCGACGACCACGCCCGTGCCGTCGAGCCCGGTGGTGTTGCGATAGGCGGGCGCGCGCGATCGCGGCGTGGCCTGATCGAGCTGGGGGCGCAATCCGGGGGTGAAGCCCAGGCGCAGGCCGGGATGCGACGCGACGTAGGGGTCAATCTCGCCCGGGAGCAAGCGAATGGCGCTCAACTCGGGGGTGAGCGCGACCAGCCCGGCGGCGCGCGTGTCGAGGCCCGGTGCGTGAGCGACCAGGAACGGGATGCGTCCGTCGGGCCCGGCCATGGGGTGCACGCCGTGCCGCAGCGCGATGCGCGAGAGCATCTGGGGCGGGAGCGTTTGCGCACCCGAGCTTGCGCTTGCGAGCAACAAGGCCGCAGGAAGAAGGAACTGGGCGAGCCGGCGCATGGACGGCAAGGGTGCCTTGAGCGGAGGCAGCAAGCAACCACCGTGAATGATTCGTCGCGGACGGCCCGGGGAATTCACCCCGCCCAGTGACGTTGTCCCATTGAAAGCCCACCGGAGGCGTCCTACCGAGTCTTCTATCGGCCCAACACAAGCCACGGGACGGGGGGAACGTCATGGCTGCATCCATCGACCATCGTCAGCTGTATCGGCTCCCTTGGAACCTGGCGGACAATCCCATTGTCTGGCTGGAGCCCACGGACCAGTGCAACCTGAAGTGCGACGGCTGCTATCGCAAGAACCGCCCGGCGCACAAGTCGCTGACCGAGATTGACGGCGACTTGGACGTATTCGAGCGGCTTCGGAGGTTCGACAGCGTATCCATCGCAGGCGGCGACCCGCTCATGCACCCGGAGGTCGTCGAGATTGTGAGGCGCATCCGCGAGCGGGGTGCGAAGCCGATCCTGAACACCAATGGGCATGCGCTCAGCCGCGAGCTGCTTCGCGAGCTGAAGGCAGCGGGGCTGTTCGGCCTGACGCTGCACGTCGACTCCAAGCAGGGGCGGCCCGAATGGAAAGGCGCGGACGAGATCCGCATGAACGAGCTTCGCAGCACGTACGCCGAGATGGTCGCGAGCGCTGGCGATCTGGCGTGCTCCTTCAACTCCACCGTCTATCCCGACACGCTTCACCACGTGCCCGATATCGTCGAGTGGGCCCAGCGCGAGATCGACAAGGTGCAAACGGTCGTGTTCATCATCTTCCGCCACGCCGACCTGAGCAGCGGTGACTGGGACTATTGGGCAGGCGACCGTAAGGTGCACATCGAACAGCTCGTCTATGCCGAAAAGGAGAAGCGCCGCCTCGACATCCTCGCGGGCGACGTCGTCGAGCAGATTCACAGCGCGGACCCAGCGTTCCAACCGTCGGCCTACCTCAATGGCACCGAGCGCCCGGACTCGTTCAAGTGGCTGTTGTCCCTGCGCATCGGCAACAAGCGTCGCATCTTCGGCTACGTGGGAGCCCGGTGGATGGAGGCGACCCAGTCCTTCCATCACCTGGTGCGGGGGCGATATCTAGCGTATCCGGCGCCGGCCACGACTGCCCACGGCAAGGGAATCCTGACGCTCGGCTCGGCGTTCGATTCACGCACGCGCGCCACCGCGCTTCGCTTCGGCGCCGGCCTGCTGCGCCATCCGCTGGACCTGGCGCGCAGCGCGTACGCGCAGACCATCGCGATCATCCAGCCCATCGACATCCTGGCCGACGGCGCGCAGAACATGTGCGACGGCTGCCCCGACGTGACGGTGTATGACGGGCGGCTGGTGTGGTCGTGCCGGCTGGAGGAGCTGCGCAACTACGGGCAATTCGCGCGCACGGTGCCAAGGGTATTGCACGTGGCTGCCGCGGCGAGTCGGTAGGGCGGGATTCGGACCGGTGGGTGCGACACCCGTCACATCGGGCAGGACGTGCCGTCCAAGCAGATCGCTTCGGCGGGAATTCCCGGGTACGAGCAGCACGCCGTCGCTGCGCCGCAAGCGTCGCACGGACACATATTGCACGCCGCCGAGGTGAAGAAGGCTTGGCACTGGCCCTGCGAGCAGACCTCGTCCGTCGCGCACCGATTGCCGCACTGCCCGCAGTTCAGCGGATCGGTCGCCAGCTGAGCCGACGTCAGGCATGCCCCTTGGCAGTACACGCGCTGAATCGAGGCGCAGGTGCCGACATTCTGGCACTGGCCGTCCACGCAGCGCTCCCCTTGCTGGAAGTTGCACGTGTGCCCGCAGGCGCCGCAGTTCAGTGCGTTGGCTTGGAGGTCCACGCAATTACCGTTGCAGCTGGTCAGCCCCGGCCGGCAGGAGCAGGCGCCACCGACACACGCCTGGGCCGACTGGCACGTCGTGCCGCAGGCACCGCAGTCCGTCGGCGCGGTCTTCAGGTCTGCGCAGACGTTGGTGGCGGGGCACTGCGTCCCGGCGCAGCTGCACGTGCCGTTGTCACATGTGTCGCCCTGCGCGCAGGCGTGGTTGCAATTGCCGCAATGCGTTGGATCCGTCGTCAGGTCCGTGCACACGCCGTTGCACATCGTCAGACCGGCTCCGCAGGTGCACTGCCCCGATACGCAGCTCTCGCCCGGCGCGCATTGCACGTAACAGGTGCCGCAGTGGCTCGGGTCCGTGGCGATATCGACGCACCCGATGAACTGGCCGCAATTGACCATGCCGGCCGGGCACTGGCACGTACCGTTGTTGCACGTGGCCCCCGGCGCGCACCGATTGCCACACTGCCCGCAGCTCTGGGTGTCGGTCTGCAGGTCTACGCAGCCCAGCGTCGGGCCGCAGTTGGTCAGGCCGTTCGCGCAGGTGCACTGGCCCGCCGTGCACGTCGCATTCGGGCCGCAGTGCGTGTAGCAGTTGCCGCAATGGTCGTTGTTCGTCTGGATATCGGTGCAGGCGCCTGCGCATACGACCTCGGTCCCCGGACACGCCTGGCACACGCCCGATACGCAGTTCTGCCCCGTCGCGCACTTGTGCCCGCAGGTTCCGCAGTTGTTGGCATCGGTCGCCGTCGCGGTGCACGTGCCGGGGTCGTTCGCCGTCTGCCCGCAGATGATCTCGTTGTTCGGGCAAGGCTGGCAGACGCTCCCCACGCACGACGCGCCCGTTGCGCAGGCCTTGCCGCACGCCCCGCAGTCCGTTGCACTCGTCGTGACGTCCACGCACTGGCCGTTGCAGGCCTGTTGGCCGGAGGGACAAACGCACTGCCCCGACACGCACTGGCCACCGATCGCGCAGGTCGTGCTGCAGGCGCCGCAGTTCGAGGGGTCGGACGAGAGCTGGGCGCAGCCGCCAGGGCATGTCACCAGCCCGGCCGCGCACGTGCAAACACCCGCCGTGCAGACGGCTCCGGCGTTGCACTGCTTGCCGCACGCGCCGCAGTTGTACGCATCGGACTGCTCGTCGACACAGGTGCCGTTGCAGTCCGTGGTCCCTTGCGGACAGCTGCATGTCCCCGCGTTGCACTGCCCGTTCGCAGGGCACTTCACCGTGCAGGCTCCGCAGTTCATCACGTCCGTCTGCAGGTCGGTGCACGCCCCGCCGCACGCGTGCTGCCCCTGAGGACACGCGCACTGGCCGTTGGTGCACGAAGCGCCCGTGGCACACGCGTTCGCGCAGTGCCCGCAGTTGGCCGCATCGGTCTGGACCGACGTGCACACTCCGCTGCAGTTGTCCGGTGTGGCGCCCGCGCACGAGTCGCACTTCCCGTTGGTGCAGGTGCCTCCCGGAGCGCAGGCGTTGTCGCAAGTGCCGCAGTGGGTTGCGTCCGTGGTGAGGTCCGCGCAGTCGGTGCCGCACAGTACCTTGGGCGCATCGCACGTAGCGCCGCCGGTGCCGCCCGTGCCCGCCGAGCCTCCCGTGCCCGCCGAGCCTCCCGTGCCCGCCGAGCCTCCCGTGCCCGCCGAGCCTCCCGTGCCCGCCGAGCCTCCCGTGCCCGCCGAGCCTCCCGTGCCCGCCGAGCCTCCCGTGCCCGCCGAGCCTC
>JAJZQG010000069.1 GCA_021847645.1 Myxococcales bacterium
CGGGCGCCGTTCCCGCCGTCGTCTCACCACGGCGACCGCAGACCTCGCTATTCGGGGCCACCGGCCGTCAGGCGTAATTCGGCGCCACCGACACTGAAGTCGGGCTTCGCGTCAGGGCTCAGCGGCGAGCCATCCAACGTGCTGCCAGAGTCTCGGCTGGCTGTGGGCGACGTTGCTCGATCGCTGCTGCAACCGATGTGGGAAAACGCGAGCGCGCCGAGGATTGCGATGTAGCTGCGCGTCATGTTTGACTCCAAACTCCGGACTTAGTGACAGGCCGAACCCATGCTGCCCGACATCATCTCCAGCGATGAATCAAGCGTGGTCACAGATCTATCCATCATATCGATCGCCGGCCCGTCGTTCGAAGGGTCTTTGTCTTCCATCATGTCGCAGGCCGTCTGAATGTCCGCGGATGCGGTCAGGAGTCGGGACATTGCTTCGTGCATGGTCTGCATGTCCACGCCCTGCATACCGGAGCCTCCCATCATTCCCCGGCCGCCCATCTCGTTCATCGAGGTTTGCATCATGCCCACCCCTTTCGCGATCTGATCGCGACCCGTGCTCATGCGGTTGACGGAGCCCGTTCGATCTCCGCCGCGGTACTCGTTCGACCCGGCATTGATCTCGGTCGATCCATACCGGGCTTGTTCGAGCCCCGTGTGCAGTCCTCCCATTCCGTTGTCCGTTCCCATTCCCATGCATCCCGTCAGCTCGGGCAGAACGCCGACTGCGCCAACGACAAGCGACATCGCGAACAATCTGCGAACGAAACATGGCACCATAGTTCACTCTCCGTGCTTCAGAAGGGTTGGTAGAAGCGACCGGCGCCAAGCGCCGACGTCGAATCGTGAAAAGCAAATCCCGCGCCATGGCATGGGCGGACGGTGTGCATGCGCGCCGTCGCTGAATCGGGCTCGATCTGGTCAGCGAACGATCCAGGCCCGCGGACATGTCGTCAGATCAATTGCGGACTATTCCGCAGGTGGCGTCACCAAGTCGTAGCTGAACGTGCCGTCGGATGGTGCACCAGCAGACATCGGCAACCGGCAACCATTACCCGCTCTCGATTCCGATGAGGGGCGAACCCAGCGGCTCACGGAGCGCGGCTCTCGGCCGGCTGGGCTATTTCATCTTCTCGACCGAGTCGCCTTCCTTGAATTGCATGCCACTGGGGAAATCGACGATCGAATAGTGCTCGTTGAGAACCTGCGTGACCTGGCCTTGGCCCACGACAACGCGCTTGCAGCGTTGGGTCACCGACAGCTTTCCTCCCGTGGCCGTGCAGTCGTTTCGCACGAGCTGCACCTGATCCCCCACAGCGACCTCCTTGTCGCCCATGCAGACGTGCGCCTGCGTGTCGCTGACCTTCATCACCACCGAGCCGCGCATCGCCGCGTGCCCGCACCCGGCAACGAACAACACTCCCGAAAGAATCAGTCCTACGAGTCGCATCTCACCCTCCAAGTCTAGCGGTTATCCTACGGCGAGTGGCGCGCGGTGGCACGGGAATCCCTGTTCATTCGCGGCGTATGTCCCGGTTGTCTTCGGAGGGGCCACGAGCACCGCTCCACCGTCGTTCGCAGGGAACCGCACCGCAAACCTTGCCCAGAACACTCCCGCACACTCCGCCAGTAGGTGCACGTGCTGCGCTCGAAGAAACCCGGCCGAACCGCGGCGGACGAACGTGCGGCGAGCCGGCTCGAAGATCGACTGCGAGGAAGTGCTGTATGCGGCGTTTCACCGGGCTTTCGAGCGCGCCGACCAGTTGCGTGACCCACGAAAGGCCGAGGCTTGGGTCGGACGCGTTGTCCGCAACGTGCTGCTCGATGAGCTTGGCAAACGCGGCGAACCCGTTCTCCTCGTCCACGAGCCAGATTTCGTCGCGCCCGATGGTGACGGCACTGGCTGCTGGTGCGTGCTCGCGCAGGCAGAGCAGCTCAAGCCGGCCTACGCCGCGATTTTGCGACGCGTGGTTGTCGATGGTGTTCCGGTTTCGCAAGCCGCCGCTGAGTTGGGGTTGACGCCCAACAACGCGACGGTGCGGCTCCACCGTGCGCGCAAGGCGCTGAAGGAAAGGCTCCGGGACCATTGCGGAACCACCACGGCGCAAGCTTGCTCTGATTGCGGCTGTGCGGAGCGAGGGTGCTGCCCACGCCCCTGACGATCCTCAGGGGTTGAGCGCATGCTCGAGGTCGGCCCAGAGGTCCTCGACGTCCTCGAGCCCGACGGAAATGCGAACCATGCCGTCTACGATTCCGCGTCGCGCGCGCTCGTCCGGGGTCAGCCCGTGATGCGTTGTGGTGATCGGCTGGGTCACGAGGCTCTCAACACCGCCAAGGCTTGGCGCGATGGAGAAGAGCTTGAGCTTGTCGACGACCGCCGCAGTCTCCTTCGCGTCGCCACGAACGATGAAGCTGAGCATGCCGCCGAAGCCGCTCATTTGCCCCTTCGCGAGTTCGTGTTGAGGATGGCTCACGAGCCCAGGGAAATTCACCTGCGCCACGCGTGGATGCTCCGCGAGGCGAAGCGCGAGTGCCGCGGCGCTCGTGTTGTGAGCCTTCACGCGCACGACGAGCGTCCGAAGGCTGCGCGCGAGCAGGAATGCGACCTCGGGCGCCATCATCTGGCCGAGGTTCTTGCGCCACATCCAGATCGGCTCCAGCAGCTTCGATGGTCCGATCACGGCGCCTCCAGTGAGATCGCTGTGGCCGCCCAGGTACTTCGTGGTGCTGTGGATCACGAGGTCAGCGCCGAGCGCGAGCGGCCGCTGGTTCACCGGCGTCGCGAACGTGTTGTCCACGACCGTGAGTGCGCCGCGCTTTCTCGCGATCGCGGAGATGGACGCGATGTCGAACACCTCCATGTTCGGGTTGGTCGGCGTCTCGAAGAATACAACGCGCGTGTTGTCCTTGATCACGTCGTCGAGCCGACCGAGCTCGCTTCCGAGCATGAACGTGGTCGAGATCCCGAGGCTCGGAAGGTTCGAGCCCAGTAGCTCGAAGGTTCCTCCATACACGTCGCCGATGCAGATCATGTGATCGCCGGTCTTGCAGAACGACAGAAAAGTGGCCGACTCGGCGGCCATGCCAGAGCTGAAGACCCAGGCGTTGTCGCCGCCCTCGATGCTCGCGAGCTTCTCTTCGACGGCGCGGATCGTGGGGTTGAGCCCGTAGCGTGTGTACAGGTTGCCGCTCGCACGCCCTTCGACGACGTCGAGCACGCCCTGGGTGTCAGGGAACGCGAAGGTGGAGTGATTGTAGAGCGGCGTGTGGATGCCTCCCCGGCTGTCGAGATGGTCACCAGCGTGAATGCAGCGAGTCGAGAGACCCGCGTTTGGGGCCGTAGTCATCAAGCCGTCCTTTCCAAGGGGAATTCTCGATTACCACATCTCCGAGGGATGGCGTGACGTCATGGGCGCCGATGCTCGTGCTCGTGGTGCACATCCGGCGCGTGCTGGTGCTCATGGGTCGACGGCTCGTGCTGATGCTCGTGCGAGTGCTCGCCCTCCGGCGGCGAGTCGTGATGGTCGTGGTGGCCATCGTCGTGCCGATGCACGTGGTCGTGCTCGACAGCGTGGTGGGAGTGCACGTGTCCGTGCTTCTCGGTGATGTGCAGGTAAACCCCCAGCCCGAATAGCGCAGCCGACACCATGGTCCCCAAATCAGGAGTGCGGCGCTCAATGACGAGAGCGAGCCCAGCCCCCACGAACGGCGCGATGGCGAACACGGAGCCGGTTCTCGCTGCCCCGATTCGCCGCTGCGCAAGCAAGTACACGCGCAAGCTGATCCCGTATCCTGTCAGCCCGCACAGCAGGAGGCCCAGCGCGCTTCTCGCGTCGGGCCAGGTTTCTCCTAGCGCGAGGCCAACCGTAGCGGTCATCGCCACGCCGATGCCCGCCTTTGCCCGTACAACCGACGCAGGTGAAAGCTCCGCGAGCGGGCGGGTCAGCACGTTGTCCAAGGCCCACGCAGCCACTGCGCCCGCGATCGCGAGCGACCCGAAAGCGTCCGGTCTGTCTGCCAATCCGGTGCCGAAAACAGCTACCGATCCAGCAACAAACATGAGGCCCCCCGCGACGAGCACCCGCGCTCCAATGGGTTCGCGCGCGATCAGCCAGGCAAACAGGATCGTGAACACCGCTTCGAGATTCAGCAGCAGGGAACCTTGTACGGCCGAGACGCGCTGCAGCCCGACGGCCAGAAGTGTTGGAGCCACGGCTGCGCCCAAAATCGCTACGAGCAGCAATCGGGGCAGGTGCGCGCGTGTCATCTTCGGCGCGCGATTCGCTTGTTCCCACGGATTCGGCAACGCCCCCAGCGCCGCACCGGCGTAGAGGAGCAACGCCGTCAATAGGGGCCCAACCCCCGTACCTGTGATGCGAATGAAAGGCGCGGTAGCTCCGAACGTCACCGCGGCCAGCCCGGCGAGAATCACGCCCGCTGCAATCGCGCTCTTGGTGGCTCCCGGGCGGTTCAAATCAACTCGTCTTCCGCTGCAATGGCTGCATCTGCTTGCGCTCGCCTGCCGATCGAACCGAACCTACGGCACAGGGCCGGGGTCGGGAAGAGCGTGCTGGTCCGGTTTATCCATGAGTCCAGCGAACACCACAGCGAGTGCTTCCTGGAGGTGAACTGCGTGACCAGTTCCCGCGGCGATTGTAGCCGACGGCCGCGGTGTACCGACGCAGACCAACGTCTACCCCCGAACTCAAGCTTTCGCATTGTCGGCTGGGCGCGCCAATTGGTGCACCTCGACAGTGACATGTGCCAGGTCCGCGAACCTCGCGAGTCGTGCCTTGTAGTAGTCCGAGGACCTCGGCTCTGCAGCAATGACCGAAACGATAGCCGCCAAGTGCCTTGGACCGACGCGCCAGATGTGAAGATCCGCGACATGGTGCTCTTCGTCTGCCTCAATGATCCGGCGCACCTCGCGCACCCTCTCTTCGCCGACCTCCGAATCCAGCAGGACTCTGCTCGTATCACGCAGCAGCCCAATTGACCAGCGGCCGATCACGATCGAGCCCACGATACCCATCACCGGATCCATCCAGTGCCAACCCAACAGTTTTCCGGCGGTCAGGGCAGCGATCGCGAGCACCGAAGTCATCGCGTCTGCCAGCACGTGCAGGTAAGCACCTCGCAAGTTGTGGTCGTGGTGCTCGTGAGCGTGGGACCCGTCGTGTTCGTGGTGGTCTTCGCGAAGCAAGACGGCGCTCGCCAGATTCACGAGGAGGCCGACTACGGCCACGGCAATCGCGTGGTTGAACTGTATATGCACGGGCGAGGCAAGGCGCACACCGCTCTCGGCCAAGACCACGAGCGCGACCACTGCCAGGCCTACGGCGCTGGCAAATCCTGCAAGTGCTCCGACCTTGCCGGTGCCGAACGTGAACCGCGGGTCCGAGGCGTGGCGCCGCGCGTAGCCGTATGCGAACACAGCAACGCCGAGAGCCGCGGCGTGCGTTCCCATATGCCAGCCATCCGCGAGCAGCGCCATCGACCCGAATGCGATGCCGGCGACAATCTCCACGACCATCATCGCAATCGTCAATCCGACAACCCAGCGCGTCCGGCGCTCACCCTCGGAGCGTTCGGCCGTTCCGAACGTGTGGTGGTGTCGGTAGCTGTCGAGCTCGCGCGTGTGCATGTGAGTTGCTCCCGAGATCCAGCCGCCATTCAGTTGTCGGGACCGACGACCGCGCGATTGGCGCCGCAGTCCCAGACCACATCTCGGCCAACACAA
Organism: Myxococcales bacterium; assembly: GCA_021847645.1. Lineage (GTDB taxonomy): Bacteria > Myxococcota_A > Polyangia > Polyangiales > Polyangiaceae > JAJZQG01. The sequence goes on from JAJZQG010000069.1 coordinate 5,746, forward strand.
CCGTCATCGTGCACAGCCAGCCGCACGGATGCGCCGTCCGGAAGCGCCATGGCAACGCGGTGCCGGAAGTGGGCTGAGAACCAAGCTCCGTGGCCTCTGCGGCCGCGCTGCGCGAGCACCATGCTGGCCGTGTGCAGCACCTTCCCGTCCTTCGCTACGACCGCCAAATCGACGTGTCCGTCGTTGGGACAGTGGTCGTGCATATGCTCCACTCTGCCGTAAACGATGAGCTGTCCGTCGTCCTGCGAAACATCGACGCTGTCGAACGTGTGGGCACTGGAAGGGGCAAGGGAGATTGGCGCCTTGACATCACTCGTCACGTACGGCCGCGTGCTTGTGCAGCCAAGTGCCAAGGTGCCGACAGCAGTCATCAGAAGCAGCGCGCGGACCATGGAATCCTCCCGTTCATCGAAAAGGAGTCGCGGACGATTGTTGCGGTCGAGCCTGTGACTGTGCATCTCCCCTACGAGCTAGTGAGTGTGCGCGCTTTTCCGGTCACGCTTTCGCCAGCTCGGGCTCGCTTGCCGCTTTGCGCCGACGGCCCCCGAACAGCGTGTAGAGCACCGGCACCACGAGCATGTTGAGCGCGGTCGCCGAGAGCAACCCGCCGAGGATGACGACGCCCATGGGCGCCTGGATTTCGTTGCCCGGCTGGTCGCCCGCCAGGACGAGAGGAATCAGCGCCAAACCGGCGCACAGCGCGGTCATCAGAATCGGCGAGAGCCGCTCGATGGACCCGCGCACGACCGCCTCCTCGAGTGTCGCGCCCTCTACGTCCTGCAGGTGCTCATAGTGGGAGACCATCATGATGCCATTGCGCGTAGCGATGCCGAACAGCGTGATGAAGCCCACGAGCGACGCGACGCTGAGCACCCCGCCGCCGAGGAAGACGGCGATCACGCCGCCGATCAGCGCCAGAGGCAGATTGACCATGATCAGCAGCGCAGTGCGCACCTTGCGGAACGCAAGGAACAGCAGAAGGAAGATGCCCGCGATGACGAACAGCCCCAGAAAGGAGATGGTCCGCGTCGCGTCGCTCTCGCTTTCGAACTGCCCTCCGTATACGACGTAGTATCCTTGCGGCAGTTTCACTTCGCGCTCAATCCCTGCGCGGATATCGTTGATGACGCTCCGCAGGTCGCGGTCGCCGACATTGGCCATGACGACGATCTTGCGTTGCACGTTCTCGCGCGTAATAACGTTCGGGCCGACGTCCTCACGGACCGTCGCCAGCATCTTCAGAGGCAGCTTGGCGCCTCCCGGCGTGTCGACGAGCGTGTTGCCGATGGCCTCGGGGTCGGCCCGTTGGTCGTCGCGGTAGCGCACGACCAGGTCGTAGGTCCGCTGTCCGTCGAGCACCTGGGACACCTTCTGTCCGGCAAAGGCGGTTTCGATCACTTCCGCCAGCTCGCCGGTGCGAAGCCCGTAGCGAGCAATGCGCTCCCGATCGAACGAGATGAACAGCTGGGGGATGTCCACCTGCTGCTCGACCGAGACGTCCACCGCGCCGTCGACCTTCGCCATGACCTTGCGGATATCCTCGGCAGAGGCCCGCAGCTGGTACAGGTCGTCCCCGAAGAGCTTGATGGCGATATTGGCCCGCGTCCCGGAGAGCATGTGGTCGATTCGGTGCGAGAGAGGCTGACCAATGACGATGACCAGACCGGGGATGGCCGAAAGCTCATCGCGCAGGGCCGCGAGGAACTCTCCCTTGGAGCGAGCACCCATCTTGAGGCGCACGTCTATCTCCGAAGAGTTGACGTCCTGAGCGTGTTCGTCCAGCTCGGCGCGTCCTTGTCGCCTGGCTGTCGAGACGACCTCCGGGAAGGATAGCAGGGTCGTTTCGATGCGCTTTCCGAGGCGGTCGGACTCCTCGAGCGAAGTTCCGGGCAACGTGACCGCGCTCAGGGTCAGCGCGCCCTCGTTGAAGTCCGGCAGGAAGGTGCGTCCCAGGAAGGTCACCATGAAGACCGCCGCCGCGAGCATCAGGGCCGATGCGACGATGACCGTCCTGGAATACCGCAACGCCATCGTGAGCGACGGCCGATAGGCAGCCTTGAGCCACCGCACGAGGAAGCTGTCGCCGTGCGCGAGGGAACGGGTGTTGGGAAGCACGTAGGAGCAAAGCGCTGGGGTAAGGGTGAGCGCAACGACGAGGGAGGCGGCGATCGCCACCAGATAGGCGAAGCCGAGCGGGGCGAGCAGCCTGCCCTCGACACCGGTCAGGAAGAAGATCGGGAGGAATACCAACATCACGATCAAGGTCGCAAACACGATCGAAGCCCGAACCTCGCGCGATGCCTGGAAGACCACTTCCATGGTCGGCCGTCGAGATGGCTCGGGTAGCGCCTGGTTCTCCCTGAGCCGCCGGAAGACATTCTCTACGTCGATGATCGCATCGTCCACGAGCGCGCCAATCGCGATGGTCAGGCCGCCCAGGGTCATGGTGTTGATCGTGACGCCGATGGCTTTCATCGCGAGCACGGACACGATGAGGGACACCGGCAGGGCTGCCAGAGAGATGAGCGTTGTGCGGAAGTTGAGCAGAAACAGAAAGAGAATGATCGCAACGAGGATCGCGCCGTCCCGCAGAGCGACGGAGACGTTGGCGATCGCGGTTTGGATGAAGTCGGACTGGCGGAAGAGCTGCCGGTCGATCTTCATCCCCTCGGGCAGCGTCTTCTGGATCTCGTCGAGGTGATGGTCGATCTCCTTGGTGAGATTCAACGTGTTGGCGCCGGGCTGCTTGAGCACGCCCAGCACGACCGCCGGCTCGGCATTCGACGACCCTTCGCCGCGCTTGATGGCAGGGCCGACCACGACGTCGGACACCTGGCCGACGAGCACCGGCACTCCATCGCGCACCGCGACGACCGTGCGCTCCACGTCGGCGCCGGAGTTGATGCGCCCCATGCCGCGGATGAGGCGTTCCTGGGCGCCCTGAACGAGAAAGCCTCCGCTCGAGTTCTCGTTCGAGCCCTCGAGCGCCCGAACGACCTCCTGCAGCGAGACGCCGAATGCCTGGAGCTTCTCGGGCGCGATCAGCACCTGGAACTGCTTCACGCCGCCCCCGATGGGAACGACCTGGGCCACGCCGGGGATCGAGAGCAGCCTCTTTCGAATCACCCAGTCCGCGGTATCACGAAGCTCGAGAGGCGAATGCCGATCGCTCTTGAGGCTGAGAAACAGGATCTCTCCCATGATCGAGGAGATCGGCGCGAGGGTCGGTGGCCCGATGTCGGGCGGGATCTGCGAGGCAACGAGCTGCATCTTCTCGTTGACGATCTGCCGCGCGACATAGATGTCCGTGCCCCAGTCGAACTCGACCCAGACCACGGAGATGCCAATGCCCGAAGCAGATCGGACGCGGCGCACGCCAGTAGCGCCGTTCATCGAGGACTCGAGCGGGAAGGTCACCAGTGCCTCCACCTCCTGCGGCGCGAGGCCGTGCGCTTCCGTGAGGATGGTGACGGTGGGGGCGGTCAGGTCGGGGAAGACGTCCACCGGCATGTTGGCGGCGGTGAATGCACCGTAGATAGAGAGCGCGACCGCTGCGACCACGACGAACAGGCGGTTCTTCAGCGACCACTGGATGACGTAATCCATCAACGACATGGGGGCTGATCCTCAGTGGACATGGCCGTGCTTGGGAATCGCACCGGACGTGGAAGTGAGCTTGATTTCGTAGGCCGCGCCGGTGACCACATGCTCGCCGGCCGAGAGCCCCTCGAGGACTCCAACCCAGCCCTGCGAACGCGCGCCAAGGGTCAATTGCCTCCGCTCGAAGGACTCGCCCGTGACTTGGACATAGGCCACGAACCGGCCGGCGTCCTCGATGACGGCTGCCGCAGGAACGGCGAGCTGGGGCACCTGTGCGCCGGTCGCGATACTGAGCTTCACGAACTGTCCGATTCGCAGTTTCCCGTCGGGATTCGTGACCTCGAACAGGACAGGCACGGTCCGGCTCTGGGGATCGACGACGCGACCGACCGTGACCAGCTTGCCGTTGTTTTCGTCGATCACAAAAGGGGTGTCGTAGCCCTCGACGTGGAACCAGGCGGAGCGGGCGCCCTCGACCCGGGGGATATCCGGCTCGAACACCTTAGCCTCGACCCACACACTCGACAGGTCGATGACTGTGAACATGGGCTTCCCTTCCTCGACGCTCTCTCCCGTTGCCACCGCGGCCGCGACCAGCGTCCCGTCGATGGGCGAGCGAAGCTGGAAAGCACCCTGGCCCGCGCTCCCAGCCCCTGCAGCACTTGCGCTGTACTGGCCAAGCCGTCCCGTGGCGGCCTTCATGCGAGCTTGGGCAATCTCCACTTGTGTCCGCGCTTCTTCCACACTGCGCTCCGAGCCCGCTTGGTCCTTGAGCAGCCGCTCGGCCCGCGCGAGCTGTGTCTTGGCGGCTTCCAACTCGGCGCGCGCGGTCTGAACCTCGGCGTCGAGCGTCGCGCGGTCCCCCGACAACCGCGGTGCAATCGATGCGAGAATCTGACCCTTTCGCACGGGCATTCCCAGCACAGGCGCTGGCGTTGCGAGCGTCACCCGTCCGGGCACGGATGCTGTCAGCCGAGCTTCGCGTCCGGCTACCGCGCGGGTTTCGCCGTTCGTCTGCACACTCGCGTGCATCGGTCGCTCGCGCACCTCCACACTTGCGAACGCCGTCTTCCACTGCTGCTCTTTGGTGAAGTTGATCGCGTTGCCCGGAGCCTCGTCCTTGCCTGACGCTGCCCGCGCGGCGGCGTCGTCGGTGAATACCTCGCAGGGCCCAGCATCGATCTCGTCGGTGACCTGAGGTCCTTGTACCGAGACGATCATTGAGCACTTACCGGCCTTCGTAGGCCGAATCAGGGCACGGAAGATCCCGGGGCTCGACGGCTTGTCTGCCGTGGACGCCAGCGTGGTGCCGTCCGCCATCTTGACGATGAGCTTCATCGTTCCTTCGGTGACCGCCTTGAAGGTGGCGATGCTGGTCATATGGGCGGCGAACTTCCCCTCGCGGCCCACGACAGGTGGCTCGTATTCCATAAAGAGCTCGGACTTGTCGGTCCAACGGGTGACCGACTCAGCCGGAAGGCCTTCCTCTTCCGCGTGGGCCGCCGTCGCGCCGGGTTCGCCTTGGGCACCCTTGCAGGCAGGAAGCGTGGTGAACGTGAGCCACGCGAGCAAGACGGCCAGCAATCGGAAATGTGATTCCTGCATACGAATGCCTTCACCTCTCTGCTGTGAGCGCGTCCCTACCGAGGGACCACGACGCGTGCCGCGCTGGGCAAGCCTGTGCCTGAACATCACCGTTCACCCGTCGCCATACGCAGGCGAAGCTCGGCCTGTTTTCCTCGCGCTACGATGGAGAGCTCCGCTTGCGCGACTTGCGCGTACATACGCTCTGCATCGAGGAGTTCGATGACCGTCCTGGCTCCTTCGCGGTACCCACTTCGGGCAGCCTGCACCAGCACTCCAGCGTGCGCGCCCGTTGCGGAATGAAATCGAGCAAGCTCAAGACGTGCGGCCTCGTGCGTCGCGTGCGCCTCCGCGACCTCGGCCCGGACTTCCCGCTCCAGTGCCGTCGCCCGAGCCGATGCCATAGCGTGTTGGGCGTCTGCCCTGGCCCGCAGGTCCTGCCCACGCGAGAAGACAGGCAGGCCGAGGACGACCCCGGCGACATATCCGTAGCGTGTTGTGTCCTCCTTTACGGCATTCACCCCGCCGATGAGCGACACGTCGGGAACCCACAGCCATCCGCCGCGTCCACGCGCCGTGTTCGCCGCCGCCGCCGAGCGCCGTGCGTGGACCAGATGGCGTCGCGACGCAACGGCCCGTTCGACGAGCTGCTCGGATGGGGGGAGCGGACGCAGCGTCAAGCTCGCTTCCGCCTTGAAGGTAGTGTTCGGCAGGTCCAGAAGAACAGCCAGTCGAGATCGAACCGCAGCGGCTTGCGCTCGCACGGCGACGAGCCTGCTTCGGCCGGCCTCCACCTCCAGCGTGAGGCGCGCGCTCTCGTAGCCCGACCCACCTCCGGCTGCGGTCCGCGCATCGAGGACCCTCGACGCTTCGCGAAGACTCGCGAGCTCCTCCTCGAGTAATTGAATCTGGCGCTCTGCGAGAACCAGCTCCAATAGTGCAGCCAGAGCCTGTCCCACGGCTGCCGACTCCTCGAGCTCCGCATTCGCCCGGTGCGTCTCTGCATCGGCGGAGGCCAGCGATCGGTCCATGGCTGGCCGTGCGAACGCGAGCGGAACAGTGAGCTGGAGCGTGTCCTGTACCGGGCCGCCATCGCCGAGCGTCTCGCGCTGCCAGGCAACCGATGGGTTGGGGAGCAGTCCCGCTCCGCGCTCCGAGGCATCGGCTGCAACGAGGCTCGCACGCCCGAGTGCGGCTCCCGGCGCGTGGGAGCGTGCAAGCTCTACGACCTTCGATTCGGTGAGAACAACCTGCGCAAGCAGTGTCCGTGGGAGCGTGATGCCGAGCAGGAACAGTCCTGTCGCGCAGATCAAAATCCGAGCGCGCATCGGACTTACTCTCATACGTGTTCGTCTCATGGCGGATTCCGATCAATTCAATGGAGCCAGCCCAGGATGCTCTCGAAGGCGTGGTGCACGACGGAGGGCGAGGTCACTGCCGCGCCCACGGCGAGGAGGGTGATCGCGGCGGTGATTGCCACAGGCCATGACTTCCGGTCGTCGGAGGCATCGGAGAGCGCGAGGACCCGCGCGCCCACGCCCCCGTCGGTGAAAGCGAGTGCGCCGCGTGGTGCACCCACGCGGGCACGAGCGAGCTCCAGGAGGCACTCTGCGACGAGAAGGCGGTCCCCGACTGCGCTTGCCGCGGACTCGTCTGCCTGGAGCTCTTGCGCCGCGGCTAAGTGTAGGTCGAGCTGACGCGCTAACGACGGCAGCTGCAGGCTGCCGAGCAGTCGGACAAGCAGCCGCAAGAGCAGGTGGCGCTCCTTCACGTGGCAGCGCTCATGGGCGAGCACCGATTTGCGCAACTGCTCCGGCAAGTCCATCGTCGCTCGCGACACATAGATGTTTGTGCGGTTGATTCCGACCACGAAGGCGGCCGGCAAGGTGCCAGGGAGCACGCGAATATCGCCGCACTCGGTTGCGGAGGAATCGAGTGTCGCAACGGTTTGGTGCGTGCGCCACGCCGTACGTGCCTCGCGAGTGCTTACCAGGGCGATGCGGACGACGCCGATCACCACGAGGATCAAGGCTGGTACCGAAAGAGCCTGGGGATGGTGCAAGCACAGGTGGGGGTGGTGCGAGCCGTGGACCAGGCAGTGGTCTGCAGCGAGTCCGAACGACGGCAGCATTGTGGCGACCAAGGCCGCGAGTCCCGCGACCCAGGGCGCCGCTGCGACGAGCATCCAGAAGCCTGCCTGCGAGCGGGGCGTGAGCTTCTTGGTCCAAGCGTGCGCCCCAAGCGTCGCGAGGGCGCCGCCCACCGCGCCCATCGCCGCTCCAGCGAGGAATACGCCCGCCGCCATGACGAGGAAAGAAGGCGTCATCGTGCGCGCTCCTTCCGCCGCCGTCGTACGAGCCGCTCGAGCTCGTTGAGCGCTTCGGTGTCCGCGTCAGCGACGAGATCCACGAAGGCCGCGAGGACGCCCTCGCGCGCCAGCGTTTCGACTCCGCCGGCGGCTTGCACCAATCGTCGCGCTTGGAACGCGTCGCGGTCGATCGCGGACCGATAGCGGTAGGCATGCGAGACCTTCTCGCGCTCCACGAGTCCCTTCTTGAACAACCGCTCCAGCGTGGAACCCACTGTGTTGACCGAGATCCCGCGTTTCGCTCCGACCAACGCGTGCGCGTGCAGGACATCGGTTTCGCCCGAGAGCCAGAGGTGCTCGAGCATCGCCAGCTCGAGCTCACCGAGCAAAGGCAGGAAGGTCATGCGGGGGGTATGGTCGCTGGACCTCCGATTGTCAATCGGAGTTTGCGCGGCCTATTCGGACCGAGTCGTTGACACCCGAGCCGCAGCCGTGGCCTCCTCCCCTCGCTGCCCTTAGCTCAGTCGGTAGAGCAGGCGACTGAAACCGCCGGGGCGCTGGGAGATCCCCAGCAGCTGGAGCCAGTGCAAAGAGGCGATCACGCAATGGTGCGGATCGCCTCTTCGTGGTCCATGGGCCGCTGCGCGTTGACTACTCGATGGACTCGCGCTTCAACGCGCGCCCCGTGTTGTCCCTCGCCTTCCGCACCATCGAGTTCCTCTTCTACCATGTGCTGCTCGCGGTCGTGGACCGCGTCGCGCGCCTTCCCCGCACCACGATGCTGCCCGAAGCAGCGCGCCTCTACCGTCAGAACATCGCGCTCAAGGCGCAGCTCGACGCGCTCGAAGATCACCTCGCGCGCATCGAGAACAAGCGTCGCGCGAAGCCTCTTTCGGTGCGCGCGGCGCAGGTGTTCGCGCTCTTGCTCACACGCGGCGACGAGCAGTTCCTTCGGTACTTCTTGTCGTCACCTCGGGCCACGATCGAGCGATGGCTCACGCGCTTCAGATCGCTCTGGGGACGATCCCTCGGAGGCAGACCGCGCACGGACGTCGACGTCGAAGACCTGGTCGTGACGCTCAAACGGGAGAACCCGAGCTGGGGGCAGCGCCGCATTCGCGAAGAGCTGCGGCGCATGGGCATTCGCGTGAGCGAGCCGACCATCATGCGCATCCTGCGCGAGCACGGGTTCACGCCGCACCCGCTGCGCAAGCTGTCGTTCGAGCGGGTGCAGTCGTCGGTCAAGGACGCGCTATGGGCCCTCGACTTCTTCGCGGTGAAGACGGCAACCGGCGCGTGGTTGCAGGTGCTGATCGTGATCGACGTGCACACGCGCGAGGTGCTTGGGCTCCGCGCGTACGACGGCTGGGATGTCGACTCGTACTGGACCATCCGCGCGTTCAACGCGATCGCCAGTGCTGTGAAGCGCCTACCGACGAAGGTCGTGCACGACCACGGCCCGACGTTCCTCGGCCAGTTTGCGCGCCAGCTTCGCGTGCTCGGCATCGAGCGCGAGCTCACGCCGGCTCGCATGCCGTACATGAATTGCTACGTCGAGCGGTGGATCGGCTCCGTTCGCCGCGAGCTGTTGCGCCACGTGCGCGTGCACGACGTCGTGGAGCTCCAAGACTGGCTCGACGAGTACCGCGCGTACGCGAACGCCGAACGGGCACACCAAGGGCTCGATGGGCGCACACCGAACGAGGTCGCGCGCGGGCAGCCGGAGGCCGTGGTGCTCGATCTCGAGCAGCTGCGGACGCGCAAGTTGGTGCGGCGCATGTACGCGAACGGCCTTCTGCAGGGGTACTCGCTGGTCGAACGCGACGACGGCGTTGCTCCGGACCGCGCGGCGGCGTAGCGTCCACGTTCGGCGCAGGTTGGCCCACGACGGCGCCCGGTTCGCAGCGCGAGCCGACGGGCGAGGTGCGCGTCCGGCGCGCGCCAAGGCGCAGCGCTGGGCCCGACGCGGGCGTTGGTCACTGCCGCGGCGGGTGCGTTCGGCCCGAAGGAGGTTCTACTCAGGAAGCGCGTTGGTTGATTTCACGAAGCGCGGACGGTCGATCCGCTCGCAGGAGCCGCCCCGAAGACCGCGGCCGGGGTTTCTTGGGATCGGGTTGCCGGGGGTTCTCTTGGCGGAACGATGGGGGGGCGCGCTTGGCAGCCCGTCCGCGCCTGGACGGCGCGAGCGAACAAAGAACGGCCGGCGTTCGAAGCTCTTTTCGGCTGGCTTGGCCTCGGTTGGCCACCGCGATGCACGTTGACGTGGCCGGATTTCTCTCGTAGAAACGGCCTCGCAAGGGGCGTCGAACCCCGAGCCATTCAAGCGGGGTCGCGGAAACGCGACCCCGCACTTTTTAACAGCGGCCTCGGAGAGCGATCTCCGAGGCCGTTGCGTTTCTCCCCCACGTTTCCGCGACCTTCGACGCTCGGCGAGCACGACGCGCGCGTGGACAGCGTTCGCGCAGAGAGCGCCGCGGGCGTGAAGGAGCGCGTGACGAGGGCGCGCGGGACGGCGTTCGCGCCCTCTCTTCTGGCCCGCGGGGAGAGAGGAACCGAGAGCGTTTAACAGCGGAGCCCGTTTTCGCGGGACGGAGCCGCTGACGTTTAACTGGCCAGCGGTCGGGTCACACGCCGACCATCCGTGTGCGGAGCGACTCGTAGCGCTCTTCGATCTGAGCCCTGAAGAGGACCACCTCGTCGAAGAGGACCACGCGTCGCGCGATCCGCTGCAACTGGGGCTGGACCGCTCGCAGCGCCGCCGGGAGTTCGCTCAGCACGCGATGGAAGTCGTCCAGCGACTTCGACATCTGCGCGAGCGTCTTGCCGATCGCCTGCTGCTCCTTCTCGGAGACCCCCGATGGCATCCGTAGCGATTCGAGATGATGCGTCTCGATGCGCCGCTGTCCCGCGGTCGAATCCGTGACCTTCGCGAAGAGATGTCTCTCGGCACCGAGGAGCATGGCCGAGATGAACCCGCGATCGAACCCTGGGTGCGCGGCCACGACCCGAATGTCTTGGTTCACCGCCACGCGGCCCTCCGCGTGCACCACGGGGACATAGCGCGCCAGAATCATCCCGCGCGTCACCAAGAGGCTGGCCGGTGCGTCGATCAGGCGGGCGGCCCCTTCCTTGACGGCCGTGCCGGTAAGGGACGACGAAGTGCCAGCGAGCAAGAACGACTTCATGTCTTTCGGCGCAACCCAGGGGATCTCGCCCCCCCAAAACTCACTTCGCTGCGTACTCGGCGTACCGCCGCTCGAGATCGTCGCAATCTCGCCGAGCGAGATCGCGGGATGCTCCCGCAGCATCGCTTCGTAGAACAACCGCGAGGCGATCGAGAGCAGGATCGCGTGCACCTGCCCGGTTGCGCAGTCGAGCCGCAGCGGTACGGGCGAGATGTCCGTCCGGAGGTCGTCAGTTCGACCGAGGAGAGGGTCGAGCTGGACCAGGTGCTCTTGCGCCGAGCGTTCCAGATCCTGCTCGAGTTCGGAGAGCCGGCGGACGATCTCGTTCTCGGCCGACAGCAATTGCTTCGTAGCATCGACCACAGGGATGTGCGCTGACTCCGGAATCGCGGAGGGGTTCTTGATGTCGAGGTTGATCGCTCGCAACGAACCGTCGGCATGACGCAGAACCACGTCCGACGCCGTCGTGCGCCAAGCGTTCGGGCCTTCCACTCGCGCGTTCCACCATTCGAGGCAAGGAGTGAATTCCTCAAAGCGGATCAGGTTCGTCTTCGTATACGTCTTCCGCCCAACGGGAAGTGGCTGCTCGTAGAACCAGATGTCCTTTGTCGGGCCACTCCGATCGAAGAAGAGAATGTTCGTCGGGATAGGTGTGTAGGGAGCAAAGACGCCAGGTGGAAGCCTGACGATCGTGTGGAGGTTGAACTCCGACAGCAGCTCCTCCTTGATTCGGGCGCCGACGCCATCCGCATAGAGGGTGCCGTTCGGCACGACGACGGCCGCGCGCCCCGGCTTCGGCGCACGCCTCAACTTGCGCATGATGAGTTGGAGGAAGAGCAGTGCGGTCTCGGCGGTCTGCTTGTCCTCGGGGAAGTTCGAGAGAATGCCGCGCTCCTCCTCGCCGCCGAACGGCGGGTTCGTGAGGATCACGTCGACGCGGTCCTTGTCGCCGATCTCGCGCAGAGACACCGCGAGACTGTTGCCCGGCTCGACACGCGGCGTCTCGAGGCCGTGAAGCAGCAGGTTCATCTGCGCGAGCAAGAACGGTAGCGACTTGGCCTCGCCACCGATGATGGTGCTCTGCTGAAGCTGCCGGCGCTGCTGGACCGTCTTGCACTGCTTCTCCATGTGGGAGAATGCCTCGACGAGGAATCCGCCGGTGCCGCATGCAGGATCGAGCACGGTCTCGCCGATCTTCGGATCGATGACGTCGACCATGAAGCGGACCACCGCGCGCGGTGTGTAGAACTCGCCCGAGTCGCCGGCCGCGTCGCGCATCTCCTTCAGCATCGACTCGTAGAAGTTCCCGAGCGTATGGATCTCGTCCGACGACGTGAAATGGATGCCGTTCACCTTGTTGATCACGTCGCGAAGGAGGTAGCCGTTGATCATCCGGTTGACCGTGCCCTTGAACACGGTCGCGATGACGTCGCGGCGGTCAAGGCCCTCGGCGCCGCGCAGCGCGCGTAGGTACGCGAAGAGCCCCGCGCCCTTCGAACCGTCGGGCCTGCGGCTCTCCTCCTGGTTGATGAACGCGATCAGCTCGTCGCCGGTGATGCCGTCTTCCTTGGCCGCCCAGTCGCGCCAGCGATACGGAGACTCGATGGCCGGCTTGAATCTCTTGCCGGCGAGCTTCGCCTCCTCCGCTCGCATCGATTCCATGTCGTCGAGGAACTTCAAGAACATGATCCACGTCAGAACCGGAATTCGATCGAGGTCACCGTTCAGTCCCTTGTCTTTGCGCATGATGTCGCGCGCAGACTTGAGAATGCCGCCCAGGCGCTGAGACGTCCCTGGCGCGCTGCCGTTCGCCCCGCTGCCGTTCACCGTCTTCGCTTTGCTCTTGGCCATCAGGTCGTTTCTCGCACGAGGCCATTAGGCCGCATAAAGGATGGTCTGCAACTCGTGGATCGCCTCGCGGAGCTTTTCCACGCCGCCAAAGTACTTCGCGATCTCGATGACGTTGCCGTGGTCGGAGATGGGCGGCACTTGCAGCACGTCCGGAAGAACGAACTGCGCGGTGCCATGCTCGGCGTACTTCTCGAGCAGCTCTTCGAGGATCTGGCGAGCCAGCCCCGCGTGCTTCTCGAGAAATTCGCTTCGGTCCTTCCGGACGCGGTCGGCCCGCTCACGCCGAGTTCGCAGCGGAGCGCTGTACGCGACGTGACAGAGCAGGTCGAACGGATCTGCATCAGGCTGTGACGTCACCTTGGTGAGTTCATCGAAGTCGATGCCGCGCTCCGCGAGTCGCTCGATGATGTCCGCTCGCTTCTCCGGGTCGGCCCACGCCTCGCGAAGCTCTGCAGCCGTCGGAAAGAGCGTGCGCACGCGCTCGGCCGTGTAGTCAGTGAACTGCACGACGCGGAGCTGGCGCCCTTCGGGATCGAGCTCGTAGACGAGGTGCGCGGCGACCTGTACCTGTCCGCCATCGAAGTAGAACTTCCGAGGTTCGCCGTCCTCTTCGTCGTCGGGGGCGACCACGCCGTAGGGCGGACCAGGCGGCTCCGACACCTTCAGAGGCTCTGGCTCTCTGACCTTGTACGTCTCCGGCTTGCGCTTGCCCTCGTCGTCGATCTCCTCCTCGCTCACGCGGGCTGGATCGCCATCGAAGTCGGGATCGGCGAACAGCGTCGTGGCCGAGCCCGTGTAGTCGACGATGTTGAAGAAGAGCTTCCCGTAGTCGTCGCGCACGCGCGTGCCGCGCCCGATGATCTGCTTGAACTCGCTCATGGAGCCGACCACGCGCACAAGCACGACGTTCTTCACCGTGGGCGCGTCGACGCCCGTCGTGAGCAGCTGCGACGTCGTGAGAATCACCGGGGTGCGCGTCTCCAGCTCTTGGAAGCGGCTGAGATGGCCGCGCCCGACATCGCCTTCGTCCGCGGTGACGCGGCAGACATAGTCGGCGTGTTGCTGGACGACGTCGGCGTTTAGGTTCGAGAGCATCCGCCGCATCTCATCGGCGTGCTCCTGGTCGACACAGAAGACGATGGTCTTGCCGAAGCGATCCGTGTTCTTCATGAACTCGGTCAGATGGCTCGCGATGGCGGCGGTCCGCGCGCGAAGGGCGACGACGCGCTCGAAGTCCTTGGTCGTGTACTCGCGGTCCGGGATCTCTCGTCCCATGCGGTCGGTATCGCCGGCGTTCGGCCGCCACCCCGCCGCATCGAACGTTGTGATGACCCGATGCACGCGGTAGGGCGCGAGGAAGCCGTCCTCGATGCCTTGCTTGAGGCTGTACTGGTAGATCGCGTCGCCGAAGTACGAGTACGTGTCGCGGTTGTCTTCACGGAGCGGCGTTGCCGTCATGCCCAGCTGGTACGCCGGCTCGAAGTATTCGAGGATCTCGCGCCAGCTGCTCTCGTCGCGCGAGCTGCCACGATGGCACTCGTCGACGACGATCAAGTCGAAGAAGTCCTTCGCGTACTCCTTGTAGAGCCCCGGGCGTCGCTCATCTGCGGCGAGCGCCTGGTAGATCGAGAAGTACATCTCGCGGCTCTTCACCGCGTTGCCGCCCTCGATCTTCGCACGCGCGTCACCGAACGGCGCGAACATCTTGGCGTAGGGGTCGTCGACCAGGATGTTTCGGTCGGCGAGGAACAGGATGCGCGGCTTGCGGTGGTCCCCCGTGCGGTTCCAGCGCGCCGACCACAGCTTCCAGCAGATCTGGAACGCGACGAACGTCTTGCCCGTCCCCGTCGCCATGGTGAGAAGCAGCCGACGCTGTCCCTGCACGATCGCCTGCACGGCCCGGTTGATCGCGATCTCTTGGTAGTACCTCGGCGTCTTGCCGAGGACGTTGAAACCCGGGGTGAGGAGGCGCTCGGCCGCTTCGTCGCTGAGGTGCGCGTCGCCGCGCAGGCGAGCCCAGAGGTCGCTCGGCGCGGGGAACTCCTGCAGCTCGCGCTCGAGCCCGGTCAGGAAGTCGAACTCGACGATGCCGTGCCCGTTGGTCGCGTACGCGAACTTCAGCCCGAGCACCGTCGCGTAGTCCTTCGCCTGCTGAAGGCCATCGCCGGGCGACTTGTACGCAGCCTTCGCCTCGACGACGGCGATAGGGAAGTCGCGCGTGTAGCGGAGCAGGTAGTCGGCGCGCTTCTGCGGCTGACGACGCGCCTTGCTTCCGACGACGATGATGCGGCCGTCGGTGAACGACTTCTGCTCGGTGAGCGAGTGCGGCTCGTTCTCCCAGCCAGCCGCCTGCAGCTTCGGCACGACGTACTTGCGACAGGTGTCCGCTTCGTTCATCGGCGCCCCCCCTTCTTCGCCGGGCTCGTCGCCTTCGACGCGGCCTCCTCTGGTCCCGCTGCTCCGGCGACCTGCGCGGCCATCCACGTGTCGAGGTCCTGCCGGCGGAAACGCCACTGCCCCCGCACCTTGAAGCAGGGCAGCTCGGCCTTCTGGGCCATCGTGTAGACGGTCTTCTCGGCCACCTTGAGAAGCAGAGCGACCTCGGCGACTGTCAGAATTTCGTCGGCCATCGCGGCGGGTTCCTTCGGCAAGGCGAGGTAACGCATTCCAACCGTTGCCAGTGTATGGTAAGAGGTGCCCGCGCCACAAGAGAGCCGCGCGGTGCGGCACGAGAAAGGCGAAGGACCACCGTGCACGCGACTTCGAAGGCGAGCCTCAAGCCCATGCACCGACCGCTCGCGGAGCGCGTCCGCGGGTTCGCGTTCGGGCTGACCAGCGCGCAGCAAAGCGCCGGGGGCCGTCGTGGGTAAGGCTTTCGCGAGCGAGCTGGCTGCACTGGGGGACACGCTCACCTGGGCGCTGTCCCGCGACGTGACGGCGCTCGAGCGGTTTGTCGCCGACGTAGCGGATTTGCCGCTGGTTGCGATCGGGTCCGGTGGTTCGTCGACGGCCTGCCACCTGACGACGCTTCTTCACCGTACCCGCCATCGACGACCGGCTCTCTTCACGACGCCGCTCGACGTGTTGTCGGTGCCGGCGGGTCTTCACCGCGCCGCCGTGTTCCTCGCTTCGGCGTCCGGCAAGAACAAGGACGTCCTCGCGGCGCTCCAAACGTCCATCACCGACGAGGCGCCCGCCGTCGCGGTGGTAACCCTGCGCGCCGAGAACCCGTTGAGCGAGGCGGCCGCATCGTATCCGCGAGCCCGCGTGTTCGCCGCCGACGCCCCCGCTGGCAAGGACGGCTACCTCGCGACCAACAGCCTCGTCGCCACCTGTGCGCTCGTCGCGCGGGCCTACGGCTTCGGCGTCTCGCTCTCGAAGGCTCCGCGCAAGGCGGTCGATGGAGCCATCTTCGAGGATCGTCACATGGTGCAGGTCCTCCATGGTGGCTGGGGCTCGCCGGTCGCCACCGACCTCGAGTCGAAGATCAACGAGTCGGCCCTCGCTGCCGCGCAGCTCGCGGACTACCGGAACTTCGGGCACGGGAGGCATCTGTGGCTCGCGAAGCGAGCCGCCGAAACCGTAGTCGTCGCACTCGTTACGCCGGGGACCGCGGCCATCGCGGATTCGACCTTGAAGCTCTTTCCGAAGAGCATCCGGGTCGTTCGCCTCGAGACCTCTCTTGATGGGCCCGATGGTACGATCGACCTCCTCATCCAGGCGTTTCATCTCGTCGACCGCATCGGCGTGACACGCAAGCAGGATCCCGGTCGGCCGCACGTGCCGGAGTTCGGCCGCAAGCTGTACCGACTCACGCCGCCGCGCGTTCGGCCGACCCTCGATGCACCAATCCAGCGAAAGCTCTGGGCGTCGCCCGGGGCCACGGACGAGGGCAAGGCGTTCCAGCAGGGCCTCAAGCGGTTCCTCGCCCGCGCGCGCACCGCCAAGGTCGGCGCGGTGGCCCTCGACTACGACGGCACGCTTTGCACCAAAGACGATCGGTTCGGCGGACTTCGGGACGACGTCGTCGCCGAGTGCTCGCGCCTGCTCAAGGCCGGACTCCACCTCGGAATCGCAACCGGCCGAGGGAAGTCCGTGCGCGAGGAACTTCAGAAGGTGCTCGATCGCAAGCTCTGGGCCCGCGTCCACATCGGCTACTACAACGGAACGGCCATCGGCGCTCTCGGCGACGACGCTTTGCCGAAGACGGACGAACCGAGCGACCCCGCGTTGAAGCGCGCGCAGTCGCTCTTGTCGGACGACGCCTGGTTGGCGGCAACAGCCAAGATCACGCCGCGGCCGCACCAACTTACCGTCGAGCCCACGGGCGCCACGAGGACCGACGCGCTCGCGGCCCACGTGATGTCGCGCCTCGCACCGCTCGATGGGGCGGGCGTGCGCATCGTTGTCTCATCGCACTCGCTCGACGTGCTGGGCGCTCGACCTGGCAAGGGCTCGCTGGTGTCCTGGTTGCGTGAGCAGGTCGGCGAAGCTCGCGAGGTGCTGTGTATCGGTGACCGAGGCGCATGGCCCGGCAACGACTACGCGCTGCTCGCCGAGCCCATGTCGCTGAGCGTCGACGAGGTCTCGAGCTTGGACGACACGTGCTGGAATCTCGCGCCGCGCGGCGTCTCTGGGCCCGACGCGACGCTGCTCTACCTCCGCGCCATCAAGGCGCGCGGAGGTGTTGGAACCTTCACCTGGAAGGAGGGCGCGGCGCGATGAGAGATGCACTCGCCGAACGCCTGCTCGCCAACGTCATGGCGTGGACGCCCGAGGACGTCGCTCGAGAGAGGCCCGTGCTCCAGGCACTCGCCGCCCTCAAGTACGACGAGTACCAACAGTTCAGCCCCGGCATGCGGTTCGTGGAGAGCCTCGCCCTCTGGCTCGAGCAGTTCGAGTCGATGGAGGAGCGCAATGCCGCGTATGCGTTCGTCCTGAGTCGGCTCGTCTTCTTGTCGCACGCCGAGATGGCTCACTTTTCGGCTATCGCGTACCCAGATGTGATCCGACCTCTCTTCATCGAGCAAGCTGCGAAGGATGCGACGCTTCCTCCGTTCCGCGTCAGCCAGGTCCTTGGCACCGAGGCTTTCAAACGGCTCGAGGGATCGAGTCTGTTCTTCGGGCTCAGCGACGGTGCACGTGTCGACCTCTTCCGGCGCAGCAACAAGGAACTGAGCCACGAGCAGATCTTCACCGGCTATGAGGTCTCTGACGAGAAGGTGAACGAGATCCGCGCGTGGCTCGAGAAGCGCGGCCACAACGAGGCCGCGCCAGCGCTCATCCTGCTGGATGACTTCTCCGCGAGTGGCACGAGCTGCCTGATGGCAGACGGCGACAGGGCGAAGGGAAAGGTCTCCAAGTTCATCGATAGGATCCAATCCAGCGATGCATGGAAGTCCGTGGTCTCCTTCCCCAAGACCCGGCTCGTCATCGTCCTGTACGTCGCCACGGAGCAAGCGCTGGCCAACATCCACGCGGGCGCCGAGATCGTCAGGAAGAAGCACGGCATCGATGCCACAGTGCTGTGCGTGCAGCGGATCGCCGGGGACCTCTCGCTCAAGGCGTCCGACAACGGCTCGATGATCGACGTGATCAAGAAGTACTACGACGCTTCTGTCGAAGACGAACACACCAAGAAGGGTGGCTCCGACTTGAGGTTCGGCTTCGCCGCCGGCGGTCTGCCTCTCGTCCTTCACCACAACACGCCCAACAACTCGATCTTCCTGCTCTGGGTCGAAGACAGTGAATCCGTCAGGCCCTTGTTCCCCCGAGTGAGTCGCCACCGGAGGGAAGCATGAAGGACGTGCGCAACCCCTTTCGGCTGCAGACTGCGGAGAGCATCGACTCAGACGCCGACTTCCTGCGCCTGTTCGGATATGGCGTGCTTGACCTACTCCCCGAGGACGCACTGACGGGACGCCCGCTGTTCATTCGAAGCGCGCCCGGTGGCGGCAAGACGTCGCTCCTCAAGCTCTTCACCCCCTCGGTCTTGCAGCACCTCGTGGCGATGAAGGGCAACGACGCGGTCAAGGAACTCTTCGGCAAGCTGAAGGGTCTGGGCGCCGTGTCGGACCACGACGTCAACGTGCTCTCGGTGATGCTGCCCTGCGGACGGACGTTTCCCGCCCTGGCCGATGTGGAACTGAAGCCGGCGCGCGCCAAGCGCCTCCTCCTCGCGCTGATCGATGCCCGCGTCATCCTCGGTGCGCTTCGCGCGATCATTATCGCCCGAGGTCTTCGCTTCCCCGACGACCTCTCGCGTCTGACCCTCGTCGCGCCACCCGACGACCACGTTCCGGGCCTGTCCTTTCCCTGTGACGGTGTTGCCGTCCAGCGGTGGGCCGAGACGATCGAGCAAGGCGTCGCGGACCTCATCGACACCCTCATGTCACCAGAGGGAGCCGGGCCCCCGGGGCACGATGCGCTGCTCTCACTACGGCTGCTCGATGCCAACTGCATCCAGCTCGACGGGAAGCCGTTCGAGACGCGGTGGCTTATCACCTTCGACGACATGCAGAAGCTCGCGCCGACGCAACGTGCGGCGTTGCTCGAAGTCGTCGTCGACCAACGCGCGCGGTCGACGGTCTGGTTGGCTGAACGGTTCGAGGCGCTCTCCACCGACGAGTTGCTGGCCTCCGGCGCACTGAGCGGTCGCGACCATCTCGTGATCAACCTCGAGCGCGAGTGGAAGAAGGGGCGCTTCGAACCTGCCGTGAAGCTCATCGCCGAACGGCGCGCCCGCATGGCCGCCGAGTCTGCGGGCGCCAATGCGCCGGATGCTTTCGCCCCCACCATCGAGGCCGATCTTGATGCGCCGGCGTGGCAGGAGAAGACGCAGGCTGCGCTCGACGTCGTTCGGAAGCGCGTCGAAGTCCTCGCTGCCAGCAAGGCACAGTACGCCGGCTGGGTGAAGTCTCGCGCGGACGTGGAGGGTACGCTTCGCCACCAGCTCATCAAGTGGCGCACGCTCGAGATCCTGATCGCGCGGCAACAGGGCAAGAAGCAGATGAATCTCTTGCTCGAGCCGCTGAGTACGGAGGAGCTCGACGACAAAGACGAGTCCGACGTTCGCGCTGCGGCCGAACTGTTCCTGAGCAAGGAGTTCGGCTTCCCCTACTACTTCGGACTGAGCAAGCTCGCGAGCCTCGGCTCATTCAACGTGGAGCAGTTCATTCGACTCGCCGGCGATCTCTTTGAGGAATCCCTGGCGGCAGCCGTGATGAGGCGCAGTCCCCGACTCGCTCCCGAGCGGCAGCAGCGCATTCTCGAAGGCGCGTATGACACCCGCGTCAAGGACCTGCCGCGCCGCGCGAAGAATGGCCGAGACGTGCTGCGCTTCCTGGACGCCGTTGGTCAGTTCTGTCGCGACGTGACGCACCAGCCCAACGCTCCGTACTCACCGGGCGTCACGGGCATCGCGATCCTCATGCAGGAGCGAGAGACGCTTCTCGACCAGGCACACCTCGCGAAGAGCCCACCGACGGCCGCGTTCGCGTCCATGCTCGGAACGGCCATCGCCCACAACCTCCTGCACGCGGAGGTTGACTACAAGGTCAAGGGCAACCGCTATATGGTGCTCTACCTCAACCGTCTCCTCTGTCCGAAGTACGAGCTGCCGCTTCAGTTCGGTGGCTTCCGCGAGAAGCCGCTCCGCGAGTTCATCACTTGGGCGGAAAAGGGCTACCGGCCCTCGAAGTCGGAGACGCTGCTATGAGCCCTGATTCGCTCCGCTGGCGTGACTACTTCCTTCGTGATGGCGAGGGATTCGACGAGTTCTGGAGGGCCTTCTTGGCCGAGCGGAAGAGGAACCTCCTCTTCGTGCTCGGGCATGGATTCGACGCGCGTATGTGCGACGGCATCGAACGGGTGCTCAACCTCGGTGGAGAGGGCACGCGCGACGTCGCGCTGATTGCGTTCGATGAGGGCGCGGAGTCGCCGTCGCAGATCTACCTGGCCCAGCGCACGGCGAATGGCGAGCGACTCGAGAAGCTAGTTCAAGGACGCGGCACGATCGGGCACAGGGACATCAAGATGTTCTCCGATGACAACCGCAGAATCGGCGCTCGTAGCATCGCCCAGGAATTCGCGTCGTCGGCCGAGTTTCGCTCCTATACCGACGTCGTCGTGGACATCAGCGCGTTGCCTCGGAGCCTCTACATGCCGCTCTTGGCGAAGCTCCTCGCGCTGTTCGACGGTGAAGCGAAAGGCGGCGAGAAGCGCAATCTGCACGTCATCGTCTCGCACTCTCCCACGATCGACGGTGCCATCGTCGAGGAGGGGCTTGAGGAGAGCGCGAGTTACCTCTTCGGGTTTGCGGCCGCCGCCCTGGAGAGCGAGTCGACGAGCGGCCAGCCGAAGATCTGGATCCCCGTCTTGGGGAAGCGCCAGCCGGCGCAGTTGGAGCGAATCAACCAGTTCGTCATGCCAGACGAGATCTGTCCGCTGCTCCCGTCGCCAGCGAGAGACCCCCGCGAGGGAGACTCCATCATGATTGAGTACCGTGAGTTGCTCTTCGACCAGCTCCGTGTGGAGCCGCGCAATATCATCTACGCCGCCGAGTCCAACCCCTTCGAGGTGTACCGCCAGCTCATGCGGTCCATCCTGCACTACGACCGCGCGCTCAAGCCACTGGGGGGCTGCAAGGTCGCGCTGTCTGCAATGTCGTCGAAGCTGGCATCGATGGGCGTGCTACTCGCGGCGTACGAACTAGGTCGACGAGATCCGAAGGTGACCGTGGGCGTTGCCCACGTCGAGTCGCAAGGGTACCGCGTCGAGTCGAATGGCACCGCCCCGTCGACGACGCTGTTCACGATGTGGCTCTCTGGAGAATGCTATGCCGCGTGAAGCCCATCAGCACAGTTGTGTAGGAACCGGATTCATCGTCCTCGACGTGATTCGAAACTCGGTGGGAACCAGCGCGACCGAGAAGCGCTTTGCAGGCGGATCCTGCGGCAACGTCCTGACCATCTTGGCGTACTTCGGGTGGGACGCGAACGCGGTCGGTCGTATTGGCGACGATCAAGCTGGCCGCGAGCTTGTGGCCGATCTCGGGAAGTGGGGCGTCGAGACCAAGCTCTTGCAGGTTGAGGCTGGTCGAGGGACGCCCATCATCGTCCAGGAGAACTACCTGGATGCCAGGGGACGCCCTCGTCACCGGTTTTCGCGAGCGTGTCCCGTCTGCGGTGCGACGCTCCCGGCGTACCGACCGCTCCTGACCACCGAGGCGGCGACGATCGCCGCGAAACTGCCCTCTCACTCGGTATTCTACTTCGATCGCGTGGCGCCCGGCACGCTCGAGATCGCGCAGAAGAGCCGCGCGAAGGGTGCGCTCGTCGTGTTCGAGCCGTCGGGAATCAAGGACGAACGGCTCTTCGCAGGATGCCTGAGCGCTGCTCACGTCGTGAAGTACGCGAACGACCGGATCGAAGGTGTTCACGACGTGGTGGCGAAGGCGAAGGTCCCGATCGAGATCGAGACGCTGGGTGCCAAGGGACTCCGGCTCCGTGTCCGCACCAACGGGCGCGTGGGTGCATGGAAAGACCTTCCCGCCTTCTCTGCGCCGGAGCTGCGCGACGCGGCCGGAAGCGGCGACTGGACCACCGCTGGACTGATCCACGGCTTGATGACGAACGGCGGCTCTGTCGACAAGGTGGTGGCCGATGCGGACGCCGTGGTTCTCGCGACTCGAAAAGGGCAGGCCTTGGCGGCTCTCAACTGCGGGTTCGAGGGCGCGCGGGGCCTGATGTACGCGGCCGACCCGAAGCGTGTTCTCGACCTCGTAGGGGCGATCGTCGAGGGAACGAAGGAGCCGAGTGTAGCCGCCCTTCAGTCGAACAAGCGCTCAAAAGGACGCGGCGACGACAAGACGTGCCTCACCTGCTCGGGCGCTCGAGCACTTCACCCGTAGCGCTCGGATCCAGAGCGGCCCACGCCCCCCGTTGCTCCACCCAGCTCCCGGCGTGCGCCACAGCCCGCAGGGCCCGCTCGCTCATGGGCTCGGCGCCGTCGACCGCTTCGAGGCCCAGGACCGCCTGCTGAAGATCGGGCGCCAGGAGCAAGAGGTCGAGCAGCTGCGTCACCCGCGCCCGCGTGAGCCCGAGCTTGCGCGCCACGGCGGCCCGGTCGGCCACGAGGCCGCGGTCGATGGCGCTCTGCAGGTGGTGCGCGAGGGCGAGCATCCGGGCCACCTTGGCGGGCCGACGCACGGGCTCGGGCTTCGGGGGCGGCGGCGTCTCGCTCAGCGTCACGCGCGAGCTGCGCCGGCGGAACAGCGTGCCCGTCAGTATGTGGCGGTCCTTGGGCGCGTCCTCGGTCGGAGCCGCCTGCTGCTGATCGAGGGTCATGCGGCCTCCTGCGAGCCCGCGTCGGCGGCGAAGTTCACCAGCTCGACCTCGACGACGCCGGTCTCTTCCTTCACGCGGACGACGGCGACGAGCGCGCGCAGGAGGCGCCCCTGGTTCTCCGGCGTCATCAGCTTCCAGACGCGCGCGAAGTCGCGAAGCGCGGCGCCGATCCATTCGGCCTCCCTGTCGGCGACCTCGAGGTCGAGGCGGTCGCGCTCCGTCTCCGCGAGCTGGCGCTCCGCGGCCACGAGCCGGTCGGTCTCGGCGCGGAGCTTCGCCTCGACGAGCTCGCGCGCGCGGCCCTCGAACTTCCCGAGGTCCTCGGTGTACTTCGACGCGGCGACCGAGGCGCTGGCCACCCTGCCCGGGAGGTCGGCGCGGATCTTCTCGATCGCCTCGCGCTTGCCCGCGATGCGCGCCTTGAGCGAGGCGTCGACGTGCGCGGCGAGCGAGCCGTCCGCCGTCGCCGCCGTGATGCGTTGCGCGACGAAGTCCTCGAGCGCGCCCGCGGGCAGCGGCCTTGCGGGGCACGCCTCCTTGCCGTGCTTGTCGCGCTTCGAACATCGGTAGAATCGATAGGTCTTGCCGTTCTTCTTCGTCGTCGACCCCGGGCACATCGCCTCGCCGCAGAGCCCGCAGCGCAGAAGCCCGCGCAGCACGTAGTCGGGGTTCGTACCGGTGAGGCGAAGCTCGCGGCTCGTGCCCGCGAGGATGCGCTCGGCGTGGCGGAACGTGGACTCGTCGATGAGGCGCGGGTGCTCGCCGGGGTACAGCTCGTCGCCGTACATCATGAAGCCCGCGTAGAGCGGGTTCCGGAGCACGCGCGCGATGGCGTCCTTGGTCCAGCGCAGCCCGTCCTTCGGCGGGCGGCTCGAGCCTCGCGGCAGCAGCCCGCGCTCGGTGAGCGTGCGCGCGACCGTCGCCATCTGCCGGTGCTGGAGGAACAGCGTGAAAGCCTCGCGGACGACCTGCGCCTCGACCTCGTTCACGAGGAGCTTCTTGTCCTTCACCGAGTAGCCGAAGGGCACCGGGCCACCCGTCCACTTCCCCTTTCGGCGCGAGGCGGCGATCTTGTCGCGCGTGCGCTCGGCGATCATGCTGCGTTCGAACTCGGCGAACGACATCAACATGTTGAGCGTGAGCCGCCCCATCGCATCGGCTGTCGAGAAGTTCTGCGTGACGGACACGAACGACACGCCCGCCGCCGTGAAGCGCTCCATCATCTTCGCGAAGTCGAGCAGCGATCGGCTCAGGCGGTCGACCTTGTAGACGACGATGACGTCGATCTTCCCGGCCTCGACGTCGGCGAGCAGCCGCGTGAACGCAGGCCGGTCGATGTTCGCGCCGGTGAAGCCGCCGTCGTCGTAGCGCTCGTCGACAAGCTTCCAGCCGGGCTGCCGCTGGATGTACGCGAGGGCGGACTCGCGCTGGGCGTCGAGCGAGTTGAACTCCTGCTCGAGCCCCATCGTCGTCGACTTGCGCGTGTAGATGGCGCACCGCTTCGTGTCGGTCGTAGGCGCGGGAGTTGGCGTGCGCTTCGTCATCGCGACTCCTCCGGCTTCGCGTCGGTCGGCGGCGGCTCGTCTGCCTTCGCGTCGCGCTCGATGACGGCGAGGAGCCGCTCGAGGTTGTCGTTGAGGCGAGCCAGCTCGCGCGCGATGGACGGCGCCGTCGCCTCGTAGAAGCGGTGCCCCATCTGCGTCCGGTAGAACGGGATGTCGCTCATGCCGCGCTCTCCTCGCTCGTCGTCTCGACGCGCTTCTTCAGGCGGAAGAA
Organism: Myxococcales bacterium; assembly: GCA_021847645.1. Lineage (GTDB taxonomy): Bacteria > Myxococcota_A > Polyangia > Polyangiales > Polyangiaceae > JAJZQG01. The sequence goes on from JAJZQG010000069.1 coordinate 30,396, forward strand.
GAGGAAGCCGTTCCAGGGCGTGCCGGTGATGTGCTTCGCCACCGCGGAGAGCGTCTTGAAGCGCTCGCCGCCGTGCTCGAAGCCCTCGCTGCAGACGGTGACCTCGTGCGCGACGCCGTTGAAGACGCGGCGCAGGACCGTGCCGACCGGAGGCACGCGCGGATCGCGCGGCTCGGTGGGTTGCACCGTACCGAGGTCCTGCACCTGCGCGGCCTGGCGCATGCGCCAGCGCTCGGGCACGTCGTCGCCGAGCTGGGCGATGCGCTCGAGGGCGCTGGCCGGCAGCCCGCCCTCAGCCAGCTCCTGGATGCGCCAGGCGAGGCGCTTGCGCAGGTACTCCTTGTTCCTCGTGCGCGTCGGCTCGCCGTACAGCTCGCGGTACTTCTCCGCGAGCTGGCCGACGTTCATCTGTTCGAGCGTGGCGAGCTGCGTGGGGACGTCGCCGAGCTCGCGCGCGTTCGCTCGGGCCCGTGCAGTGGTCTTGGACATCGTGCCTCCTTCGTCGCGGGCGCCATGCCCGCGGGTGGTGGGCATGACGGCTTCTTCCCCGGTGGAAGACAAGGCGAGAACCAGAGGGAGATCAGGCACTTCGACCTCCTTCGCGCGGCTCGCGCAGCGCTGCCTCGCGACGGGCGCGGCGGTCGCGCAGCCAGATATCGAGGAGGGTCTCTGCCAGGACGTCGGCGGCCTCGGCCCGTCGACGTCGGAGATCGGCCAGGCGCTCCTCGGCGCTCATGGGCGGCTCCGGCTCGATGACCGGCGACCTCGTCGTTCCCGTGTTCATGGGGGTGAAACGCGGGCGCGGAGTTCGCGATGGGACGCGGTCGGGCACGTCGCCCCTTGATCTCGACCGCGCTGTTTAGTATTTAGGGGACACTGCATCGCCGCCCTGCTTCTCGCGGGGCGCTGAGAGAGGACGACGTGAAGGAACGGCTTGGAGAACGCATTCGCCGAAAGAGAGCCGAGCACAAGCTCGGGCTCCGGGAGACGGCCACGAAGGTCGGCATCTCCCCCACGTACCTATCGCGCATCGAGACCATGGACGAGAAGACCCCGCCCGCCGAGGACGTGATCCGCAAGCTGGCGACGTTGCTGAACGACGACTTCGACGAGCTGATGCAGCTCGCCGGCCGCGTGCCGGAGGATGTGGAGAAGGTCATCAAGGGCGACCCGAGCATGCCCGCGTTCCTGCGCACTGCGAAGGAGCAGAAGCTCTCGGGCGACGACCTCATGAAGCTCATCGATGCGCAAAAGAAGGGGAAGCGGTGATGGAGCTGAAGGTCCCGTTCCTGGCCGATCGCCAGCTGGAGAGCGCAGCCACCGAGCTGCTGCGCAAGTACGCCAAGTGGAAGGGCACGCCGCCGCGGCCGCCCATCCCGGTCGACGACATCGTCGAGGGCCTCCTCGAGCTGTCGCTCAGCATCGGCGACCTTCGCACCCGCCTCGGCAAGAACGACGTGCTCGGGGCGACGTGGCTCGACGACGGGCACGTGATGATCGACTCCTCGCTCGAAGGGAATGAGGGGCGTTTCTCCTTCACGCTGGCCCACGAGACCGGGCACTGGGTGCTGCACCGTCCGATCATCGAGATGGAGAAGGTCACGGTCCCGCTGTTCGCGCGGGAGCCGAACGCGAAGCCTGGGCCCGCGATCGTGTGTCGCGACGGGCAGCGCGACTCGGCCGAGATCCAGGCCGACCGCTTCGCGGCGTACCTGCTCATGCCGGCGACCGATGTCCGCGCCGCTGCGCGCCTGGCAACCGGCGACCCGTTGGCCATCGACCGCCTCGAGGCGCGTCGCAAGGCCGGCGAGCTGGTGCCCGAGCTGAAGTCCCTTGCCGCCGAGGTCATCGAGCGCGGCAGCTTCTCGAACGTGTCGAACCAGGCGATGCAGATCCGTCTCATCGCCCTGAAGCTGGTCACCGACGCGTCCAACCCGCAGCGGAGCCTTCTCTGATGCCAGGAGAGCGGTTTCGCTTGCCCTCGATGTCCCCTGTTTAGGCAACAGTCACCACGGAGAACACATGGCCAATCGCGAATGGAACCCGAAGTCCTTCTTCCGCCACCTCACCCCCGATGCGCTCAAGGTCCTGCAGGAGTGGGCGGACGTGGACCTCACGCTCGACGGCGAAGGCCCGGTCGGCGAGCAGGTCTATCGCGCGTGGAAGGCGCTGCCCGACAACGACCGCGAGCGCATCGAGACGGCGCTCCTGCCGGTCAACGACATGTGCGCGACGCACGCGCGACCCTACCTCGAGCAGCTGGCGCTCGTGGTGTGGACCAACGGCAGCGCGAAGCTGATCGACGAGAGCCGCGCGTGGTCGGCGCAGGACCTCGCGGTGCGCCTGTTCGTGGCCGACGAGAAGCGCTTCGCCGAGGCGCACCAGACCTACGCGGTCGACATGATGGAGCACCTCAAGGAGTTCCACGGCCGCTACCCCGTGACGCTGAAGCCGACGCCCGAGGCGAAGGCGCGGATGAAGCTGGCGATGGCGAGCCACTTCCGTGACACCGCCTTCGGCGCCCGCTGCCAGATCGAGGACTTCGCCAACAACGAGAAGTTCGCGCTGTTCGTCTTCCACGAGGACGAGGTCGCGCCCTTCGATCGCTTCAACGACAAGGGTGTCGTCGAGCCCGACTGGCAGCGCCCCGTCATCCGGCTCGCCGCGGTCTTCCACTTCGAGACCTCGACGCTGCTGGTGAAGGCGCCGCGCACGACGGAGCGCGAGAAGCTGCGCGACCTCTTCGCGGAGATCTTCGTCGGCGACGCGGACTACTTCGAGGACGCGACCAAGAGCCCGAAGTTCTGCTTCGACGCGCTGCGCGACTCGGACTTCGACTTCCCGACGCGCGGCTTCGATAAGATCGAGGAGGTCTCGCTCGTGCGCCTCGTGGCGAAGCCCGGGCACCGCGACGTGAAGCGCGTGACCATCGAGATGAAGCCCGGCATCTCGGTCGAGGGCGTGCGCATGGTGCTCGCCGAGCACGGCGTCGATCTCGGCGTCGACGCCATCGACGGCGTGCGCCTGCAGTTCCGCTTCGAGGGCAAGGGCCGGACGAAGTACCGCACCGTGAGCCTGTTCAACCCGAACAGCTCGAACCTGAACGACACGGAGCGCGACCGCGTCATCCGTCGCTACCTGAAAGAGTGGGGCATCGATGCGAGCGGACGACGTGAAGCCGTGGGCGCTGCTGTTCTCGAAGCTGCGGCGCAGTGACGACGCGCGGGTGAGCTACGACGAGGTCCTGGCCGCCGGCGCGGAGCCGGTGCTCATGGTCCGCGAGCGCATCCTCGAGTACGGCAAGGACGACGGGTACGAGCCCGCCGGCTGCGAGCACGGCTGCACGCCCAACTTCGACTACGACACGCGGAAGAAGGAGCGGCTCGTCGGGGTGGCCTGCCCGAACGACCCCGCGTGCTGGCCGGGGTGGACCTGGGTCGCGCGCACCGAGGTCGAGGGCCTGCGCTGCCGAGCGAAGGACGTGTTCGCCGCGCTCGCTGCCCGCAACGGCTTGGAGCCTCTCACCGTCGCGGTGCCGCCGCCGTTCGTCGGCGTGGGGCTACTGCGCCGCCGGGGGCTGTCGGTGCCTGTGGTGTGGCTCCGTTCGGCGACGCGCGGCTTCGAGCAGCTCTGTCGCGGTCTCCGGGCGCAGCTCGGCCACGACGCGCTCATCGTGCTCGTCGCGAGGAACCCGCGCGTGCCGTTCGCGGTCAGCGAGAAGATTGCCCCGCTCGAGCTGCTCGACGAGGCCCGCGGCGACCTCGGACTGGTTCGCGCGCTGGAGGAGCTGACGCCCGACTACCGCACACGCGTGATCGCCGACCAGACGCTGGACCTCGACTACGTGAAGGTGCGCTTCGCGACACGGCCGGGAGATCGGCACGTGGTGGAGATCAACGGCCACGACTTCGGCGGCTTCCGAAAGAGCGACGTGAAGTTCCTCCGCCTGCTGCTGCTCGCCGCGGCCCGAAAGAACGGCAAGGACGACGGCTGGCTCGACAAGTCTCGGCTGCGCGACGGCGACGACAAGGACCGCGCGCTCGAGCGCATGCGCGAGGAGCTGGTCACCTACGAAGTGCCGGGCCTGCCGGAGGCCGAGCGCAAGGCGTTGGTGCGCGCGCAGAAGGGTCAACTGCGTCTGGGCGTGCCGCCCGAGAACATCGAGCTGGACGCGTCGCTCGCCGGGCTCGAGTTCATCGGCCCCACCACCACGGTGAAGAAGAGCGGCGCCAAGGCGAAGGCCACGCCGAAGCAGGAGGAGGGTCTGCAGAACGCGGCCGTGCTGCTCCGCGACTGCCGGCGCCTCGGAGCCCCCGGCGACGCCGAGGCGGTGAAGACGCCGTCTACGAGGGGTCGTTCCACCCGTAGCGCGCCTTGAAGTTGTCTCGGAACCCGCCGCGGTCGGAGTCGTCGGGCTGCGGGAAGTCGTCGGCGGTCACGACCTTCGTCTTCGCGAGGTCCACCAGTACCGCTCGGCGGCGTCCGTCGCGCCCGTCGAACACGACGCGCTCGCTCTCCTCGACCACGAAGCCGCCCTGCTTCTTGTTCTCCATGATGAGGCGGCGCAGGGCCTTGAGGTCGACGACCTCGCCCTCGTAGTCGATGCGCTTGCAGTGCGCGCGGAAGGCGTCGTAGGCGCTCTCGAGGTGCAGGGCGAGACGCCCGTTGTCGAACACGTAGTGGATGCGGTGCTTGAGGTGCCCCTGCACCGCCATCACGCCCAGCATCTCGAGGAAGTGGTCGAGGGCGTTCTTCACGCCGTGGTCCGTCTCCAGCACGTCGTCGAGGATGGCGTCGACGGCCTCGGGCACGCCGAGGTCCTCCGGCAGCTCGCAGCCGCAGGCCTTCGCGAACTCCTCGAAGAGATGCACGCCGAGCAGCATCGCGGTGAGGTTCTCGACGATGCGCACCGGCACCTTGCGCTCGCCGAGGAGCGCCTGGGTGACGCC
>JAJZQG010000070.1 GCA_021847645.1 Myxococcales bacterium
TCGACGAATCGAGCGAGGCGCTGCCGGGCGGGTGGGCAAGCGGGCCGGGCGCCGCGCACTGGGGGAGGCGGCGCCGAGCGATCCCTGTCCATGGAGCTGCGCCCGACTCTCATCTACCGCGTACAGCAGGCGGTGAAGCCGTGGTACGATCGAGGAGCCTGATGGACACGATCGACCGAAAGACGCTGCTGAACAAGAGCGGCCTCGGATTCTGGTGCATCAACCACGTGCAGGGCTGCTCCCACGCCTGCCGCTATCCCTGCCACGCCTTCATGCTCGCGCGCCGCCACGGGCGCGTCGCCGATCTGGCCGAGTGGCGCCATCCCAAGCTCGTTGGCAACGCCCTCGCCTTGCTCGACAAGGAACTCCGCCGCAAGCGTGCGGTCGATTGCGTGCACATGTCGCTCACCACCGACCCGTTCATGGTCGGCCAGCCCGAGGTCCAGGCGTTGAGCCTCCGGATCATCGAGAGGGTCAATCAATCACAGATACCGTGCAGCATTCTGACCAAGGGCCTCTATCCGCCGGAGCTCGCCGACGAGGGCAGGTTCAGCCGACACAACACCTACGGCATCAGCCTGGTCTCCCTCGACGAGCGATTTCGCGTCCGCTGGGAACCCGGCGCGGCTCCCTACGCCCAGCGCATCGCGGCTCTTCAAACGCTGCACGACAACGGCTGCCGCACGCTCGTGCACATCGAGCCCTACCCCACACCCAACCTGATCGAGCAGGACATTCGGGCGCTGCTCGAGCGCGTGGCCTTCGTCGACCACGTGTTCTTCGGCGGCTGGAACTACAACGCAATTGCCTACGAATACCCCGACCGCGACGCCTTCTATCGCAAGCAGGCACGCATCGTCACGGCGTTCTGCGAGGACCGCGGTATCGAGTGCGAGGCCATCGGCTGATCCGCGGGGCGACGTCGTCTCCCGCCGTGGACCGGGCGACGTTGCCGGTGCTGCCCACGATCGGCTCGGTCAATCGGAGCTGGCCGCCACACTTGCGGCACTCGAGCGAGTCGAGCCGGGGCAGCGTGTTGCGTAGGGGCATGGGACCCGCGCGCTCGTTTCCCTGGTATCCAGGGAGATTGCCATCAGGCCGCGTTGAATGGCATGATGGCGGACATCGCGTGGCAGTGGTCTGGTCCGAAGTCCGTCGGGAAAGGAGCACAGATGAGCTCTCGCTTCTTGTTGTCTCACCTCGCCATGATTCTCGCCGCCTGTCTTGTGGCAGCCTGCTCGGACTCGTCGTCTTCGTCTCCCACGCCCGCGGGAGCCGATTGGACTTCGCTTCCGTCGGGGACTCCGGCGAAGTACGTGGGGGGGACGCCGGTCATGGTGGCCGAAGCGACGATCGATTCGGCCGGCGGCAAGCTGCAGGGAACGGCAGGCAGCCCCATCGAGGGCGTGGTGGTGACGGTGCCGGCCGGGGCCCTCGACGAGCCGACGCAGCTGAGCCTCGGCTATGACAACGGCACCTTCACCGATGTGAGCCCGGAAGATCTCAGCGGCGTGGTCCTGGTGCTGAATTCGAATGGCACGCACGTGTTCGGGGAGCCCATCAAGATTGAATACCCGTTCAAGGCTGAGGGACGCATCCCAGTGCCCTACTACCTTCGAGACGACGGAACACTGGTGATTGCAGCGGCCTTGCCGCTGGATCGCGCGGCGCGGCGCGGCGCCTTCGTGAGCTGGCATGCGTCGAAGTTCACATGGATGAACGTCGGAAACCCGAAGCTGCCCGCGGTTTGGAACAAGTTTCACCCCGCGGTGGACGGCTTCCCTTTCAAGAACGACACCAACAAGTACGCGCCCAACGGACGATGCTGGGGAATCGCGAACTTCGCCCTCTGGTACAAGAACACGGCGGGCGGAAACCTCGCCACCCAGTTCGGCGAGCTCGTCACCACGACCACGGGCGGCGCCGACATGCCTTCAGGTCTCGCGATGGTGGCCACGCGCGCGCACAACTCGGTAGCCCTCAAGAGCCCTGGAGTCTATGACCTGCCCGCCGACGAGTTCGTCGCTGGGGTGAAGGACGCCCTCTCGAGGGGTGCCACGGGGGTGCTCGTCGGGCTCGGCTCGCCCTCCCATGCGGTGCTTGCCATCGCCTACACCGACAACCAGATTGCCTTCTACGACTCGAACTGGCCGGGCGAGTTCAAGGCGGTGGACTACACGCTCGATCCCCCCTCCCTGATCTACGGTACGAAGAGGCCGATGGGGTACTGGGGGGACGGCCAGCTCGTGCTCAACGAGAGCCATGAGCAGATCCTCGCGGATGCCAAGGCCGGCTTCCACCAGGAGAACGAGACGAAGATCGAAATCACGTCGCACAAGAACGGAGACACGGTCGACAAGGAGATCGTGCTGGAGGGAAAGGTCCTGGCCGGCCAGCTGCTGCCGAGCGAGATCGAGCTGCACGTGAAGCATCAGGACGGGACCCTGAGTCAGCCGAAAACGATGCCGTTGCCCCCTGACGACAACAGCTTCAGCTTCCCGATCACGTTGGACGAGGGCGAGAACCAGATCTGGTTCGTCACGAAGGGACAGGTCGCCTACGTCGGACTCCAAGAGACACCGAACGACCACTCGGAGGGGAAATTCCACCTCGACGTCGAGTCCGCGAACCAGGGGGCCGGCTTCTTCACGGTGGACTACAGGAACGACGCGATCGGAGCACCGACGTTCCACGTGGAGAGCAACGCGACGTTATCCAAGCTCGTGGAGACCACAACCGACACCCAGTATCTGATCGGCGGCACGGTCACCATGACCACGCAGTCCTTCACTTCGTCGAACCAGTGCAGCTGCGAGCTGAAGGACGGTGTGCAGGCGATCGGGCCGGATGACGGTTCCATCTCGGTCACGAAGACCACCCCGCCCGCAGTGAACATCTCGTTCCAGCACTCGTGGGACTACGCGTGTACGTGCCAGACCGGCTCGATGGACCTGACCGTGGGGGTCTCGTTCGACACGTTGGGCGGCAGCTCGTGCACCGAGGGGGTCAATGTCCCCACGACCAGCCCGCCAGCGATCGTCGGATCGTTCACCCAGGACTGTCTCCCGATGGTCACGTCCACGGCGACGTGGAGCTTCACCCTCCAATAGGCGAGACTCCGGCTCGCCGTTCCCGGGCCGCCGGCTGGGCCACGCCTCCCCTTCGGGGCGGGACGCAATGAGAGGCCCGCTGGATTGCGCCGCTTCTGACCGATGAGACCAATGCTCAGGCCCCACAGGGAGCCTGCATCGCCGACGCATGGGTATTTCCGTGCGCCTGACCCTCGATGCCGAACGGCGGACGGAGACGCTTCCGCGCAGCAGACCTGATCGTGGTGACGCCTCGCGGTACGGGGCCGTCCTGGCCGATGGCCGTGTCTTTCGCACTATTGCTCTTCTTTTTCCCCGGTGCGTTCTCGCCGACAAGTGCGCCGCCGATGGCGTTCTGAGACGCAGGGACTAGGATCAAACCGTCGACTTCCCACATCGCGCCGTGGAAAAGGCCTCAGCTGACCTCCGCCCGCTCTGACGGCACGCTCTCGGCCGCTTGCGACGGCTGCTCCTCGATAGGCGTGGCCACGGCGCCTTGGGACATTTGGGAGAGCGCCGCTATCATGCTCGATCGCGCTTTCGCCAGGTCGGCCTGAACCTGCCCGTAGGCGGACTGCAGCTGCTCGACCAGCCTGGCCCTGCTCTCGGACAGCCCGTTGGTTTCCCGCAGCGACGCTTCGAGACGGTTGGCTTGCTTCGTAAGCCAGTCCACCTCGCGCTGGAGCTCCGCTCGCTCCTGTGCCCAGCTCGCCTCGCTGTCCGCCTTGTCCTTGGCCAGGCGGGCTTCGAGCCGCGCCACCTTGTCCTCGAAGACGCGCCGCTCGGCCTCGAGCGCATCGCGGAAGCTGCGTTCCTGGACCAGCACGGACTGGCCGATACCGTCCTGCAGCTGCTGCAGCGACGCGGCGAACTCGCGCTCGCGCTGCTCGATGAGCTGTTGCTGCTCCTGCCGCAGCTCGAGCTCCCGCGCGACCAGCTTGTGCTCCATCTCGCGCACCGCCGCCGCGCTCTCGGCCTCGAGCTCGTGCTCTCGAGAGCGCATGTCCGCGTCGTGCGTCTGCTCGAGCGCGGACAGCGCCGCCTCGTGCCGCGCCTGCAGCTCCTGCAGCTTCGCCGCATGGCCCGTGGCCGCGGCCGCCAGCGCCTCGGAGTGCACCGACTCCAGCTCGGCGGTGCGCTCCGCCAGGGCGCGCGCCACTTCTGCGTCGATCGCCGAACGCGTGGACGCCGTCGCGACCGCACGCTGGCTCTCGAGCGCAGCCAGCTCGCGCTGGCGCCGCGTCTCGAGGTCGACCAGCTCCTGCCGATGCGCCTGCGAGATCTGTCGCAGCTCCGCCGCGAGCCTCGACTCCAGCCCCCGCAGCGCCTCCTGGTATGCGTCGCCCACGCGCTGCAGCTCCTGCTGGTGCGCCTGCTCCGCCTGACTCAGCTCCTCGGTTTGCAGCGACTTTTGCGCTGCCAGCTCCGCACGGTGCGCATCGAGCATCTTCTGCACGAGCGCCTCGTGGTGGGCGCGCTCCTCGCTCGGTCCGGGCTGCTGCGGCGGCAAGACATCGGCAGGCGTCCGGCTCGCCTGCTCGAGCCGCGCGGCGTGCTCCTCTCGAAGCGCCCGGATCTGCTCGGCGTGCGCCGCCTCGCTGGCCTCCAGTCGCGCCGACAGCCGATCGACCTCCGCGGCCAGCTGAGCGCGGTGCTCCTGCTCGAGCCCGGCGAGCTGCGCCGCGTGCGCCAACCGTGCCTCCTGCAGCGTCTGCCGTGCCGACTGCTCGGCTGCACGCAGCTCTGCCCTGTGCTGCTGCTCCGCCGCCTCGAGCGCCAAGCCGTGCTCCGCCTGGGCTTCGACGAGCTTGGCCTGCGCCTCGGATTCCAACGCGGCCAGCGCTGCCCGTTGTTCTGCCCTCATCTCCTCGATGGCCTTGCGATGCTCTTCGTCGCACGCGAGCTCCGCCCGGCTCTGCGCGGCTGCCACGTCGGCTTCCGCCCGCCTGGCCAGGGCCGCGGCCTCCTGCAGCTGCCCCTCCAGCTCTCCCACATGACGCTGCAGCGACGACACTTGCCGCTCGAGCTCGAGGTTCTTCGCCAGCGTCTGCGCGGGCTGCGACGCAGCCTGCTCGAGCGCTCGTACGTGCTCGCGCGCCATGCGCTCGACCAGATCGCGATGGCGCGCCTTCTCGCGCTCGGCGTCCGACCGGGCCGACGCGAGACCGGCGGCGTGCTCTTGCTTGGCGCGCTCGAGCTCTTCGCTCGCCGCGCGTCGTGCGGACTCGAGCTCCTCGGCATGCTTGCTTGACAGCTCATCGAGAGCAGCGCGGTGCGCTCGATGTAGCGTCTCGAGCTGCGAGGCGAACTCCGTGGCCCGCTTGCGCGTCTCTTCGGCCGAGGCTGCGATGGCGTGCTCGAGCAGCTGCTTGGTCCGTTGGACCCCCTCCGCGGTCTTGTCGAGCTCGGCGCGATGCGCCTGCATGACCAGCGTGGTGGCTTCGCGGTGGGCCTGCTCCAGGCGCACCATCAACTCCGCGTGCTGTTGCTCGACGCGTTGCAGGTCCTCGGCGTGGCGCGTTTCGGCCGCGGCCAGCTGTTCCCGGTGGCCCTGCTCGAGCCTGGCAATCGCTTCGCGGTGGCTGGCCTCGCGCCGGCCGAGCTCCTCGCGCTGGGCTGCCTGCTCGTCGCCCACCGCCTGCTGCCGGACGATGTCGGCGGCGCGAAGCTTGTCTTCGAGCCGTGAGATCTGCTGCAGAAGCTCGCCAACCTGCTCCTGCAAGGCGGCGTTTCGCGCGAGGGTCTCGGAGGGGCCCCGTGCCGCTTCCTGAAGCGAGAGCGCATTGCCTTGCTCCAGCCGCTGCAGCTGCTGCTCGTGGCGCTCTTGCTCGCGTTGCAGCGCCGCCTGATGCGCCTCCCGCTCTTCCTCGAGCTGCCTGCGCGCGAGAGCGAGCTGCTCGCGATGCGCTTGGCCCAGCACTTCGGTGGCCGCTGCGTGCCGCGCGGCCATCGCGTCCAGCTCGCCGCGATGCGCCTTGACCGTCTCGGCCATCCGCGCCTCGAGCTCGTCCCACTGACGACCTCCCTCCGCATGCGCTGCCGCCAGCTTCTGCTCGAAAATCCCCCGCTCGCTTTCCAGCGTCGCGGCTGCCTTGTCGAGCTCCGCGCGATGCGACTCCACCAGCCTCGCCACTGCCTCCTGGTGCGCCTTTTCCGCGCGCTCGAGCGCGACGGCATGAGCAGCCTCCGCCTGCTTGGCCGCTTGCTTCGCCTGGTCGATCTCGCGCTGCAACTCCCGCACTTGATCGGCGTGCAGCCCGGCCGCCCGCTCCAGCGCTTGGCGCTGCTCCTCGGCCAGCTTCCTCTCGAGCTCCGCACGCGCCTGCTTCTCGCCCTCGAGCTCCGCCTGGTGCCGCGCCTGCACGTCCGCCAGCATCATGCGCCCGGCCTCGTCCACGCTGGCGATGTTCTCCCGATGCGCTTGCGCAAGACGCTCGGCCTGCTTGTCGAAGTCGGCCCGCGCACGCGCGACCTTCCTGTCGCCCTCCGCCGCCTCGGCCTTCAATGCCTCCGCGTGTGCCGCCTGCGCCGCAGCCATCGACTGCCGAAGCGCCGTGATCTGCCCCTCGAGCTTCTCGATCTGCGCGTCATACTTCGCGATCCGCGCCTTGAAGTCGTCCGCACGCTTCGCCGCCATCGCCTTGTCCGCTCGCAGCGACTCGACCTGCGCACGCAGTTGCTCGACGTCCTGCGCGCCCGGCGTCTCCGGCTCCACGTCCTTCGCGCGGCTTTTCCGTGCGGAAGACGGCTTCGCGCCCTTCTTGCGCTCCGGTTTCGAAGTCTCGGCGGCCGGTAGCTGTGACGGCATACGCGGCGGCGGCGGCGGCCTGAGCCCGCTCACCATCGACGGCGACGACGGTCTCGGCGCCTCGGAACGCAGCGGCTGCGGACGGGTCGTGTCGTTCGCCAAGGCGCCGGCCAGTTGGATGGTCGCCTGCACCGGTGCGGGCATGGGTCCCACTTGCGTCGGCGAGTCGTCCTCGTCTTCCGAGATGGCCTCCAACGGCAGCTCCTGCGTCTCGCCCAGACCCGACGTCAGATTCTCCGCGCATACCAGCAGCTCGGCGAAGCCGAACGGCTTGTGCAGGTAGGCCTGCGCGTGCCCTTCCATCTCGCGATGACGCTCGAACATCTCGTCCGTCGCTTCGTCGGACACGAGCACGAACGGCACTCGGGCCAGCCCGCGCTCCTGCTTGAGCTCTTGGCAAAGCGCGAATCCGTCGGCGTCCGGCAGCTCTGCACTGAGCACCAGCAGGTCCGGCAGATCCATCGCCGCCATCTCCCTGCCGCTGTCTCCGCTCGGCGCCACGCGAACCGACCACCCGAGAGGCTCGAAGCCATCGACAAGCTGCGCGCTGACGACTTCGTCCGACTCCATGACGAGGACCTTCTTGCCCACTTCTGCCTCCGATCGATCGAGCGTAGCGAAATTCGCCCTTCCGACCAAGACCGTCTCTGCCGGCGCACGCCTCCGGCGGACGTCTTTTTCCTGCGCCGGCGCGCACCGCCTCGCCGCGCCTTGTCATGCTCCGAGCCGCTCCGCTACCCTGCCCAGCCTGTCATGGAAGAGCGCAGACGCCACCAACGCAATGCGATCACCTTCCCCGCAACCATCACGTTCCCGGGCGCCGATGCTCCCGTGCGCGGGACCTGCCGGGATCTGAGCCTGGGAGGGCTGTACCTGTCCACCGAGGCACGCCCCGTGGCCGGATCCGTCGTCGAGCTGACGGCCACCTTCCCGGGCTCCCGCGAGCCGGTGAACCTGCAGTTGACCGTGAGATGGCTCGGCCACGACGGCATGGGGCTGCAGTTCGGCGCTGTCGGCGAACGGCAGCGCGCCGCCATCACGGCTGCGTTGCGGCTGGCCGTGCCCACGCGCTCGGTCCCCCCACGCGCAGGCGGAAGTCGCGTCGGCGTGGCCTTCCTGCTGGGCGTTCTCGTCGCGGCCGTGGGCATCGGCTTCGTCAGCATGCGATTCGGCCCCGCGTTCATGTCCCGCCTGACCGGCCAGCCCGCCGCTCCGACCCCCCGAGCACCGGCGACTTCGTCATCGGCCGCCATCGTCCCGGACCACCGCACCGTGCCGATGGCGCCTTCCCGCGATGTCGCTCCTGCGCCACCTCCTCCCCGGTCGTCCGAAAACCGCCCGACTGCCGCCTCCGCGCCGGCGCCCCAACCGCTCTCCAGCGTTTCCGCGCCCCCAGCCGCCTCGTCTTCGCCTCCCACGGCCGCGCTCGCGGCATCTGCCAGCCCCGCCACCCCACCACCCGCGGCTTCCCGATCAGCCTCGCCCGCGCAAGGCGAGCCCGCCGCGGACCCATCGGCTTGCATGGCTGCCATGTTCCCGCCCGACGCCTTCAAAACCCCGCCCGATCTCGCCTTCGTCTGCTCCGAGCCCGATCCCCGCAACGCTGCAACCCACATGCGGGTCAAGCTCGTCGTAGGAAGCGGAGGAAAGCTCACCGAAGCAACCAACGAGTGGTCGCGTCTGGGCTGGTACGAGCTTGCCGTGCTGGGAATCCTGCGGCGCTCATGCTGCCCTGCGCCGTCCTCGTTCTCGCTTCCGGAGCCGCCGCAGGGCTGCGACGCCTTGCCGCCGCTGCTCGATCGGTTGGGAGACGCGGTGAAGTCACGCAGCGGAGTGCAGGAGGCCGTCAAGGCCTTCGAGCAGGCCGCGGTCTGCGCCCACGCAGCCAGGACGCGCCCGTACCACTATGCAGCAGGCCCCTTCAGTGGAAGCCAGGTCGCGTTCGCTGCATTCCTCTCCCGCAATACACGATAGCGCCCTGCTCGGGTGCCACCGTCGCACGCAGCAGCTGCTGCCCCGGTCGAAGATCGCCCACGGAGCACGGCGCCAGGCGCGGAAGCTCACGCGCCGTGCGGGAACGCGGCTGGCTCTTTCCCATCCCGCGTAGCGCCGCGGCAGCCACGGCCCAGGCCAGCACCGCGGGAGTCCACGCGAGCAGCGCCGCACCCGGCATCGCGCCGAGGTTCAACGCGGATTGGCCCACGACCAGCCCGCCGAATCCCGCGGCCATCTGCCCCACTGCCAGCCAGCCGACGGCAAACTGCCCCACCGCCGCCAACACCGCTGCAGCGAATTGAGCGACGGCCGCCGGAGCCGCGATGGACTGCCCCATACCGAACAGCACGCCCACACCGAACTGCGACAGCGCTATCAGCCCCGCCCCAAACTGGCATATAGCCACGACTCCCACCGCGAGCTGACCGATGGCCACAATCCCACAGGCCATCCGGCGCTTGCCCGTGAATGGATCCCGCCCCACGGCCACATGCACCAGCGGCAAGTCGAACCATGTCGCCCTGCTTCGCTGCTCGTACCCTGTCGGCTTGCGGTTAGCGCGCATCATCGTCCCCACCACCGGTCCCCGCTACATAATGTGCCACACCTTTCGTCGCGGCGCCCACGGCACCTGGGCGCGATGAATCTCGCCCACCCATCCACCACACCCCGCCCGTCCACCGCGCCTCGGCCGGCCGTCACTTCTGCGGCAACGGCGCCAGCCCTTCGTGCTCCCGCCACCTTCCGAGCTGACGAACATACGTATCCGCCACGCCATCCGGGTGATCCAGGGCGTCGGCGCAACACCTGAACCCTACCTGGTAGAAGCGAAACACCTCCTGGTGCGATGTCGTCATCGGCCGGCACCGCGCGCGGATGGGCCCCCAGTAGCCTCCCTTGAGACCGGATACGAAGGGCGGCTTCTCCCCACCAACCGGGTTGAAGTGATCCTCGTTGATCACCCACTCATCCACGTTTCCGGTCATGTCGTGCACACCAAAGGGGCTGACACAGCCCTGCAAGACACCGCTGGCTACGCGCATGTCGAGCCGCGAGACTTCCGCGGCGATCTTTCGCGGATAGGCAAAGTCGTTGAACCGCGGCTCCGGCTCCGGTCGCGGACGATCGAAGTTGCACACACGCTTGTCGCGCACATAGCCGTACGGATACGGGAGCCACTCCCGGCCTTCGCACGCCAGGGTCCACTCGCTCGCCAGACACAGCCGCTTTCCCTCGGTATCGCACGCGCGCAAGGCGTCGTACCAGTCGACCATCACCGCGGGCTTGACCCCGCGCAAGTTCGGATACTCGAACTCGTCGATGCAGAACCTGCGGTGCTGCGTGGGGCCGAGACAACGGCTCTTCGGCGCGAAGCGCAAACAGCGTTGCGCCACCCCTTTCGCACTTGGATCGCGCACCTTCGCCCACTCCAGGCAGTTCTCCGCCAGCCCCGGGCAATAGTCGCCGTCGACCAGCAGCATTCCCGCCGGACACGCCTGGGCCCCGTCCTTGTCGACATCCAACGGCGCCGTGCGCTCGGGCGATGCCAAGAGCCCATCGGGTAGCACCGGGGCAGCCGGCGGTTCCGCCTGCGCCGAGGACGCCGACGGCGCGACCGCGACCACGGGCGCGGAGTTGGCGACCACCGGCGCCGTGCTCGCTGGCGCCTCTTCGCTCGCGCCAACAACGGCCGGGTCATGCCCGCACGCGGCCAATGCCACCCACGCCAGCAGCGACACGCCGCACCGGGACAGGACCATCGACCGCTTCATGGCGCAGAGGCTCTAGCTCAATGCGCAGCCGAACGCCAGATGCGCTGCTACACTGGCGCCATGTTCCCGATTGCCTCGTCGCGCTCGACGCCTCGGACGCCCGTGTTCGCAGGCCTTCTTGTCTCCCTCGCCGCCCTGCTCTCGTCCACACCGGCGGCCGCGCAATCGCCCCCGAGCTACCAGGGAATCCGTCCCCCCAACCCCACAGCCCTCGTCCTCGACCAGGAGCTCGTGCGCATCGACTGTCCCCCTGCCCGGGACGTGCTCCGCTGTGCCGCCTCCGCTCACTACGTCATTGCCAATACGTCGGACACGCCGCTGGAAACCGATGCGCCCGTCATGGTCCAGGGCCTCGCCGACGTTCACATCGTCATCGACGGCCAGCCGTGGCCGGAAGCGCCCTGGCAGCTGCACGTCAGCCTCGCGCCGGGAGCAAGGACGGTCATCGACGTCTCGTTCTCTTTGGAGTTCGCGTCGAAAGCCGCTCCATCAGGCCTGTCGACCGCGGGCGTGGTGCCCGCCATCCAGGCCAGGCACCCCCTGCTCGCGGGAGACGTGGGCGAAGCCCCGTCGCATCCCGTTATCTTCACCTGGTCCCGGAACTGGGCCGCCGTGCGGGGGCGCAACTTCGACGTTCACTACCCGAGCGGCTGGAAGCTGCATGGCAGTCAGTGGCGCGCCCAAGGCGCGGTCACGGAACGCTCGGTGTCCAAGGAGATCTCCGACAGCGACGTGCCCGTGGACGTGGACTTGAGGCGGGTCGCACCGGCCGTTCCCGTGGCGCCAGGCGGCCCTGTGGTAGCTGCGGGAAGCGCCCTCGGCCAAGGCTTCCGCATGCGCTACGGCTACGAGTTCGGCGTGTTCGACTGGATGATTCCCTCGGTCACTGCCGACGTGGACTATGCGGGATTGCTCGTGATGACCCCCACCGTCGAAGCCGCCTCGGCCGCCAGCTTCCCCGTGCCTTCGTTCTCCGCGGGCTTCGGCATGCCCATTCGTGTCCGCCCCGAGACCCGCGCCGGCGCCCGCCTCAAGCTCTCCGCCGCCATGGCCGTCGGGCTCGAGGCAACGATCGACTACTACCCGTCGCAAGGTGATTGGGAGACGACCCTCGCCGCACGACTATCCCTTTGAGCCGCCTCAGCGGCGCCCAAGCACGTTGACCAGGCAGCCGATCGTGCCGTGCTGAGCGTAGATGCCGCGGACGCGAATCGGCCGCACCTCCCAGCCCAGCCCTTCGTAGATCCGACGCGCCTCGCGGTCCAACGCGGGCTCGTCATACACAGGCATGTAGGCGATGCGCCGCCCGTCCCGCGTCTCGTATACGCCATTCGTGTACGAGAAGTAGGTCTTGTCCTCGAAGGGCACGTTGGGAATGCGCACCACCTCAAAGCCCCTGGCCGCCAGGTCGTCGGCTGCCCGGTCGAACCGACGCTGGGTCTCCGGCGAGAAGTCCGCACGAAGCGCCTCGCCCGTGTCGACCGAGTCCTCGCCGGGCGCAAAGTCATTGCCCACCAGCCGCGCCGCCTGCGCTGGATCGCCCACCAGCACCACGTTTGCGTCGAGCGGCGTCATGTACATCGACAGATGGTGGCGAGGCGTGTCGCCCGGTCGCGTACCCAGCACAATCACCGGCATGTGGAACCAGCCCGCCAGGCGCTTCCTGAGCTCGATAGCGTCGCCCAGGCCCCGGTGCCTGTTCTTCTCGATCAAGTTGGCATCGACGATCAACGCCGCGTCGGTCGCCGCAAAGTCCCCCGCGTCGAAATCGAACGGCGCAACCTCGGCCAGCAGCATGCCGTGCGAAGCATCGGCGAGAGCGGCGACGGTCGCCCAGTCGTTGTGACGCTCCGGCCATGCGTCGCTCGGCTCCGCAGGAGCGACAAGAAGGGCTATGCCGTCGGGACGCTGCTTGCCCGTGACCAGCGCGCGGTCCTTGGACCATGTCGTGATCGGGCCCTGCGTCTCCACGACCTGCGTGCGATCGCGCCAGCCACCCGACGGGTCGATCTGGTCCAGAAACCGCCCCAGCATGGCTCGAGCCTCGGGGCCCGACGAGCGCGCCATGACCACGCGAACATGGACATCGTTGGGCAGCGCACGGAGGAAGTCGGTGTAGGCTGGCGCCACGAGCGGCTCCATCAGCGGTACGTAGTGCATCGCGATCTCGGCGATGGCGCCAGTTGCCTCGGGCAGCACGTTGGCTTGGACCTCGGCCTGGTGCGCACGAGCCCGCGTTCGAGCCGCGAGCAGCACGGCCATGGCCGCAAGCGCCGCGCCCACCACGGCGCCCAGCAGCCAGACCCGACCGAGCCGCATCCCGCCCACGGACTTACCCCTGGTCGGCGCCCGCCCGCCTCACCACCGTGGTAAACGACGTGACCGCGGCAGGCATGCCGTTGCCTTTGCTGGGCGCCGCTTGCGACGCGCGCGCCTTCGTCACCTGCGCGGCCAGCGCGGCGGGAATCGCCCGCCGCACCACGATGGTCTGGCCCGCCGGCACGGTCACGGCCTGCCGATCGCTCCATACGATCGAAGCGGGCGCTGGTCCGCGCGCCATCGGATTGAAGACTTGCCGCTCCAGACACGCTTCTAGGTCCGCCGTCTCGGCCCGTTCCCCGGTCGTGTTGCTCACCGACAGCTCGATGTACCACTTGCCCTTGACGCGATCGTCTTGCACGAGCCTGCTGGCAGCCAGCAGCGGCCCTATCTTCGTGGTGCCCGCCGCAACCGGCGCGGGCTCCGCATCGTCGGCCCAGGTGTCGGCCGGCCAGCCGAACATCATCACGGCGCAGAACGAGAGGACCGCGGACGCGAGAAACACCCCGAGCGTGGAAGCAACGCGACGCATGACCAAACCTCCTGCGACGGCAAAGGGAGCAAGCCTCGTGCCTAGCCGGCCGGGCTCTGCGATCCAGCAGGTTGTACGGATGACGTGCTCCGAGGATCTGGGAGGTGTGTGGCGCGTGCCCCGGAGCCGTGTCCGGCTCGCCACATGGCGCGCGTTGGGGCGGGCGCCGCGTTCGGGGTGGTGGGCCAAGAGGGACTCGAACCCTCGACCGACGGATTAAAAGGGGACGGCGACGGGTTCTTGACGCACCCCGACGACATGAATTCCCGGCGAATTCGCTCTGACGCAATGGTGCGCACTACCGCCGAAAGTCGCCCCGATCCCATGCACCACATGCCGCGCACCATGCCGCACCACATTGCCACATGCGCACCACATGCCGCCACATGGCAGGCGTTGACCCGTGGACTGCGCGCCGTGGTCGCCCTCGCGCGGGCGGATCTCGGGGCGGAAGCGGCGAGCGTGGCGGAGGGGCTCTTGCGGTTGCTCGAAGCCGAATCGGGTTCGGAGTAGGCTCACAAGGATGCGGCCCGCTCGGGGTGGAGCCCGGCGAGCCGCGAGGACACTTGGCGATGTCGAAGGTACAGCACACCGACGCGCCCCGCAAACGAGGGCGCCCCCCGCTTCCCGCGCGGCGCACCGTCGGGAGCGCGTTCGACGAACTTGCCGACTTGCTCGGGCTTGATCGTCGCGATCAAGCCGCCGTGTGGGCGGAGCTTGCTCGGGCGGGCGTGGACGACGATCGCCTTCGTCTGCTCGCCGACTTGCTCTTGGACGAGCGCAAGGCTTCGCGCGGTGGGCGCCCTAGCCTTCGCGGCGCCGTGGACGAACTTCGCGCCGTTGTGGATTGCGCGGCGACGGTCGTAGGTCCGACGCGGGCAACGCGCGCAATCGCGCTTGTGCTCATGCTTCGCGGGTGGAAGTCGCCGAACGGGATTGTGACGCTCGATCAAGCTCCCCTGTTCAACATGCCCGACGACGTGAAGGGACCGCGACGGCTCGCGTTGCTCGCGAAGCGTGTCCACAACCTGACCTACCCGCCGACGCCGACACTTTCCAGATAACAATTCCGCGTCAACGCCAGCGTGGGACACATTGCCCATGCGGCGACGGCGTTATGTCCCTCAGTCCACCCCGACGGCCGAAGAACCGCGCGCGCAACTGCGCGCGATGATGCTCGCGCGGGGCATCCCCACGATCTGCGAGTTGTCGCGGGTGTCGGGAATCACCCGGCGAACGATCCATCGCGCGATCGGCGGAATGCGCCTCATGCCGGCGAGCGCTGCCATGCTCGCGGCGGCTCTTGGCGTGTCGGTGGACGCCCTGGCGCGTGTGCTGCCGGTGCGAGGCGCCCTACCGCGACCGCTCGGCGATTCCGGCACGGCGACGCTTCTTGAATGGATCGGGGGCGAGTCATGAGCCGGCCCGACTTGGAAGCGGTGCTTGATGCGCTCGCCGACATGATCGCGGAGCGCGTGGCCGATCGCATCGCCTCGCGCGACGGCACGGCGGAGCCCTCCGCCGGCCTATCGGTGAGGGATGCCGCGCGACGCTTGGGGGTCGGGATCACGAGCGTTCGGGAGTTGATCGCACGGGGCTCGCTTCGGGTGACGCGGATCGGACGTCGGATCGTCGTTCCGGTGTCGGAGGTTCAACGCTTGCTCGCCGAAGGCGCGGTGACGGACCCGGCGACGGTGCAAGGCACGGCGGACGTGGTGGAGCTTCCGGCAGCGCGCGCGATTGAAGCCGCCCGGCGAGCCGCAAGGCGCGGGGCGGGCGCATGACAACGCAAGCGGCTCCCCGGCGGGTCAATGGCGAAGCGCCGAAGGTCGCGACGACCGGCGACGCGAAGTGGTCGGACCTGTTGGGCGCCTACGCGGACCTTGGACGCGAGCGTGACTGGTTCGCCGAAGGCGCGATCGAAGGCACGCCCGTCGGCCTATTCATCGGGCCCGAAAAGAGCGGCAAGTCATGGGTTCTGCACGATCTGGCGGTCGCGACGGTGCTCGGAACCAAGTGGCTTGGACGCTTCGAAGTGCGACGCGCGGGGATCGTGGTCGCCTTGGATGCGGAATACGGGCCGGCGGAGTTCACGCGGCGGATCGCGAGGCTCGCAAGGGCGCACGGGCGCGATCCGCGCGAAGTGCTGCCCCACATTCGGCACCTTCATTCGACGGGCATGTGGTTGGACGCGGAGAGCCAGTCATTCTTGCGCGTGCTTCGCGCCGTTGGGAGCGCGCGGCCCGAACTTGTGCTCGTGGACCCGCTCCGCAACCACCTGAACGGGTCGGAGAACGACGGCGAAGCCGTGTTGGAAGCGCTGCGGTGCGCCGATGCCTTCCGACGCTTCGGCGACTGCCCGGTGATGATCGCGCACCATCTGAACAAGTCGGGCGGGTTCTCCGGGCACCGGGCGCTTCGCGGAAGGGCCGATCTGGTGTTCGAGGGCACCGACGAAGAACAGCCTTGGTATGGCGCCATCGGGCGCACCTTGCGACGCGCCGATCCGATCGCCAACCGCTTCACCGTCAACATCCGCCACGACAACGACGACGACGACACCATCGCGAAGACGGTTCTGTCGTGCCGTTTCGAAGGCGAAGCGTCGGGGCGCTCGAATCTCAGCAAGAGCGCCCTTCGCGTGCTGGACGTCCTGCGCGCCGATGCCGCCCCGCTCACCGTGCGGGCCATTCGAAGCGAAACGAAGCAATCCAACCTACTCGCGAAGCGAGCGCTCGAAGAGTTGCGCGATGCCGGGCTCGCCGACGAGCGCGAAGGCAAGTGGTCCGTCTCGATCCCCGAGTTCAACCGCGAGTTGCTCGCCGATGCGAAGGAAGTGAGGCAATGATGCCCCGTTCTGGTTCGTGGGGTGGGTCGTGGGTCGTTTTCGAAAGCGACCCACCGACCCATGACGACCCACCGCGTTCGAATCGCTCTGATTCTCCCGCTGCTTTGCCCTGGGTCGTGTGCTTGGGTCGCCGTGGGATGGGTCGCACTGGGTCTCTCCCCGTAGGGGAGACCCATGCGGACGACCCACCCTCCGCACGACCCGGCAAGCGCTTCAACGGGACTTCCTACACGGCTCGTGCAAGGCGTCACCTTCGAGCACCATCGCGCCGTCTTCGCCCTGCCGAATCGTCACGATGCGATCGCAACGCTTGCACGTCGCTTCGAACGCTCGCGCACGCTCACCTTCGAGCTTCGGCGCCCCCATGTAGAACGGCGAGCCCCACGGAAGCTCACGCCACAACGGTTCGAGTTGCGTGTGCCCCCGAAGCTGCACGGCGACGTGGCGAGCGCTTTCCTTCGCGGCGGCGATCTGTTCATCGGTCGGCGGCGGCAATGGCGACGGTTCCCTTCGCATGCGGGCGATGCTCGCACGACAAGGCGACGGCGTGGGTCGCGATCGGTGGGGCATGGTCGGGGCGGGGGGGCAACACGGCGGCGCGGGGCGCGCCGACCCGGACGAAGCCCCCCGCCGACGGCGCGACGCTCACCTTCGAAGCCGGGTTGCGGATGATGAATCCGTGGCACGTGCTGCAATCGTCGAAGAACACGCGCGGCGCCATCGTTTCCCGCGTGGTGCGCACCTTCGGGGGGACGCCGTGAGCATCGAATCATCCCACGGCAAGGCTCGCCCGACGTTGCCCCGTGCGCGCGAGGTTCGCGTTGCCCCACCGGCGGACCATCGGGCCCGCGATCGCGACGCTACGGGCCGCTTCAAGCCCGGCAACCGGGCAGGAACGCAGCGGGGGATCAAGCTCGCCCTCGCGAAGCTCACCGGGCGCTACATCACGGGCGCGAGCGAGGAAGCGATGGCGGTTGCGGGTGACGCGGCGTGCTTGCTTCGCGCGAAGCTCGCCGAATCGGCGGCTCCCGATAGCGCGTCGGTGCGTTCGCTTCTGGCCCTCGCGGCAACGCACGAAGCCCTTGCGGCGTTCTGGTTCGGTCGCGCGCTACTCGCCGGCCTGGACACCGAACGCGGCATCGCGGCGCAAGGCGAAGCGACGAAGCACGGGCAACGCGCGGAGCGCTTGACGGTCACGGCGCACGACATGGCGGCGAAGGTGGCGAGCGTGCGGCCCCGAGCGGCGCCTTGGCCTTCGATGCTTCCGGCTCCGCGTGCGGTCGAAGCCTTCGACGACGACGGCGACCCCGACGACGGCGAGTCGGGAGGGGGGGCACGTGCGGGCGCTCCCTTGCCGGGGGGGCGCCCACCCCCGCTCGGGGATTCGGGGCGCCCCGAGGGCTACGCGGGGTCGGAGGCGCATTTGTGCAGAACAACCCCTAGACCGTCGGGGGACAGCGCGGCCCGGCCCATGGACCATGCGGACGACCCGACGCCAGGAAGGGCCGGTTCCGGGGCAGGACTGACCGGCGGCTTCCGAGCCGCACAAGGCGACTATCCGGCGACGGACAGGGCGACCGAAGGCGCGGGCGAGGGTTCGTTTCGACGTGACCCCGGCGCATTCGGGAGCGAAGGCGAGCGAAACAGGCGAGGGTTCCCTTCGCGATCGTCGCGTGTCGAATCCGGCGATTCGTTCGCGCGCGAAAACACGGGACGCGCGAGCGACGGCAGGAACCCCGATCCATTCGGCCTTGAAAACACGGGCAACGCGACGACGGAAACACGTGTTTCCGTGGCGGTCGGTGGGGAGGGGACTGCGCCATCGGGGTTCGACCCGACGGACAGGCCGGACGCGGCGGAGATTGCCCGGCGACAAGCGGCGGCGCTTCGCGAGGCGAACATTGCGCGGAGCGGGACGCGGGTGGTGAGGGACGCAACGGCGGGCCCCCCTCCCGAAGCGGTCCGAAGGATGCGGCGGATTCAAGCGGACGCGGAGCGGGCGAAGCGAATGAAGGAAGGTGGTGGAACATGAGCGAACTTCGGTTGCGGATTTACGACGCGCGCAAGAGCGGCGACCTTCGGGCGGCTCTTCGCGGTGCGCCGGGGTACCAGGACACGGGCATTGACGGGGTGTTCGACCTTCGCGACCCGCTTTCAGCGGAGCTTGTGGAAGGGCTTCCCGACGACGCGATTGCCCGCATGAGGTTCCGGCGGACGTGGGGAGCATGTTTCCTTTTCCGCGCTGGCGAATTCGCGCGGCATTGCTCGGAAGGGGTGTCGCCGTGAACGTCAATCGGGAGGAACTTCGGACCCTGTTGATCGCGGCGGCGAAGCGGGGAGACAAGGTGTTCTGCGAAGCGACCTTCGACGGACACCGCACGATCGCGGTCGGGGTGCCGATGCTCGTTTCCGCCGCGTTCGTGATCCTCGCGCGCGGAGACGCGTACGGAACCAAGGTCTTGTTGGCGGACGTGACCGGGTTCGGGGTTGTCGGGGGCGAGCCGGCGGACGCGCAAGCGGGCGAGGTGACGGCGTGAGGCGGCGCCGGGAGCCGGCGAAGGTGGGCGCCTCCGGGTTCCTCGCCTTCGTTGCCGGGGTGCTCGCCGTGACGTTGACGCGGGCGCAGCGAATCCTTTGCTCCGTCATGTTCGACGGGCGGGAGCCGGGGGACTTCGGCGGCGATGATCGGGCGATCGCGTTGGAGCTATTCGGCGACGTGGGGACCGTGCAGGCAATCGCCCGCACGGTCGCGGTGATCGTTGCCGGCGCGCGGTCGGGGAAGACCTACCTCGCGGCGCTTCGCCTCTTGCACCTTGCGTTGACGGTCCCCCTTCATTCGCTCGCAAAGGGGGAAGTCGCGTTCGGGTTGATCGTTAGCTTCGACCTTCGCACCGCGCGGCAGGCGCTTCGCTACGTGACAGGGGCGATCGAGGCGGTTCCGAGCCTTGCGGCGCTTGTGGTGCATGAGACGATCGATTCGGTGACGCTCCGCCGGGAAGACGGGTTCACCGTGACGATCGAAGCGGTGCCGGCGGCGCGGTGCGGCGCATCGCTTCGCGGGCGATCGTTGATCGGCGCGATTCTGGACGAATGCGCGTTCTTCCGATCGGAAGGCGCCGACACTTCGGACGTTGACCTCTACAGGGCATTGTTGCCCCGCATTGTCCCCGAAGGGCAGTTGATCATCGCTTCGACGCCGTGGGGACCGTCCGGGCTTCTCTACGACCTTTGGGCGTCGAATTTCGGAAAGCCGCTTAGCGCGCTCGTGGCCCACGCTCCGACAAGCACGATGCGGGACGACGAGTACACTCGCACCATGGTTGCTCGGGAGTACGCACGCGACCTGAACAATGCTCGCCGGGAATTCGGGGCGGAGTTCATTGACAACGAGTCGGACTTTATCGAGCGCTCTACGGTGCAGTCTTGCGTGAGTGCCGGAATAACGGAGCGACCGCCGCAAGAGGGGGTGCATTACACGCTTTGCCAGGATGCATCGGGAGGGATCGACGAATACGTTTGGGGGGTGGCGCATGCGGAGCTTTCGTGGCGCGCGAATGCCCCTCCGTTGCATTCAATTGTGATTGATTGTCTGAAGGGGGCAAAGGGCAAGCTCGACTATGATGCAATCGCGGACTCGATCGCAGCGCTCGCGAGGCGCTACCACGTTCACAAGGTGATAGGCGATAGTCGAGAGGCGCAAGGGCTTTCCGCGTTGCTACGTGCGAGGGGGCTTGTGCTCGAAGTGGCGAGCATGGCGCCGGGCGCGCAGTCTATCCGCTTCGAAGCGCTGGCGGCGAAGCTCAAGACGCGCTCGATTCAACTCTTGGACGACCCCGAAACGGTCAAGCAACTGTCGGAGTTGCGTGTTGAACGGTTGCCGGCGGGAGGCGCACGATATTCGGCCCCGAGGCGCAAGGGCTCACACGACGATAGGGCGGACGTTCTTGCGCTCTTGTGCGAAGCGGCGGCGAAGCTCGATCCGGCGGGCGACGTGGAAGCCGTACCGCAGATGTGGCGGGACGACGCCGGGTGGAACGGGCGCGTGCTTTGGCGGCGACGAATGCCGAACGGGGAATTCGTACCCTGCGAGCCTCCGGTGGGAACACCGCAGCACTTCGAGGCCAGAAGGGAGCGGGCGTTGCGCGGCGAGTTCACGCAAAGCGACTTGGACGCGATCGAAGCGGGGGAATTCGACCCCGCGACGGAATGCGGGATATCGATTCCCGTGCTGACAGCGAGATAGGCAATCCCGAGGATTGCAATGTAACTACGTGGCAGAACGAATAGGAGACAACGAACCATGGCAAACAGCGCATTGACCCAACCGCACCGATCGCACAAGCCCGGCGATGCTCTCGCGGTGTTGACCGCTCGCGTGGACGAGGTGAAGGCGAAGGCCGCTGAATGCGAGACGGAGAGCTTGCAGACGGCGATCACCGGCGCATGCACGGCGATAATGCGTGCGATCGCGCTTCAACAGCAAAGCATGTTGCAGTATTGGAGAGTTGAGCGGGGCGACCTTGGGCGCACCGGTCGTGTCGCAAAGGCGGCGGCATCGGCGGCAATCGAGGAACGCGCGAAGGGCGGACAGTACGCCACGGCAAGGGATCGGGCGGACGCGCAAGCGGCAGAGGAACGCCGGCTTGTGGGCGCGGCTGCGGCGGAGCTTCGTTCGCGGGTCGAAGGGCAGTTCCGCGACAAGGCACAAGCGATCGTCGAAGGCGCCGTCGCGGCGATCAAGAACGTTCAGAGGGAGCTTTCGAAGGCGGAGCTTCGGGCGAAGCGTCCGCTGGCCATGCGGGTTGGCGACGATGCCGCCCGACAGGCGATGATCACGAACCTTCGGGTAGACGTTGCCTCGATGGGGGTCGAATCCTTTGCGGAACTCTACCGTGCATGCCTCGAAACGGGCGACTTGGAACAGGCGGAGCTTTACGAAGCGGCTGCGAAGCCGTGGCTTCAAACCATCTTGCGGGAGGGGGTGGCCCCGCTTCGCCGTTCGACGCCGCGCGGGCAGGACATCACGTCACAGCTGCAATTTGCGCAAGCCCTCTTGGGTCGCTTCCAACGCGAAGCGGAAGCCCGGCTTCCCGACGAATTGCACGTTGCGCGGCAATGCGTCGGGAAGCTCGAAGAGTTGTTCAAGGTGGTTATCGGGTTGGACCCGAGCATCGGCGGCGGCATGAGCAACGCCGACTTCCAGCGGCGCTACATGAGCGGGGGGAACAAACCCCCGGCTCAATTCGAGCCGTTCGACGGGTGGTGGACCCGTTGGCTCGTAGCGGGGAACTTCCCCCGGCTCACGGCTTGGGACAGCGTGGGAGCGATCCCCTTCAAGGCGGAGTAGCGCCCGATGGGGCATTACTTCCCGCGCGGACCGTTTGAGAAGTCGGCGGCATCGCTGCGTCGGAAGCTCAAGGCTATGCCGGCGGACGAGCCCAAGCCCCGGCGCACGGTGCCGAAGGCGTGGTTCGTTCCGCCGCACTACCCGCCGTTGGCGTTGCGTCCCGAAGACGGCGAAGGCTTGTGGGACGTCTGCCCGGCGGGAAGCGTTGCCTCTCTTCGCCTCGATGACGGGCGGGTAATGGTGGGGACCGTGGTGTCGGACGGACGCGAGGGAGGCGCGTTCGTCATGCACCGCTGGGGGACACCGCGACCGACACGGTTCGACCCCCGGCGGGTGGTGGGCGCCGGGGTGATTTCTACTTCCTACACGTGGACGATGATGCGCGCCGTTGCTGCGGCGCAAGGGCGCGACGGGTTCGCGCTTCGATTGGAGCCTTCGAAATGAGGACATGTCTTTGTTGTGGTCACGTGATCCGCGCGGACGACGATGGCGGGTTTTGCATCGGTTGCGGTACGCATCGCGAGGCGGCGGAGCCGGACGAAGAACCGGCCCGGTCCGTGGCGGTGAAGGGACGAAGGGATGCGAGGTTCACGGCGGCGGAGCTTACAGCCATGGCCACGCTCGAAGTCGACCCGGTGAAGGGGGAGCGCAAGACCGGCGGATCACGCAGGGTATGGTTCGATCCTGCGACGCGGGCGACGGTGGTGGAGGTTCTCAACTCCCGTGGGGTCTGGCGGGAAAGCGATCGGTATGTTGCGGAGGTGCCGTCATGATCCGTGACTTTCGTCCGCAAGCGGGGTGGGCCGTTCGTACCGTGCTCGGGGCGACCTTCGACCTTCGGCAACTCGCAGGCACGGGGATCGCGATGCCGGGGCTTGTCCTTTCGCAACGCTTGGGTGGTGTGACGGAAGTCGTGGCGCGTGTCGCCGAAGGCGTCTACCAAGCCCTTCCCCCCGCGCGTCACCCGTCAAGCCTTCAAGTGGTCGAAGCGCTCCAGCGCGCCGTCATGACGAGCGGCGTGATCCTGTCGCAAGGGGTGTTCAGCCCGGAGAAGCTCGTAGCGCCGGCCCTGGTGAACTTCGACGCGGCGATCGCGCACTTCGGCGGCGACTTCGAAGCGTTGGAAACGGCGAAGAAGTGCCGGACGGCGTTCTACAACGCCGGGGTGTTCGCGAAGTGCCTTCCGGTCGCGCCGCCGGCGGACACGCTCACATGGTTGAGGGACGTGTTCGGCGTGCCCGTCGGGCGATGACTCCCGGTGCATGGCGCTTCCGGGCACGAGGTTGACGCGTAACGCGTTCGGGTGATCGGCAGGGGGAAGCCTTCGACCGAACCCGAAGGGGCGCGTTGTCGCGGCCCTGGCGGTTCAGGACGGGCGATGCACGACGAGGGGGCGGAGCCGGGCTTTCAACACGCCCAAGTCGTAGGCGGACACGTCGGGATCGAAGGCGCGGAGCCGCTTCACGTGGCGGGCGAAGTCGGTCCACGTGAAGGACCGGCGGGCGGCGAGCGCTTCGGCATCCAAGGCGATGCGCATGATCATCCCGTCAAGCTCCGCCCACCGATCGGCGGATGCTTCGAGGGCGATCGCGATCCCGTTGTCGCCGTTGTCGTCGTGCTCGCGCGGCATGATCGAAGTGTAGCACGTTTCCGCATGGGTTCGAATGCCAACCATGGCACACGAACCATTGTGCTTTACACAATCGCTCGGAGGGGCTACGTTGACCCCATGAGCAGACAGAAGGAAGCGGACAGAACGAGCGTCACGTCACGCGGAGGGCCGTCAATCATGGTTCGGCTCACGGAAGCCGAATTCGCGGCCCTGCAATTCATGATCAACGAACAGCAAGCGACGGTGGACGAGCACGGGATCGTGACTCGGGTTTCCGCCGCGTCGGTGATTCGCTCGCTGATTCGTTCCGCCGCGCAAGTGCGCGGGCTTGCGCCCTTCGCGCCGAATGCGAGGACGGCGAAGGCAGCGAAACCCAAGCCTCGGAAGACGAAGGGGAACCCATGAAAACACGTGCTTTGCGGATCGTGGGGGGAAGCAACGCGCCCCAAGCTCAACCGGCGAATTCGGCCCTTCCGCGTGGTGAAGGGTGGTGGGTGTTCGAGCGGCCCGACCGAAGCGGCAAGGTGCTCGTGCTCCGCTACCGCGACGGCAAGCGCTGGCGGGATCATCGCCTGCCTTCGGACGTCGGAACCGAGCCGGCGGCGATTGACCAGTACGCGCGGAGCTTCGTGGCCGAAGTCGCGAAGGAACGGGAGAGGATGGCGGCGGAAGCGAAGGAAGCCGCCGGCCCGACGTTCAAGACCTTCGCGCAACGCTGGACGTCGGGAAAGCTCGCGAAGGACCATCCCGATCAAGTGCGGGAGAAGCGGAGCGCCGACGACGACGAAGCCCGGCTTGAACGCTACGTCTACCCGGTTTGCGGCGACGTGCCGATCCGGTCGTTCACGCTGGCGGACGCGGAGCGCGTCATGTCGAAGCTACCGGGCGACCTTTCATCCGCATCGCGGCGCCATGTGGCCCAAGCGCTCAACCGCGTTCTGAACCTCGCGGTGTACCCGGCGAAGCTCCGCGACGCGAACCCGCTGCCCAAGGGGTTCTTGCCGAAGGTCACGCACCGCAAGGCGGAATCGTGGCTGTACGCGGACGAGGAAGCCCGGCTTGCTGGCGCGGAGCGCGTGCCCCTGTTCAGCCGGGTTCTGTACGGCTTCCTTGCACGGGAAGGGATGCGGATCTCGGAAGCAACCGGCCTGGACTGGTCCAACCTGGACTTGCAGCGGGGCGCGGTGACGCTGGACCACAATAAAACGGACGACCCCCGCGCGTGGGCGCTGGACCCGTCGGTTGCACGGGCGTTGAAGCGATACAAGGAGCGCTACCGCCCCGACGCGGAGCCGTCCGATCCGGTGTTCTGCGATTCCGACGGCCATCGCATCGAGAACGGCACGACGGTCGAAGCGGACATCTTCCGCGAGCACCTTCGCATGGCAGGCGTCACGCGAGCGGAGCTATTCCCGGTCGAAGGGCAACGGCTTCGCGCGGGGTGCCGACGGCGCAAGGACTTCACGCCGGGGGAGAAAGCCCCGGCGGCAGACAACGTGCGGTTGCCGATCCGGCTTCACGACCTTCGCGCGACGTTCGTGACCGTCTCTCTTGCGACGGGCAAGAGCGAGCGATGGGTGAAGGACCGCACCGGGCATCGTTCGAGCCAGATGGTTGATCGCTACGCGCGAGCCGCGCGCACCGTTGCCGAAGTCGGATGCTCGGGATTCGAGCCGATGGATCTGGCGATCCCGGAGCTTCGCCCCGACGAAGCGGAGCAGAGCGAGACACCACAAGAGCCGACCCGCACGACGGCACCGACGGAGCAACGGGAGCGCGTTGACGCAGCGAACCCGATCCCCCTTCCGCGCGCACCCCTACCCGACCGACCTACGGATTGTCATGTGGCGCAGCATGTGGCGCACTTCGATGACGCGGGACGGCAATTGATCGAAAGCGCCTTCTTTTGTCGGGTGGGCCAAGAGGGACTCGAACCCTCGACCGACGGATTAAAAGTCCGCAGCTCTACCGACTGAGCTATTGGCCCTGACTTGTCGTTTTCGGCTGGCTTATCGTCGACGCGACTCGCTGTGTCAAGGTTCGGGTTTGCTCATCCGTTCGCAGGTCGGCTTCGCTTCCCTGCCCTGGCCTCGGGGATCGCGATGATCCATCGGGGCCAGGTTTCGGTGGCCGACTCTTGCCACAGTCCGAGCCCTCCGTCGATAGGGAGCGATCATTTGCGGCGACCAATGGCCCGTCCGGTCGGCCACCCAGGCCTCGGTGCTCCCCGACGCGACCGAGTACGTGACGAACGCCGCGCGCAGATCGTGCACGCGGATGCCGATGCGCGTCTTGTTGCCGCGCTTCGGGAACAGGTCCGCACGCGTGATGCCGGCTTCGGCCAGGTGCTGCTCGCGGTAGCGCTTGCGCAGGCCGCCGACGCGGAAGCGTGATCGATCGGGCCGGACGAAGAACGGCTCGCCGTGCTTCGCCTTCGCGCGGTAGTGGTCGCGCCACCACGCGAGCGCGCTCAGCATGTCGGGCTCGAAGCATACCCGACGTGGGCGTGACAGGCCGCGAATCCGGCAGCGACGGCTTGGTCGGCCCTGGCGTCACCCTCGATGGCCGTCGCGCCCTCGCCGGACTTCTTCGTGCTTGCTGGATGGGTGGCCTGGTGGACGGCCCGCAGCCTCTGGATCGAAACGTGGGTGTAGACCTGCGTGCTCTCCAGGGACGCGTGCCCGCGGATCTCCTGCACCGCCCTGATGTCTGCCCCGGCATCCACGATGGCCGTGGCCATCGCGTTGAGCAGAATCCGGATCGTTTCGTTGCTGGGTAGCCCTCGTTCCGTGTAGCTTTTCTGTGCTTTGAGCTGCGCGACAACCAGCGGCACGCTCATGCGCCGGTACGGCCGCGTCGTGTGCAGCCGTGGGTCAGTTTGCGACTGCGCATCCACGATGTCCTTCAGGTCCGCCCTCAGGTTCGGCCAAAGCTCATCGGCGGACTTGGCGCCGTTGGCACGCCGGCCATCGACGCACTCCACGCCTGTCCTGACCTCATGCAGTCCCTTGCGGATCGTCTCGCGGTCTACCTACCGGGAGTCGTGGGTGAACGGCAAGGAGTGCGATGCCGAGCCGTGTCGGAGCGCCAGACTCCCGTGACACGATGGCGGCATCGCTGCCACATCACCGCACGGCCAGCAGGCTGGCTGAAGATAGAGCGGAGCAGTCGCGGCCCCCGCGTGCTTCCCCGTCGATGACCTAACCCGGCAGGGCCGGGCGCCGATTGCAGGGGCTTCGCCCCTACGCTCCCGTTGGTCGCTACCCCCGCGCGTCCCGGCAAGCCGGAACCAAACAGGGGAGCTTTGGGCCCGGCGATTTCTTTGCAGATCAGCCAAAGACTTCGTCCATAAGGGACTAACAGCAGATCGTCACGACGGTCCCGGGGCCCGACATGGCACCTTCGGACGATGCCGGACACCAGCCCGATCAATCGGCCGTCCCTGGTGGGATCGGGGCGCGCGGCGCGTTCCCCCCGGTACCCGCCGAACGCACCCCGATCCCAACGACAGTAACGAGAACGGCGTCCCGTAGGATCTGCCATTCTCGCGGCCGAGACGGCCCGTAGTGGGCTATCCGGCCGGGCGCCCCCCGCCCGTCAAGCTGCCGCGGCTTTCAGCAACCGCACAACGTCGTAGTCGTCGGTGCCCGTGAAGATGTAGCCCGCCGCGCCCGCCTGTAGCGCCTCAATGGCAGCTCCGGCATTCGTCCGTCGACACATCACTACCACGCGCGTGGGCAGCTCCTGGCTGACGGTGCGGATGAGCTCCAGGCTGCTCGTGTCGGGCAGGTCCAGGCCCATCAGGAAGATCGTCGGCCGGTCTCGGCGCAGAACGCCGACAGCTTTGCGCAGTGACGGGAGCGCATGCACGAGCTGGAAGTGCTGGGCAGATTGCCGAACGGTGGTGGCAATCGGGTCGAAGTCGCCCCCGCCGGCTGCCATGACGACGGACATTGGCATGATGGTTGGTCCCTGATTCGAATGCTCGCCCACTTCGTCGAGGGACACCGCCCGCCGTGGCTGTCCGCGTCGCTCCCCGAGGGAAGGTTGCGTCGGCTGCGGTTGGTGGTGCCTCTAGTTTTCGATTCGATGCCGCAGGCAGGCGCCCCGTTGCGAACACCACCGCCGGCGCGTCGCTTTTCTTGGCAGCACCTCAGCCAGTGCTGGGACGATATCCTGCCGTTAGCCGGGCAACGTCTCGAGGCAAGCGCGCCAACTGGCAGTGCTGGTGTTTGGCTGAAGAGCATGAGCGAGTACGCGACGGTCATGACGGAGGGGGCTATGTGATCAAACCCACCGACCTCGTCCTTCCCGACACTCCGACGGTTGGCAGAAGCTGCCGACCGCCCTGGCAGGACCCGGCGCAGCGTGTTCAGAATCACCTGGTCGTCGTCTTTGTGCAGGTCAAGCTCAGCGGGCAGGGAACGTGAGGCCCCGAAGCGCTTTGGGTCGTGACTTGCGGCGCCATGGCCGAGCGGGTACACGTCAGACGTCGCCTTGAATTCTGGAGGAACGTGATGGCAACCGAAGACGAGATGAAGGCCGAGTTGGAGCGCTTGCGTGCGGAGAACGAAGCCCTCAAGAGCCGAAAGGCCCCTGCCGTGGCCATCAAGGTCAGCGAGAAGGGTGCCGTCTCGGTCTACGGCCTGGGGCGTTTCCCGGTCACACTCTACCAGGAGCAGTGGACGAAGCTGCTCGACATGGGCGACCAGATCCGAGCCTTCATCCGGGACAACGAGTCGAAGCTCAAGTCCAAGCAGTAGTTGGGCGGGTCGTGGCACGAGCTGTGGCGAGCAGGGCTCGTCATTGGCATTGGGCTGGTGCTGCGTGCGGCCGTGCGCGCTCATGCGGGTCGGCCATGAGCGGTGTGAGAGCCTGAGCGACCCGCGCTCAACCCCGCTGGTCAGCGCTGCGACAAGAACTGCAGGATTGCGCTCTGCTGCTCGCCGGTCAGCGGCACTCGCATGCGCATGTGGTGCACGACGACCTCCCACTGCGCAGGGGTGAACTCCTGAGGCGACCGCAGGTTGTGACACCGCCCGCAGTTGGCTGACCAAAGCTCTGCTCCACTGGGGCTCGCCGTCTGAGGCGGGGAGGGCGCTCGCGTGGCCATCGCCACCTTCGCCTCTGCCTCCGCGTCCACCGGGGCCGGCTCTTGTTGCTCGGCCGAGGTCGACTGCGATTGGCCCAGGCTGAGCAGGTAGCTCACGAGGTCGTAGACCGTGGAGTCGGGCAGATCAGCGTACGAGCGCATGATCGAGTTGGGCTTGTGCTTCTTCGGGTCGCGAATTTGAACCGAGAGCCACTCTCGGCTGTGGCCCTTGGTGCCTTCATCCGACAGGTCCGGGCCGACCTTGCCGCCCTTGCCGTTGACCATGTGACACGCGTCGCATCCTTCCGTGGAGAAGAATTGCTTGCCTCGGTCGATGCTGGCTTTCGGCGGAGGGTCGGCCGCCGCCTGCATGGGGGTCGGCTGCGCCGGAGGATCGGTCGTTGCGCGGGTGGTTGCACAAGCGACGGCCGCGCTGCCGCCGATGATGACGACGGCCAGAATCGTCGAGAGAGCGCGGAGGGGATCAGGGTCGAGCTTCATCTTTGGGCTCCTTTCACATTCCTGCCGCTAACTGCACTAGCAGCATGTCTTGGTCGGGTCCCGCGTCGTTGTTGTCGAAGTCATACGACGCCTTGAGCACCGTGGACGGTGTGAACCAGTAGAGAAGTCCGGGCGAGTAGCGCTGATCGAGCCCGCCTCCCGGAGCTGCCGCTGGAACGTCGAGCCGGTCGTAGCGGAACACGGCTTCGAGGTTGGGAACGACGGGAATGCCGAGGCGTGACGGCCGGTACGCAATCTGGCCGTACCCTCCATTGCGGCGATTGCTGAAGCGCAGGGGGCCGAAGCCCAGCGACCCGCCCGGGTCGTAGGTGGCCCGGTCCACCCGCGACCACACCCAGCTGCCCCCCACCGTTACCCGGCCGGCGAGCCAGCCCAGAATCTGCACGTAGTTGAGGTCCACGGCCTGCAGCAGGGAATGCACGGTCTCGAAGCCTGGAGGATTGACCCGGGCGTATTGAATCGCATAGCCGACCTCCAGCTCGGGAAAGGGCACGAACCCCACGCGCCCGCCGACGGCCTTGTTCTTGTTCGGATCCACGAAGTTCTCGAAGCTCAAGCTCCCCGCAGCGACTGGATCGTCAATGATTAGCGTCGGCCCATTGTCCACGTACGCGCCATAGTTGAGCAGCACCGGGCCGATAGGCACCGCGCCCGTGGCGAACACGCCCACGCTCGTATCCGCTGCAATCCCGCCGTCCCCAAACGGCAGTGGATCATCGGGCAGCTTGTCGATCCAACCCGGATCGAGGTGCGTGTGATAGAAGCCGAAAGGCGTCGCGAACCGCCCCGCTCCCACGAGCAGGTAGTCGTTGATGATGTATGACAGATTGATGAGCGCCAGATCGAGGTCCGTCGATGGGTTGTCGCCGTTCGGATCATTGGTCAGAGCCATGTCGAGACCTGCCTCGACCAGGATTCTGGGATCGAGCTCCCACAGGAACAGGGGGCTGAAGCCGACGCCGAAGGTGCTTGAGCCGTGGCGGGGATAGACGAAGCTGCCGCTCATGTCTCCTGCTAGCACGAGCTTGGTTGTGCCCGGGCTCTGGGCTCGGATCTCGGCTTCGGCTTTTCGAAGCCGTTGATTGACCAGGCGCAGGTGCTCTTCTTGCGTCCGCAGCCAGCGCTGTCGTGCGAGCTCGCGTCGTTGCACCGTCTCAATGCGCTCCTGCAACACGCGAATGCGCGCTCGAGCCTCGGCCTTCGGCTCGGTGGTGCTCTTGAGCTGATCCAGCTCGGCTCGCAGCTTCTCGAGCTCCTTCTGCTGCGCTTCGTACTGCTCCTTGGTCACGGTCGGCTCGGGCTCTGGACGCTTCTGGGCCCAGGCCGGGCGGCTTGCGAGCAGCGCGAGCGCTCCGAGAACGACACAGCTTGCTTTCATTGCCTTCTCCCCGTTGAAGCCCGATGGGTCGTGTCCTGAGGGGCCATGTCCGGCGCTACTCACGTGTTGCTGCGGCCCCTGCTTGATTTGGATTGGACCTCGTGACGCCGGATTCAAGGGCTGCCCCCCTTCGTGCCGCGGCCGAGCTGCGTCCTCCCGCCGGACGTGGCGCAATGGCGGGGGGTTGGATGACCGAACTCATCGACGGTTGCGCCCGGTGACGAGGCTCCAAGGCTTGGGCATGTCGCCGAGACGTCGACCCAGAGGCCCGCGCGGCCAGGACAAATCGAAGCGCACAGCTTGCGAGGCTAGCAGCTAGCCATGAGTCCGGACGGTGCCGACGTCCAGATTGGACGCGGAACAAATCGAAGCGCACAGCTTGCGAGGCTAGCAGCTAGCCATGAGTCCGGACGGTGCCGACGTCCAGATTGGACGCGGAACAAATCGAAGCGCACAGCTTGCGAGGCTAGCCATGAGGCCCCAAAAAGAGTCAACTCGTTGCAGACCTGTGGCTTCCAGGGCTGAGCTTGCTCCAGGGGGAAGATCGTCATGGCCGGTGGTGTGGAACGCATCGAGATCTACGTGGACGGCGCAAAGGAGCCCACCGACGTGCTCACGGAGCCGCCCTACAAGCTTCGTCTCGACACGCACCAGCTGGCCGACGGCGAGCACACACTGAGGCTGGTCACGCTATTTCGAGGGGGGCGACGAGCCGAGCAGACCAAGTCCTTCACGGTGGACAACCTGCCGCGGATCGTCATCGACGGACTCGAAGCGGAGATTCCCCTCCAGGGCATGATCGAGGCGGATGTGAATCTGGTCGGCGCAAGGGGCGCGCCTGGTTCACGCCGGCCGCGTATCTGGCCCTACGCCCTGACGACCGTTGTCGTGCTCGGAGGCATCTGGCTGCTGTTCGTTCTGATCGCACCCGCACCGAAGCAGCTCTCCGAGGCGGCTCCTGCGGCTTCCGCGTCTTCGGCTTCCGCGCCGGCGAGCGCCTCGGCGGTGGCCCCTCCAAGCTCCGCGGCACCCGTCAACCAGACTCTGCTCGCAGACGGAAGCAGCCTGTACTCGCAGCATTGCTCTCCGTGCCACGGGGCGAATGGCGAGGGTGTTCCCGGCGCCTTTCCTCCGCTGGCACACAACGCGAGCCTCGCAGATGCGACGTTCGTCATCCGCGTGATGCACGACGGCAAATCGGGGCCGGTCACCGTAATGGGCCAGACTTACAACGGCCAGATGCCCGGATTCGCGTCGTTGTCTGCACGTGAAGCGGCAGCGATTGCCACGTTCGTGCGCAACGACTTGGGCAACGCGTATGGTGGCGTCTCCGAGCGCCAGGTCAGCAGCATTGTGTCTGCGGCGGCCGCGCCCCCGCTGGGCACGGCGCTGGACGCCGGCGCGGAGGCAGTTTCGGATGGCGGGGCACTGCTGGAGGAAGGCAAGAACGTGTACGCGCAGAACTGCGCTGCTTGTCACGGAGACCAGGGACAGGGGCGCGCAGGGCTGTATGCTCCGCTGGCCCACAACCCGAATCTGAAAGACGTCAACCTGGTTATCGGCGCCGTGCTGGTAGGCAAGACAGGGCCGGTGACCGTCGAAGGCAATACCTACACCGTGGGAATGCCGTCGTTTGGATTGCTCTCCAACGAGCAGATCGCGGCCGTGGTGAGCTACGTGCGCGGCGAGTTCGGCAACCGGTTCGCGCCGGTGAGCCCGGACCACGTCGAGAAGCAACGCTAGGCAGGCGCGGACATGGATCGCAACCACCCTGGCATTCCGTTTCTCGCTATGCTGCTGTCGGCAGCCCTGTTCCTGTCGAGCTACCTCGAGGGCAGGCATGTCGCACTTGTCACGGGCAATGCCCCTGAAGCGCTGTCGACGCTGCGCATCGCCGTGGTCGCGTTCGCGATGCTGCTGCTTATCTACGGCGCAATCGGGTTCGTCTCCATCCTGCTCGAGGGGACCGAGCTTCGTCCGCGCGTACGAGCTCCACGCCTGGGCGTTGGCGCGGTGATTGGCGGCTTGCTCTTGTCCGGCGTGCTCGTGGTGCTCGCTGGCCTTTTCGTGGGAATCTTCGTTCGTGCCACGCCCCGAGGCCCGAGTGACATCGCTCTCGAAGGCGTTCTCGTCGGGGGAATGTTCGCAACAGCCGCGCTTCTGGTCGTGCTGGTGCGCAAGGTAACGGTACGCGACGAGGTCGTGGCCGAAAACGAGCAGTCGGAGGTGCCGTGGTGAGCGCACGAGGTGAGTCGGACGAGCAGCGCTCCCGTCGCACCCTGCTTCTGGCAGGAATGGGAGCCGGGCTCGGATTGGCCGGAGCCTCGCTTCTGGCTGTGGCCGCCGAGCTCAAGCCCAGGGTCAAGATCAGCTTCGCCGACAAGCCCGCTCAACAGGGCGATCGGCTGGTGTATGCGCAAGGCGCGCACCAGCGGCAAATCATCGCTGCGGCCGACGTGCCGACGGGCGGACCGCTGGTGCTGGCGTGGCCGATGGATCCGAAGAACGAGACGATCCGAAACGCGAACCCTCACAACGTCATTCTTCTGGTGCGTGCTGCTGCGGACAGCTGGTTCACCGACGCCGAGCGCAAGCATACTGCCGCACGAGTGGCTGCGTACGCGGCGACATGCACGCATCTGTGCTGCACCGTCTCGGATTGGGTGCCCAGGCCGCAGGGCGGCGACCCGCACGGCTACTTGGTGTGTCCGTGCCACAGGTCGCACTTCGATCCATGGGACGGGGCCAGAGTGCTCTCGGGGCCGGCGCCTCGCCCGCTTCCCATCCTTCCGATCGAGCTCGGGCCCAAGGGGGAGCTGGTCGTGCGCAGCGGGTTCTTGACCACGGTTGGATGCCAGGCGTGAAGGGCGACCGAATGGTCCAACCACAAGGGCAGGGGAGGTGAGCCATGCGCAGCTGGCTCGACGAGCGTCTTGACCTCACCAGGCTGAACAAGAAGCTCTTGCACAAGTCGTTTCCGGTTCACCACTCGTTTTTCCTGGGCGAGATCAACCTGCTCGCATTCATCACGCTCGTGCTCACGGGCGTGTTCCTCTCGCTGTACTACGAGGGGTCGTCCCGGCACGTGACGCTGTCGGGACAGAGTGTGCCCGCCGCCTACGCATCGATCGTGTACATCGACTCCCTGCCGTTCGGCGCGCTGCTCCGCAGAGTGCATCACTGGTCCGCGCACGTGCTCGTAGCTGGCGTGGTCCTGCATCTTCTGCGGGTGCTTCTGACCGGCGCGTACAAGAATCCACGCGAGCCCAACTGGCTCATCGGCCTCGCGTTGCTCGGAGTCACGGTCATGACGTCGTTCGTTGGCTACGCGCTTCCCGACGACGCATACGCGGTGACGGCAACGCACATCGGCTACGGGATAGCGTCGGCCATTCCGTGGGTCGGCTCGTGGATCGCGAGCGTCATGTTCGGAGGCGAGTATCCGACGAGCTACTCGCTGCCGCGCATGCTTCCGGTGCACATTCTGTGGCTGCCGCTGGTGCTCGGCTTGCTGCTGGGCCTGCATCTGCTCATCGTGATCAAGCAGAAGCACACCCAGCCTCGGTATGCCCGGGTCGTGGCGCCGCACAAGATTCTCGGCGTGCCGCTCGTTCCCCAGCAAGCGCTCATGATGAGCGCTCTATTCTTCATCTATCTTGCCGTGCTGTTCGTCGTCGCGGGAATCGCCAACCCGCACCCGGTCCAGGTCTTCGGCCCCCCCACCGCCTCCACACCCTCGGTCAAGCCTGATTGGTACTTCCTGTGGATCTACGGGATCCTCGAGCTCATTCCATCGTCGTGGACGTTCACCATCCTTGGCCAAACGTTCGGGCCCGAGGTCATTGGGGGAATGATGATCCCCGGCGTCATCGTCGCCGCGGGGGTCGCGCTGCCGTTCGTGGACCGATCGAGCAGAAAAGGACGATACCTCGAGGCGCCGCTGGAGCATCCGGCGCGCATTGGCGTGACGGTGTGGCTGCTGTCGTTTGTGGCGACTGCCAGCATGGCGGGCTATCACGCCGAGCTGGGGCTCTCGGTCGGGCTGCTCCAGGCCGCGTTGCTAATCGCCCCGGTGGCCGCGGGCGCCCTTGCATTCGGGTTGGTACGCGCGCTGGCCAGCGGCTCGAGTCGAGCCAGCCCACCAGGCCGCAGCATCACGACGTGACGTCCCCACCCGCGTCACCAACCTCGGGGTACGCTAGGGGCAATTGCCGGCCAGCGTGCAACGCCACACGGCCCACGAAGCCCCGGCCCGGCCGCCGGCAATCAGCGCACCATCGGCCGTGCCGCCGCTTCCGCCGTTGCCGCGAGTCGAGGTGCCTCCCGTTCCCCCGGAGCCGCCCGTGTCTGGGGCATCTGGCCACGGTGCACCTTCGGGCACCCCGGACATGCCGCCGGCGCCTCCAGCCTAGCCGCCCGTGCCCCTGTCCTTGGAGCCCCCGTTGGCGTTGGTCGCGACCGATGGCGCATCTTCGGTCGTGCAGCCGCCGTAGGACGCGGCCGCAGCGATCGGCACCGCAGCCGCGAGCGAGACGCGTGAGGAAGGCCCAGTATGCATCGGTACCATCATCAGCCATCGGTCTTCGGTGCACAGGTCGAGACCGACCGCGCTGCAGACCGAACGCGCCTCCGCCCATCCCATGCCAGCGTTCGCAGTGTCCGGCAGCCCGACGCGAAACGAGTTGAGCCAGCGACCACCGTCGGCAACTACCCTGTCTCCCACTCGCAAACGTAGCTGACTTCAGCAGCGTGTTGAGCGACGCGGCCAGGTTGCGACGCCCGGTCTTGCGAAGGAACGCGTCCATCGACAGCGCGCCGAGCTCGGCGTCCTGGCCGGCGCTCACGCGGCGATCCGCCAGCACCGCGTGGAGGGATGGCGACGTTGCAATCGGCCTGTTCCGGCTCCCTTCCCCGCACACGGGTTGGCGATGCGGGCTCCACCTCAGCTCACGAACGGACTGCCGCCCGGAATCACCGGCGACGCCGGGGCGGGCGCAGTCGCAGAGGCCGGCGCGACGGGCGCTGGCA